>JAGAWU010000024.1 GCA_017941235.1 Bacilli bacterium | reverse complement strand
TATGTTAAAATTATTTACGAAGTTTTTACCAGTCTCATCTCTAAGTTTATATATTCTTAATGCTTCTTCATCATGAAACTTATTTTTCTCTTTATACTCATTAATCATTTTGTATGTTAGATTAATTTGAATAAACTCTGTACTCTCATCATACTCTTCTCCTCTTAATACTTCTCTTGAATAAGTATTACAAATAAAAGCCATATTTCTAGGTCTTACATAATCTTCTAAATAATTATTTACTTCTATATGTATATTCTCTTTTTCTGTTTTAACATGAAAATCAAAATGTTTTCTTCTAACATAAATATTTCCATTATTCTTCTCTAAGTTTAGATATGTTATATCTTTTATTTTTATATTTAATATACTTTCTATAAGCGCTATAAGTATATCTTTATTCTCCTCCTTCATAAATACCTCTTTAAAAGCTATATCATATCTACAAGTAAAAAACTCTTTTTTATTTTTTTCTTCCATAACATTCCTCCTTTTATTTTTTGGAAGTACAAATGTTATAAAACAAAAACTTATATTAATCAAAAGACCAATTCTTAAAATTAGGAAGAAAAACAAACTAAAAACTACAAATTTCACCAAGTGAATTTGTAGTTTTACTCTAATAAATATAGTCAAACATACAAAATTAGTAAAAATAACATAATTTTATAAATCATAAATTATTTTATCTTTCAAAAAATTCTATACGTTTCTTAATTTCTTCTTTTCCTAATATATTTAATATATTTGAAAGATTAGGTGTTTGATTTTTACCAGTAACAACATGTCTAATCATTTCACATATATCTCCTATATGTCCTTTAAAACTATCAGGGTTATTCTTATATTCTTTAGTTGATGGTGCATAACCATTTTCACTTGCTAAAGTCTGAATCTTAGAATACCAAGTATCATTATCATCGTTCGAATCAAATACTTCTAAATACTTATAAAGAAGTTCTACATCCACACTATTTTTATCTATTTCAGAATATGCTTTTTCTTTATCTTCAAAGAAATATTCAGAGAACATATATAATGATTCATCTTTTACATCTTTATAAGTTGCTATATCTTTACGAGGTCTTTTACCATTTCTTTCTATATCAAGAAAACTAATTAATTTATCTTTATTAGAAGTCATAATCTTATAAAAATCTTTATCATATTTTTCAAAATATTTAGAGCTTTTCTCATAAATTTCTAAAGCGCTTATTCTAGAGAAATATGTACGACATATATTATTCAACTTTTCTACATCAAAAAGTGTTCCACCTGTAGGCATCTTTTTGAAACTAAATTGAAAATCTAAATAACTCTTATCTGTATTTTGTAAATACCATTCTTCAAAGTTAGTATTAACTATAGTAGATAAGAATAGTTTAACTCCCTCAGCTGGTATACCAGCTTCTTCATAATATCCTACAGAAAATTCTGGATCTTTTCTTTTACTAAGTTTTCTAATATTACCTGTTTCTTCATCTTTTTTAGTAAGTGGTGCATAATGAGCATATTTAGGCACTTTAAATCCAAGAATTTGACATAATTGTAAATGTTTTGGATAACTAGGTACCCATTCATCTCCTCTAATTACTGTAGTAGTATGCATTAAATGATCATCTATAACATGAGCAAAATGATATGTAGGAAGTCCATCCTTTTTCATTATAACTTCATCTATCATATTTTCAGGCATAGTAATATCGCCTTTTATTAAATCATGAAGTGTAACTGTTTCATCATTTTTTCCTGGAGATTTAATTCTAATTACATAATCCTCATTATTTTTTAATTTCTCTTTTATTTCTTTTAAAGATAAATCACGATCAGCAGCATAAGGACCATAAACACCAATAGCTTCTTTTCTAAGTTCTTGTCCTTCTCTAATTTCTTGTAATTCTTCTTTAGTCATAAAACAAGGATAAGCAAGTCCATTAATAATTAAATCCTTTATATAAGTTTGATAAATTTCTTTTCTTTCACTTTGTACATAAGGGCCATAATTACCATCTGATAAAGCTCCTTCTGTAGGCATGATATCAAATGTTTCTAGTGATGATTTAATTAAATCATAAGCTCCTTCTACATATCTTTCTTGATCTGTATCTTCAAATCTTAAATAAAATATTCCACCACTTTGTTTAGCAAACACATAATCTAAAAAAGCACTTTCCAAATTACCAACATGCATAAACCCAGTTGGAGATGGTGCATAACGTGTAACTTTAGCGCCTTCATTTAATTCTCTTTCTGGATATTTCTTTTCTATTTCATCACGTGTAGTTTTAATATTTGGAAATAAAATTTCTGCAAGTTCTAATCTTTCATTTTCATTCATAATATTCCTCTTTTCTACTTAAACATACATAATATAACATAAAAGAAAGATAATTTCAAACTTTATCTTCTTTTACACATAACTTTATTTATTATATCTTCATTTTCTCTAAATCTATTAATAATTCTTTTTCTTAACACTAAAGGTATACTTTGTTTTATTTCATCTTCCACTTCTTCTAATACTCTTTTAATATTATTTGAATTTATAATTTTAGTTTTATCAAAAAAATAATCTTTATAATTATCATAATACATCAAAAATGTATCTAAAAAATGTCGTTTTATATCTTTTCTATAATTATAATAATCATCTCTATCTACGCCTAATGAATATCCACCATAATAAATTGATTCACTTGAAAGCATTTCACCATAATCAAATACAGGACTAAGTTTAACTTCTTTATCTTTTTTTAGAATTCCATAATTAAAAGTATGTCTATCAATATTAGCTATAAGTACATCAAACAAAAACATATCAATTATTTCTTTTTCTAAAGACACGCCATACTTCACTTTTATGCAATCATTAACATCTTTAATATTATTGAATCTATCAATATCATCAGTTTTATAAACATCCTCTAATATAGTATCCATAGGAACATAAGTATAATCCCCTTCAAAATCATGACTAATTACACCAATAAATCCATTATTAGAAGCCATTTGATATGAAACATGATCTATCTGATATTCTCTTGCAATTATACTACCTATTAATTCCATAATTAAATCATCAACTGTAGTCAATTTAAAATAGTATTTTTCATTATCTAAATAAAAAGCTTCTCCGTTTTTAACATAATCTAAAAGAACTATTAATCCTTTCTCATCTTTATAATATTTCATATTATTTATAATGAAAGCTCGCTTTCTAATCTATGATAAGATTTAATAAGAGTCTTCACTTTATTATCAGTATAATCCTTACCTAGAGAATCTAAATATTTTTTACTAACTTTAAACGTTTCTATAAAAGTATCTTCACTAACTTTATCAATACTATGACTTTCGCCTATAAAACATATATTAATGTTCATTTCTTTTCCATCAACTACAAGTGATCCTTTTATTAATCTATAAAGTTCTACATCATTAGTATGTTTATGTACTTTAATACTAGAACCTTTTGGAATATAAAGAAAGTTACTTTCAAACATATCTTCTTCTAAATTACCTCTGAATGGTATTTTAAAAACTTTTCCAGTACTAATTGCCTCGTTAAGTAATATATAATTACCAATTTCAAGTGACATAGTTATATACTCAAGCTTTTCTATTTTTTCTTTTTTATTCATAATAACTCCCCTATAAATTATCGATTATTATACTAAAAGCAAGTAAAAAAATCAATTCCTATAAACAAAAAAGAAAGAAGTTTATTTTTTCTTTCCTATTCTACTAAATGGGAATATTGTATAAATACATTTTCCATTTATATTTTTCTTTTTGATAAATCCAATCATTCTACTATCTAAAGAATCTGGCCTATTATCTCCTACTACAAAGTATTTACCTTTAGGTATAACACCAGTAGTATAGTCATCTAAATCATCATCATATATTTTAGAGAAATTCTCTTTTACTTTTTTACCATTTACATAAAGTATATTATTTTTATAAGTAATAGTTTCTCCAGGAAGTCCTATAACTCTTTTTATTATTAATTCTTTATTATTTTTTATAACTACTATATCAAATCTTTTTATATCTTTATTTTTATAAGCTAATTTATTAAGTATCATAATATCATTTTGTTTTAATGTTTTTAACATACTTCTTCCATTAACTCTTACAGGTGTAACTACAAAACATTTAATTAGTATTATTAAAATGATAATTATTATATAAACCAAATTTTCTTTCAATGCTTTTTTCATAATCAAATTAAACCAAAAAATAAGGGGGTCAATCCCTTATTTTTGTCCTCTTTCTTTAATACGATATTGACCAACTCTACCTTTTAAGAATGTAAGTTTAGCACGTCTAACTTTACCTTTTCTCATTACTTCAACATAAGCAACTTTTGGAGAGTTAACTGGGAAAGTTCTTTCTACACCAATACCTGATGACATTTTACGAACTGTAAATGTTTCAGAAACACTTCCTCCTCTTTTAGCAACTACAATACCTTCATAATCCTGAACACGTTCTCTTTTACCTTCAATAATTCTAACACCTACTTTAACAGTGTCACCAACGCGGAATTCAGGAATATCATTTCTTATTTGTCTTTCGTTAATTTTGTCAATTACGTTCATCTAAGATTCCTCCATTCATAATATATTTTTTAAAGAGATCATAAAACATTTTTCAGCGGATCACTTCTTTTTGACCTAATTAGTATAACATATTAATATAATAATTGCAAATAAAAACTATATTTTTTTAGCTTTTCTTAATTTCTTAACATTGTTATGAACTACTTCACTATTAATTATATCTTTTCTTTTTATTTTAAAACAAGTTGTATAATATGCAGATAAAGGTTTTATTGAACGAGCATCAACTTTATTTAAACCAAAATCATTTTGTGTAGTATATATAATACCATTTGATAAAGACTGATAAGAAAATTCACTTATTCTTTTTAATATACAACCTACAACTTTTTGTCCTGGTTCTGTTATAAACAATCCCATTTCATCAGAAAAGAAACAATTATAAACATTACCAACCCATAAATTTTTAATATTCAAATTTTATTCCTCCCTTTTAGAACGTAAGTCATATTTTATCATATATAAAAAGAATTGTAAACAAAAAAGATAAAAATATATTTTTCTATCTTCTTCTTGTATTAATATTATCATTAAACAAACTATATGAAATCATATTTTCAAGTCTAGTTTTCGCTTCTTTTTCTAGTATTCTTAGTTTCTTATTCATTTTTTCTACCTGACTTTTTTCCAAATATGATAAATATTTATTTTTTATCTCATTTCTAAATTTATTAATTCTATTTAAAACTTCATTCATAGAACCTTCTGATTCATCATCATCTACAAGTAACTCAGTGATTTCTTTAATTAATTTCTTATATTTCTTTGATACAGTTTTTGTAACAACACTGCCTATAAAATCATTCTGTACTATTTTTATTCCAGTTATTTTTTCACCATCTATCATAAAATACTTTTTACGGCTAGGCATTATAAATCCATCTAAATTTATAAAATCAATATTATTAGTTATTTTACCTTTTTGTGTATTATTATTTACTTTATACATTTCTATCACCTCTATTTAATAGATCAGGTCTTCTTTCTTTAGTCTTTTTAAGACTTTCATTATATCTCCATTCACTTATTTTTTTATGATCACCTGAAATTAGCACTTCAGGTACTTCCATTCCTCTATATTCTCTAGGTTTTGTATATGTAGGATAATCAAGTAAATAATTTTCATTAAATGAATCTTCTAAGTGACTCATTTCATTAATTACTCCTGGTATTAATCTAACAATTGAATCTGTAAGTACCATTGCTGGTATCTCACCACCTGTAAGTACATAATCACCAATACTTATTTCTAAATCACATATGGATAAAATTCTTTCGTCAAACCCCTCATAGTGACCACATATAATTATCAAATGTTTCTCTTTAGATAAATCATATGCCATTTTCTGTTTATAAGGAATCCCCGATGGAGTAAGAAGAATTACTTTAGTATCTTTTTCTTTTAAACTTTCAACACAATCAAATATAGGTTGACAAGAAAGAACCATACCAGCTCCTCCACCATAAGGCGTATCATCTACTTTATTATGAGGATCATTAGTATAATCTCTAAAATTATAAATATTAATAGTAACTTTTTCATTATCTATAGCCTTTTTAATTATAGACTCTTCAAATACGCCATTAAACATATTAGGAAAAAGTGTTAAAATATCTATTTTCATAATATCATCCCATCTATTAAGTTAATATATATTATTTTATTATTTTTATCTATTCTTACAAACAAATCATTATAAGGAACAAGAACTTCTTCTGCATCCATTACTACTCTAATTATTTTATTAGTAGGACTAGCAAAAAATACTTCTTTAACAAATCCCACTTTATCGCCATAACTAACTTTATATTCTAAAAGTTCATCATCTAAAACTTCACTATCTAATTTCAATTCTTCCTTTTCTATATAAACTTTACTCTTTAACAAGAATAAAACATCGTTAATATTATTAAATCCTTCAAGTGTAACCATTTCAAAATCTTTATGTCTTCTATAAGTCTTAATTGTATAAAAAGAATTATTTATATATATTTTATTACCTGGTTTAAAAGCTTTATCTTTATATTCAAATGAAGATTTTATTTTAATTTCACCCTTAATACCATGAGTAGAAGTAATAAAACCTAAATACACTTTATTCATTTCTATCTAATTCATATAGAAGTATACTACAAGCAACTCCTACATTTAAACTTTCTACATCACTATTTAAATTAATATAAAGATTTTTATCACATTTTTCAGAGATTTCTCTTCTTACACCATTACCTTCATTTCCAACAACTAAAGCATATTTTTCTTTATCTTTTGAAGACAGTTCTCTAACATCTTCACCATGTTCAACTAAAGTTCCATAAATAGGTATTTCTTTTTTCTTTAATTCATCAATCACATCAAGTAAATTTTTCCTAATAACATTTATATGAAAAAACATACCTTGGGTAGACCTAATTGTTTTAGGATTATACAAATCAACCGAATTTTCACTTAATACAACTGTATCAACATTAAAAGCGACACTACTTCTAATTATAGTTCCTAAATTACCTGGATCTTGCACATTATCAACAAGTAATATATGATTACCTAAGTCTTCACTTTCTTCTTTTTTTGAACATAAGGCCATAACAGTTTGAGGAGTCTCTACACTAGATATTTTTTTTATTATATCCATAGGTAAATATATAATACTATCTATACCAGAAAGTGGAAAGACTTCATCTACTTCCAAAATTAGTTCTTTTATTAATCCTTGTTTATAAGCCTCTATAACTAAATGAGAACCTTCTACTAAAAACTCTCCAGTAGAATCTCTATATTTTTTATCTTTCAATTTTATATATTTTTTAACTCTTTCATTATCCACACTAGTTATTAACATAAAATACCTCTCTTCAAAAAAGATTATATCATATTTAATAATAAATAAAAAGAAGCCTAAAAAGAAAAAAATAGAATAAATCGAAATTTATTCTATTAATTTAACTTAATTATCTAAGTTTTAATACTTTTGGTGTCTCATTAACATTAGTATTACCACTATAAGCTAACATCATAGCTTCTAATTGTTCATCAGTTATTTTATTAGGATCAGGAAGTTCTGTATCTTTAGAAACTGCACCTTCTCCATTAGTTGTAATTTTATAATTATCTGATAATTTTCCATCAGAATCTAAAACACCATCAATATATATAGTTTGAGTTTCAACTGTCTCAGAACTATCTTCAGCTGCATAATCATCTAATGAAACTTCTTCATCACCTGTAATAAAGTCATCTAATACTATTTCAGCAGTATTATTTTCTGTATCAATAGTAAGTTCAGATGTTCCTTCTTCAGTTTCAATAGTGTAAGTTGATGTATTATCATCATCACCTATTACTAATTCTGTTTCATCATCACCTATTGTTAAATCAGTATCATCATCACCTATTACTAATTCTGTTTCACCATAATCATTATCATCAACATATACATTACCATAATCATAATTATCATCAAGATAAATTGTATCTACATTAGTATTAGTACTTTGTTTTTCTTCTTCATTAGTATTAGTTAAAACACGAATTACAGTATGAGCTTTATAACTATCATAATTAGATACATCACGATTACTTAAATCATATATATTTTGAGATTTTAAATAATCTTCAATCAAACTCTTATAATCAGATACTTGTAAATTAGTATCACTAACATTATTTGTCTTAGCATTTTGACTATTAGAAATACTATCAAATCTTGTTTCAACAGATGAATATAATTTATCAAAATAAGCCTTTTCACTATCAGTTAATTCATTATCTAGTTTAACATTTACATCCATATTTTGAGCTGCTGAAACATATTCAAGTATTGATAATTTATAACTATCTTTACCAGAAGGAATAGTAGAAAAATCAAAATCATTTCTTAACATATCATAGAATTTTTCAAGTTTTTCTACTTTTGTTTCATTAACATTAGCTTTATTCATACTAGTAAATAAATCACTATATTTTTTATAAAAATCTCTACCTTCTTGAGTATTAAACAAATCATTTCTTGTTACTGAATGAGTTTGTAAATTATGTAATTGTCCATCTTCTTTAACAGCATTTTTAAAGTTTTTAGTTAATACTTTAGAATCTAATTTATCATTTCCAAATATTATACTTAATTCTTCATCAGAAAGATTATTATAAGCTATATATTCACTTATTGTTTCATCAAATGAATGAGCAAGTCTAGTACCTTTTGCTGCTTCATAATATTGATTAGCAAATTCAGAATTATACTTATTTAAATCTTTAGTTGTATCTTTTAAGAATTGATAACGTAAATCATTTTTATCTTTTAAATTATCTAAAGCATTAATAGCGCTTAAATCATTATCATTAGTATTAGTATCAGTATTCTTATTTCTGTTACTAGTACTATCATCCATTTGTGAATAACTAGTTGAAGGTTTTTCATTATTATTTCTATCTTTTAACTTTTTAATAGCATTTATACCAGTAATAGCTAGTGCTCCAGCAACTAAAACTGCAACTACTGGACCAATATGTCTCTTAAAGAAACCACCTATTCTAGATAGAACTCCTTTTTTCTTAGTTTTAGTAGTTTTACTAGACTTATTAGGAACTACAGGTGCAACTACAGGAGTACTTGATGAAACAGGTTTAGTATTACTTGTATTATTACCATTTACTGAAGATGGTGTTAATACATTATTATCAAAAGATTTTGTAGTATTATTCTTAACTGGTGCAACTACACTTTCTTTTCTGTTATTAGCTTCAGCTTTAGGTTGTTTCTTTGAAGCATTACTTTCTAAAGGTACAGAAGCTGTTTGAGTATTATTAACAACTTTACTATCTTCACCAAAGTATTTATCCCAATCTCTAACCATTAATTCAACTGTAGTAAATACTAAGAATTTATCGTCAACTAATTTATTATAATCACTATATCCTCTTTTTCTTGCTTCCTTTGCTATTTCTTCTGTAAATATTTTTTCACTTACATTTTTAATAGTACCATCAGAATAAATCATCATAGCCCTATTAACTATTTGATTATTTCTATTAATAGCAGTATAAACAACAACTCCATTAAGTTTAGAAGTAGAATCATTAACTGAACTAGTAATTTTTTCTTCCTCAGAAATTTTATCAGTTTTATTATTTTCTTCTTTTTCTTCTACACTAATCCCCCAAGCTTTATCTATTAGATCACGAAGCTTTTCATCTTTCATAAAAATATTGCTATCAGTTTTAACTTTTTTATCGCCAAAATCAATATCTGGTTTTGAAACTCCTATTTCTTCTTTTTTCTTTTCATCATTTCTAAAAATACTATACTTCTTTTGTTTTTCTTTTTCTTCTTCAAGTTGTTTTTTATGAACATTTCTTAAAACTTCATCTGAAAATTCCTTTTTCTCTTCGTCTGTCTTTTCAACAACTACTTTTTCTTCACTAACTTCATCATTAACATTTGATTCAGGATTAGAAATAAGCATATAATATTGTTCTTTAGATACAGAAGAATCATTATAAGAGTATGATCTAAGTAAATTTTCATTTTCTTCTAAATAATCCTCTGCCTTTTCAACAGAAACTTTTGTAAGAAAAGTTCCTCTATGTTTATAAACATGATAAACAATAGCATATGGTTCTTTTCCAGTTTCATATTTAAATTCTATTCTTTCAATAGTTTCAACATCTATATTATCTAAATCGATAAACATATCTTTATATTTCATTTAAAATTCCCCCTATTTAGAAATTCTATTTCTAACACTCTTGTAACATGCAGTTGCATATACATTTTCTGTAGTTTTATAAGTTTCTGGTTGTTTATATACTGAATAATAAATAACATTACCAGTTGTTGTATTTGTACATCCATAAGTGAATGAACTTACTTTTTCCATAGATAAATTATATTTATAGTAATCAAAATAATGAGTACCATTTTGAGTTCCTACATATTTATAGTATTCATTACCACCAAATCTTGGTGTTGTAGTAGTACTAATTTGACCTTTATAACTCCAACTACTAGTTGATGTTTTACCTAACTGTAAAATTTCCCCATAATTACCTCTAGTTCTAAATATTGTATTATTAATTACATAATAATTATAAGAAGAACATACACTTTGAGTTTTTGTACTAACATATTTAAGAGCAGTATGATCAAATGTATTAGTAATAGTCTTAGTACCAACTATCTCATTTCTAGAATATAATTTTACTTCTTGTAAACAATTAGAATCATCTTTATTACATACAACTTCCTTAGTATCACATGATGTTCTAACATATTCACTCCAAGAACCAAATTCACCTAAAGACTTACTTTCTGAACCATTACTTGAGTTATTATTGGTATTATTATCAGAATTATTGTTATTATTGTTATCATCTTTAGATTTATCTTTATCATCATCTGTTTTAATAGTATTATTTTTCTTACATAAATAACTATCTCCACAATAACTATATTCACCTACACTAGAAAGAATATAATCTTTACTACTACCACATTTTAAATAACTCTTCATAGTATAATCATCTTTATTTTTAGTTAGCATTACATAAGAACTATCTTTATCACATACTTTATTATTACTTTTTAAATCAGTAATATAACCATCTTTCTTTAAATCTTTTAATGTTACTTTTACACTCTTAGATTCCTCAGTTGGAACATTTTCTTTTTTATAATATTTTAATCCAGCTTTCTCTAATTTTCTAAGTGCACTAGATGAAACCTTAGATACTAACACAGTATTTGAAGTCTTAGAAGCAACCTTTTTAGTACTATTTGGACCCTTCTTATAAGATAAAAATTTAGGAACAATCCAAATAAGTATTATTATTATCACTAATATAATAAATATTTTAATAAGTAAGTTTCTAAATGAATAACTTTTTTCATTATCAGTATACATCCAAAATCCCCCTTCTTTGAACGTCATTATAATACCACAAAACGCTTATTTTGTCAATGAAAACATAATATAACAAATAAAGTTTTGAAAAGCTCAAAACTTTATTAATTACTTACCTAATTTGACTTATTGTTTATGATACTCCCATTTCTATTAGTTTTGTCCTATATAGTTCTGCATAGTAAGCTATACTATATCACGATATATTAAAGTAATTCGTTGTCCATCATATTCTTCACTAAAATCTAGTTCTAACTAAAAACTACAAATTTCACCAAGTAAATTTGTAGTTTTACCCTAATAAATATACAAAATCAGTACTTTTATATTTCTTTTAACTTTACAACTGTTGAACCAGAATTAATCACATCCACATTAAATGATTCAACTTTTTTATTTTTTCTTAAAAACTCTTGTACAGCTTTTCTAAGTATACCTTCTCCTATTCCATGAATAATTACAATAGTATACTTCTTACTTCTTAAATTATCATCGATAAATTCATTTACTTTATAAACAGCATAATCTCTATCAAATCCATGTAAATCTATAACAGGATAACTAGATAAAATCATTTAATCACCCCTATTACTTATCTCTTAATTCACAATTAAATTCGCTTGTTACTTTTTCTATTATTCTATTAAATAACTCCATTACTTCTTTTTCTTCAAGTGTTCTATTAGAATCCATAAATGTTAATGAATAAGCAATAGATTTTTTATCACTATCTATATTATCTCCAGTATAAACATCAAACACTTTAATATTCGAAAGAAGCCTTCCACCAGCTCTTTTGATTACTTCAAGAACTTCTCCAGAAGTAATATTTTTATCAATAATGAAAGCTAAATCCTTTTCTATAGTTGGATACTTAGGTGCTTCTTTATATTTAATTGGCTTAATCTTATTCATTAATGCTTGTAGTGAAAGTTCAAATACATATACTTCATCTTTTAATAATTTTGGATGAACTCTTCCTATTATACCAATTTTATTTCTATCAAGCATAATATCAGCACTAATTCCTGGATGTAAATCAGAACAATCTGATATTTGAAAACTATATCTATTCTTAAATCCCATATAATCAAGTATATTTTCTACAATACCTTTAACTATATAGAAATCTACTTTAGTATTTAAACTCCATCCATTTGACATATAATTACCACAAAGAAGTCCACTAATCTTACTTTCTTCTGTATAATTCTTATCATATGTTTTAGCTATTTCATAAATAAATACATCTTTTACCTTACGTTTTTTATTATAATCATAAACATTTAAAAGTGAAGGAATAAGACTAGTTCTTACTACACTCTTATCAACACTCATAGGATTAGGAAGAACTACTTTTTCTTTATTTTCATAATCAAATAGTTTAGCCATATCAGGTGATATTAAAGTATAAGTTTTAGTTTCAGAAAGTCCAAGTCTTCTAAGTCTTTTAGATATTTCTTTACGATATTTAACATCTCCTACATATCCACCACGTCTAATCGAAACATTAGGAAGTGTAGAAACTAAGTTTTGATATCCATAAAGTCTACCTATTTCTTCAGCAATATCATTTACATTAGGATCTATATCAAGTCTTCTTTTAGGAATATTAACTATAAATTTACCATCTTTAATTTCATAAGGGAAATCAAGTCTTCCAAGTTCAACTTTCATATCATCTTCAGAAATAGTTATACCAAGCATTTTATTAACATCTTCAGGATAGAATTCTACTATTTGATCAGTTTTATCAACTTTATCATAAATAACTTTTCCTTTTAATACTTCAGCACCAGCATATTTTTGTAAAAGTGAAAGTGCTCTATCCATAGCAAGTTCAGTATACTCATAGCTTAATCCTTTACCATATCTAATAGATGCTTCACTTCTTAAATCAAGTCTACTTGCAGTATATCTAATACTAACTGGATTAAATATAGCTGCTTCTATTAATATTTCAGTAGTATTCTCATCTACTTCAGTATTTTCTCCACCCATTACTCCAGCTATACAAACAGGTTTAACCCCATCAGTAATAACTATATCTGATGAAACTAATTTTCTTGTTTCTCCATCTAAAGTAACAACTTCTTCTTTATCCTTAGCATCTCTTACTACTACTTTATTTCCTAGTTTATTTTTATCAAAGAAATGAAGTGGTTGACCAAATTCAAGCATTACATAATTAGAAATATCTACTACATTATTTATTGATCTCATACCAGCGGATTTAAGTCTTCTCTTAATAAAATCTGGACTTTCACCTACTTTTACATTTTTAACCATTCTAGCCGTATAATATGGACATTTTTCTGTTTCAACATCCAAACTAAATTTATCGTTAATACCTTCTTCTATTTCTTCATATCTAGATTCTGGAAGTGTAACTTTTCTATTAAGTATAGCTCCTATTTCATAAGCAAATCCTATATGATAATAGCAATCATTATTTCTATGTTTATGAATATCAAGTTCATATAAAGTATCATCAAGTCCTAAATATTTAAGTGGATCACTACCAACAGGAGCATCTTCTTTTAATTCTTCTATTCCTCTTTCATAGGCTTCATCTGTTTTTTCTTCTAAACCTAATTCATATAATGCACAAAGCATACCATTAGACTCTACTCCACGTATTTTACTCTTTTTAATTTCAAAATTGCCTGGTAGAATAGCGCCAGGAAGAGCAACTACTACTTTAAGTCCTTTTCTAACATTAGGAGCTCCGCATACTATCTGAAGTTCTTCATTACCAACATTAACTTTGCAAACATGTAAATGATCACTATCAGGATGATTCTCACACTCTACTACTTCACCTATAGTTAAATTATCAATATGATTAGTAATAACTTTTTCTATATTAATACCTGATTCAGTTATCTTTCTTGCAAGCTCTTTTAAATCTTGATCTGATATATCAATATAATCTCCTACCCAATCTAAATTCATCATATTATTCGCTCTCCTTTCTATCAAATGTACTTGTTTCTCTTAAGTCAGTACTATAAATTGCTCTTAAATCATGAATATCATATTTTTCCATAGCAAGTCTATCAGCACCAAAACCAAAAGCAAATCCAGTCCATTCTTTTGGATCATATCCACTCATTCTAAGTACATTAGGATGTACAATACCAGCACCTACTACTGTAATCCATCCATTATTCTTACAAATATTACATCCTTTGCCATGACATTTATGACAAGTTATATCAACTTCTACAGAAGGTTCTGTAAATTGATAATAACTTGGATGAAAACGAGTCTCTGTATCCTCTCCAAATAATTTTTTAAATAATACATCCATAGTTCCCTTTAAATCACTCATAGATATATTCTTATCAACAACAAGTCCTTCTATTTGCATAAATTGATGTGAATGAGTAGCATCATCATCATCTCTTCTATAAGTCTTACCAGGGCAAATCATTCTAATTGGTTTTTCACCTTTTCCTTCAAGCATTGTTCTAACTTGAACTGGTGAAGTTTGACTTCTTAAAAGTATTTCTTCCCCTTCAATATAAAATGTATCCTGAGCATCTCTAGCAGGATGTCCTTTAGGAATATTAAGCATTTCAAAATTATATTTATCAAGCTCTATTTCAGGTCCATCAACAACATCATATCCCATTGATATAAATATTTCTTCTACTTCTTCAACTAGTTTTTCAAGTATATTAGGAGCTCCACTAACTACTTTAGTAGCTGGAAGTGTTATATCTATAGATTCTTTTTCTAATTTTTCATTAAGAATTTTTTCTTCAAAACTTTTTCTCTTTTCTTCATAAAAATTATTAAAAGTATTTCTAAGTTCATTAACTTTCATACCAAATTCTTTTTTTTCTTCATTAGGAATATTTTTAATCTCTGAATTAAGTTCAGTTATTAAACCTTTTTTACCTAAAAATTTAACTTTTAAATCATTAAGTTCCTGTATATTTTTAATATCATTTAAACTTTGTTCTAATTCTTCTTTTACTTCAATAATTTTCTTGTTTTCCATATTATCTTACTCTCCTTTTTAATTCACCCATTTTTTTAATTTTAATAATTGAATCATGATAAACATTATCTCTATCATACAAAACTGAACTAACACCAATAGTTTTAGGTCCAATATAATCTTTTTCTAAATGATCACCAACAAATAAACAATCCACTTTTCTAAAATCACCTATAGCATTTATATACGCTTCTTTATGTGGTTTTAAAAATTCTTCTCCAGTATGTATTTCATCAAAATATTCAAATATATCAGAATTCTTAAGTCTATCTTCTTGTGGTTTTCTAAACCAGTTAGTAAGAGCCTCTAATCTTACATCTCTTCTTTTTAAATTCTCTAAAGTTTCAATAAGTTCCATATCAAATGTATCATTTGTATAAGAACCTACCTCTAACCATCCTTTAATGAATTCATCTGTAAAATTAAAACCAGTCACACTAGATAAAAATCGTTTTAAATCTCCTTCATCATATCTAATATTATGACTTTCATAAGTATTTAAATAGTTCCCAATATTTTCTTTTAAATCTAAATAAACTTCTTTAGGAAGACAATTTTCAAAATACTTTTTTTCATCCTCATAACTATTAAAAAGTAATGTACCATCTAAATCAAAAACAACCTTTTTCATAACCTCACCTCAAAAAAAATAACTATAAATTTAAGGGCGACAATTATCGTGGTACCACCTTAATTTATAGTTATTACTATACACTTAAAATCTTAACGTGATTAACGCTTGTAGTTTTGCTACAAGACTCAAAAGACGAATTCATAAGTTCTTTACTGATTATTCACACCAACCATAATCTCTCTTAAGTAAGAATTCTTATTACTACTTCTTTTTCATCGATTTAACGATTATATATTAACATAATTTACAAACTTTTGCAAATTAATAAACAAAATTGGCTCGTTTAACACATCCGTGTGCGAAAAATATGAGCTTGTATTTATAATAATATTTTATGTTTGATTCTATGGCTATAATTTAACATAACTTAATATATAAATCAAGTATTTTTAAAAATTTTTAATAAATCTTGTACGGAATACAAAAATATTTTGAGCATCTATATAAATGCTTATTACAAATCAAAAAATAATTCTTCAACAGGAACTCCTAAATATTTAGCTAGTTTAATAGCTAATAATAATGTTGGACTATATTTTTCATTTTCAATAGCATTTATCGTTTGCCTAGTAACGCCAATTTCTCTTGCTAACTCGTCTTGAGTTATATTTTTAATTTTTCTAAATTCTCTTATTCTATTTTTCATAACTTTACCCTACAGAAATTGTTAAAAAGAAAATAATTATTAATACTACTATTAATAGTCCAATTAGCAATTTTCCCCATCTATCATCATCATATTTTTTCTTGATAATTAATTTTGAAATATACTTTACTAATATTTGTGTTATTAAAATATACAATGGAACTATAGCATTTTTCTTTAATACTATACTTACAATAACACTTAGCAATAAAATAATTTCTACAAAACAATAAGATATTGTAACGCTTTTACTATCTATTTCTCTTTCCATTTCATCTTTCTTAAACATAAACTACCTCCTAACTACTTAATAGAAATAATCATTAATAATAATGGAAAAAAATTATTTATTATATGCAATATCATTGACAGTGTTATATTTTTAGTTTTTAAATATAAAATTGAATATAACAATCCCGCAACAAGATAAGGCAAACAATATAAAAATTCTTGAATTGATAAAACATGTATATGTAAAAACATAAAGAGTATCGAAGATACTATAACGCATATTGTACTTGGTATATATTTTTTTAATTTACCTACTAATATTCCTCTAAATATCATTTCTTCAACAATAGGTCCAAGCACTCCCAATACAATTAATATTATAGGCGCTGGAAGTATTTTGATAACTTCAGCTATATTGTTGGAATTAATAGACTCATATTCAGGGAAAAATATTCCTAATGGAATACTTGCAATGATGGTTAATATAATTTTTAATATATACATAACAAGAATTATAATCATAGTTTTAATAACAGATTTTTTCCATTCTTCAAGCCCTTCTTTATATAAATCTTTAAATACTATAAAACTTAAAATACCTAATAATGTATATAATGAAATAATAATACCTAAAGAAATATTTGTATGTTTAATTCCATCAATATGTGGTACTATTAATATCATTGAATATACAATAATAAACAATAAACATTTTAAGCTAAATTTACTTTTTTTCTCAATCATTTTATCCCTCCTAAATGTAAAATACTTTTTACATTTGTATAATACTATATCATTTATAAAGTGTCAAGAACTTTTTACATTTTATTTAAAGATATTATTGCAAGTTCCCTAATAGTTTATGTTTATTTTCTCCTTTTAAAGATCCCACTGCAATTATTATTAAAGATATAATTGATAATAATACGACAACTGCAGTTAAAACATAAACATGTATTATACCATCAAATCCACTACTTGATAATGGAAATAAAGCATATCCAATTGCTGATATAAAATTCATTATTGAAAATAGATATACACTTAATTTTAAAGATCTTTTCTTTTCATTTTTTATTAAAATACAAAGTAAAGCAGAACATAAACAACTTAGTATTTTATATACCGTTACAAATCCACTTGCAACAATAAATGAAAGGCTATCTGTTGCAGTTAAATCGCTAACTGCTTGACTCATCAAGTTATAACCTGGATAATTCATTGCTCCTACTATATCGTGTAATAAGTAAAATATTATACTTAAAACTCCACTTAAACATAACCAGTTAATTACTTTTTTCTTTTCCATTTTCCATTACTCCTTACTATATTGATTGCAAAACCATTCTATATAATCTTCTATCATTTTTTTATCAAATTTTTTATTTACT
Source organism: Bacilli bacterium (assembly GCA_017941235.1). Lineage (GTDB taxonomy): Bacteria > Bacillota_I > Bacilli_A > RF39 > UBA660 > CAG-417. The sequence continues at coordinate 59,734 of JAGAWU010000024.1, read as the reverse complement.
TTTTGTTAACAATATTACTTATATTTCGCACATAAAAATAAATTACTATATATTTTTTATATATTACATAACTGTTATAAAATTTCAATTCCAAAAACTATGTTTTATTATTAATAAAAAGTATACCCTTTGGTGGGAGATTTCGTAGGAGAATTATAACAAATATTGACAAATTATAACAAATTATAAAAATCTTCAAAGTATATTAAAATAGGGATATTTACGCAATTATGATATGCATTAAAGCATTGAAAATACTAGCAAAAATAAAAAGTTCTGTAAATCAAATCTAGATTGACTTTCAGAACTTTTACCATTTATTAGTGGCTGCCCCTGCTAGATTCGAACTAGCGCATAATGCGGTCAGAGCGCACTGCCTTACCACTTGGCTAAGGGGCAATATATATATTTATATTAAACCAATTTTCTATTTATGACAAGTATTTTAATAAAATTAAACTAATAATATCTGTAAATAATGATATAATAACCTAAAAGAGGGATAATTATGTACTTTATAGAAAACAATTTAACAAGATTAAAAAATGGTAATCATACTTTCTTTTTAGATCCAAAAGAATTAAAACATTTAACTTCTAAATTAAAGAAAAATGAATATAACATATACTATCCATATAAAGATAGTGAAAAAAATATTGTTTATAAAAAAGAAATACCTAAAGTAGTCTTATATGAAATTAAAATAACTATTCCAGTACGTCATCAAGATATTTTGGGAAGTCTTTATTCACTTAATATTAGTAGTGGTTATTTTGGAGATATTTTAATAATTAATAATCATTACTATGTTTATATTCTTGATATGATTAAGCCATATTTTGAAACTAATTTTACTATGGTAAAAAATGCACACATAAAGCTAATAGAACATGATTTAGATTATTTAAAAGATTATAAGCGTAACTATGAAAAAATTGAACTAATTGTATCAAGTACTAGAATTGATACTGTAATATCAAGTATATGTCATACTTCAAGAAAAAATATTGAAACTATGATAAAGAAAAAAGAAATCATACTTAATTATGACTTCTTAAAAAATGATTCATATAAGTTAAAAGATAACGATACTTTTAGTATTAAAAAAATAGGAAAATTTAAATTTAACAAAGTATTAAAAACTACTAAAAGTAATCATATTATAATAGAAGTATTAAAATATATATAATTATTAATACATAATGTCTATATCAACCATATTATCTTTAATACCATCTACTTTACCATTCTCACATAACTGCCAAACTTTATAATCCCCATCATAATCAGTATTATCAGTATAATGAGCAAGCCATATTGGATGTTTTGTTTTAAACCAAATGTTTTCTAAATAATATTTAGAACTATAAAGCATACCAGTATAGCCTGCTTCTTTTATTTTATTATTAAATGCTTCTGCAGTTTGAGACAAATGATAAAAACTTAAATTATATTCAGAGAAGTCTATCCAATCTTCAAAATCATAAGCAACTTCTAAATCTACTTTATAATCCTTTATTTGTTTTATAACCCATTTAGCATCCTTTACAGCTTCTTTTTCATTAACAGCATATGAATAAAAATATATCCCAACTGGTATTTTAACTTTATTAAACCCCTCTATATTTTGTTTAAACTTATCATCAAGAACAGGCTTCTTTCCAACTCCACCACCTCTTCCTACTCTAATATAAACAAACTCTACACCTGAATTCTTAACTTTTTCAAAATCAATATCACCTTGAAAATGTGAAACATCTATTCCTATCTTATTATTATTTTTTTTATATTTTTTTAAAACTTCATCAAAATCAGTAATAATAACTTCTTCCTTTTTATCAGACTTAGATGAACTATTCTTAGGTGGCTCTTTAACTATTAAAGTAAATCTATTTTCTGAAATATTGCCTGAAGAATCCTCCCCTTTAAAAGTAACATCATATAATCCAGGAGTATTAATATCATACTCTCCCTCTATACTGCATTTTGGTTTATCATCATAATTATCGCCACAAAAAAACTTATCATAAAATTTATCATTACCTACTGTAGTACTATAACTAGAAAATTTCTTAATTAAAGGCGGATTCCGATCAATAACCTCAATCTCTATAGTATAAGGAACTTTAATATTATCATCATTTATATAGTTAAAACTAACTTTCTTTTTACCAATAGTAGTAGTATCTATTTTTTTGTTTTTAATAAGTTTACCATTAATTTCATATATTAAATCTTCAAGTGTAACCTCTTTGAAAACATCGACTTTATCTACATTAAGTTTAACTATTTTTTTAGCATGCTCAACCCTATATTTATTATAAATTCTATAACCAAATATAAAACCAATAACTATTATTAAAAATATAACTAATATAATTACTATTTTTTTCATACTACCACCACTATATTAATTATAACTTATAAAAGTTTTTTTATACAGAAAAAAGAGATAAAAATCTCTTATTTAGTTCCAAATATTCTATCTCCTGCATCTCCAAGGCCAGGACAAATATATTTATTTTTATTTAAATGATTATCAATATGTGCACAATATATTGGTATATCACTGTTTTTCTTATTTACTTCTTCTATTCCCTCAGGAGCTGCTATTATACATAAAAATTTAATATTTTTAACACCTTTTTCTTTTAGTAAATCTATAGCATCATTACAACTTCCTCCAGTAGCAAGCATTGGATCTAAAAGTATTACAGTTTTATTTTCTATATCTTTAGGAACTTTAAAAAAGTAATTTACAGGTTTAAAAGTTTCTTCATCTCTATACATACCAATATGTCCAACTTTAGCATTAGGTACCACAGAAAGTACTCCATCAAGCATACCAAGTCCTGCTCTAAGTATTGGTATAAATGCATATTTACTTTCGTCAAACTTACCAGTTTTATATTTTTCTATAGGTGTTTCTATTTCTACATCTTCAAGTTTAACATCACTTAAAGCCTCAAAACATAATAACATTGCAAGTTCACCTATTAATTCTCTAAACTCTTTTGTACCAGTATTTTTATCTCTTAGTATTGCAAGTTTATGTGTAATAAGTGGATGATTAAGTTCTTTAACATTACCCATTTTATTTTTTTCCCTTCTTTTTATAAGTACTCATTTCATCTTTTATAGCTTCTAAAATATCTTCTTTTAGTTCAACAGTTAATTCATCTTTAATATCTTTTTTTAATTTTAACATATCAGTTTTTGATGTTTTAACCTCTTTCTCTACTAAAGTTGCAACTTCTGTTTCATTTTCTTTTGGTAAAAATATATTTAAAAGTATACCTACTATAGAAGCTAAACTCATACCAGAAATAACAAGTGATAAATCACCCTTAGTAATTGAAATTGCGGCTCCTCCTAAACCAAGTACAAGCATACTACTTGCAACTATTATATTTTTAGAATTTTCAAAATCAACTTTATTTTTTATCAATACTTTTAAACCATTTACAGCAATAAATCCATATAGAAGAAGTGATACTCCTCCAAGTACTGCACTAGGTATAGTTGAAATAAGTGCTGTAAATTTACCTAAAAATCCAATTATAATTGCAAATATACCAGCAAGTCCAATTACTTTAACGCTAGCAACTTTAGTCATTCCTACAACTGAAGTATTTTCACCATATGTTGTATTTGCAGGTCCTCCAAGAAAACCAGCAACAAAAGTTGCAATACCATCACCTAAAAGTGTTCTATCAAGACCTGGATTTTTAATTAAATCTTTACCTATTATATTTCCAAGCGATGTATGATCACCAATATGCTCACATAATGTAACAAGTGCAATTGGTGCAATAGTTATTAATGCAGAAAAATTTAAACTATAATCTTTAAATAATATTTTAAACTTAGGTAGACTAAAGAAACTTGCTTCTTTTACTGGTGTAAAATCTATCATTCCAAGACAAACTGCTACAATATAGCCACAAATAATCCCTACTAAAAATGGTATTATTTTAAAGAACCCTTTAGCTTTAGTCATAACAATTGCTGTAACTAAGAAAGAAACCATAGCAACTATTAATACTTTAATATTTAAATCAGTTCCAGAAGAAAGACCAATCTGGCTTATAGCAGATGGAGCAAGTCCAAGCCCAATAATCATAATCATTGGTCCTATAACTACTGGTGGTAAAAGTTTTTCAAGCCAATCCTTTCCTACAAATTTAATAATAAGTGCAATTATTATATAAATAAGTCCAACTACCATAACCCCAGTCATAGCACCACTTATTCCGCCCTTCAAATAAGCTGCTGCAATTGGTGTTATAAACGCAAAGGAGCTACCCAAATACACAGGTGAACGACCTTTAGTACACAATATATATATAAGTGTACCAATTCCAGAAGTTACAAGTGCTACAGGTATTGTTAAGACCTCTGAGCCTGCAGCTTGATTTACAAGTATAGGAACAAGTATAGTTGCACCAAACATTGCAAATAAGTGTTGAAATGCTAAAATAATTGATTTACCAATTGGTGGCATTTCATTAGTATCATATTCCATTTTTTTATTCATAAAATTCTCCTCTCCAGGTGTTTCTTTACAAAAAAAGAAGACATTTCAAACGAAATATCTTTAAATAAGAATAAAAGAAATAAATGATAACATGAATAAGAAAGAAATATCTAGGCCTAAAATATTTTTCAAAATCTTAAACATATTACCACACACCTTAATAAAAGAATAATATATTTAAAGTAATTTTTCAAGTAAAATATTATTTTTTTATTAAATACTGATTTTTTCTCTTTTCTTTCTATTTTCAACTGCTTTATAAGCTTCCTCTACATCATTAAAATATATAGTCTCTGTCTTTAACTTTTGATATGTTTCATTTCCCTTACCTAGTACTAAAACAATATCACCATCTTTTGCTATATCAATAGCTCTTTGAATAGCCTCATGTCTATCAACAACTATTTCATAATTATCATGTGTTTCTTTAGCAGTAGAAATAAGTTGATCAATTATATCCCTAGGATCTTCACTCCTAGGATCCTCATAACAAAATATAGCATAACTAGCATTATTTAAAACAGTTTCACCCATTATAGGTCTCTTTAAATAATCTCTTTCACCAGCAGAACCAATAACTACAATCGATCTCTTAATATCAAGAGTATGAACAAACTTAAGTAAATTACTAATACCATTAGGTGTGTGTGCATAATCTACCATAACATAGTATGGTGTGTTCGTATCTAACATCTCAAGACGACCATCAACATATATATCTTTAAAATTATTAACTAATTCTTCAAACTTAAACCCAAGTGATAAACATGTAAGAAGTGCACAAGCTAAATTATACACATTAAACTCAGCTAGAAGAGGACTTTTTACTTTATATTCCTGCCCATCATATTTATATGTTATATCAGTATGTGTAGGATAAACTTTATAATCTACTATTTGTAAATCATTATCTTCTCCTTTTCCATAAGTAACTACTTTACCATTTGAAGCTTCCTTGCAAATCTCAAAGTGTTCATCATCATGGTTTAAAACGCAATAACCATCTTTCTTAGTATGTCTAAAAACCTCACATTTACATTCAATATAATTTTCAAAACTACCATGTATATTTAAATGTTCACGAGTAATATTTGTAATACCCGAAATATCATATTCTATTTCTTCAAGTCTCTTTCTAAAATAAGCTTCGCTTGATGCTTCCATTGAACAGTATTTACAACCACCTTCTACAAACTCATTAAAATATCTATATAGATTATGAGCATCTGGCGTTGTATTTTCAGTATCTCCTTTAAAATCATTATAACTATAACCGTTAGTACCAATATAACCACAATTCTTCTTACCTATTAATGCTTGAATAACTGTAGTTGTTGTTGTTTTACCATCTGTACCAGTGATACCTATCATAGTAAGTTTTTTATCTGGATAATCATAAAATCTAGCACATAATCTAGGTAGTTCCTTATTAGTATCATCTACCATAATAATTGGTACACTTTTCTCTCCTACATCACGGCTAACTACTACAGCAGAAGCACCTCTTTCAATAGCCTCATCTATAAAATCATGACGATCAGCTTTAACACCCATTGTACAAACAAAAATATCACCATTTTCTATTTGTTTAGAATTAATACAAATTCTTTTAATCAATACATCACTATCTATATCATATAATTCATTTAACTTTTTCATATAATTATTACCTTCCCATCTATTACAATAATATCACAAAATAATTAAGTAATCTATTTTTTGTAAAGATTTTGTTAAAATTGTGTTAACCCCTTGAGAATAAAAAAAATTTCATATAAAATAAGAATGGTGATAAAATATGAAAACTGTAGTAATAGGTGCTGGTAGTGATTTAGGTGTTCACATAGATGGAGCTCATCTTGGACCATTACAACTAATGAATGATATGAAAAGCTTTTACACTGGTGAAATGATTAACCTAATGCAAGATGAACATTTCGTCAAAAGCAGAAATCTATCAGACAAAAAGAAAAACAATGTAGAAATAGAAAAATTTAATACTGCCCTATATAAAATAGAGCTTAAAAAATTAGAAGAAAAATTATTTCCAATAACTTTAGGTGGAGATCATTCTATAGCAGTTGCATCAACACTTGCAGACGCTAAAGTAAATGATGGAAAAATCGGTCTAATTTGGATTGATGCGCACACTGATTACAATACTTTTGAAACAACAGTTACAGGAAATATTCATGGCCTTCCATGTGCCGCAATAACTGGTTGGAAATGTGAAGAACTAAGAACATTTTTTGATGGTACTTGTATAGACCCTAAAAGAACAGTAATTATTGGTGCAAGAAGTATAGATCCTTGGGAAGAAGATAATATTAGATATTCAGGTGTAACTGTATATTCTACAGAAGATATAAGAACTAAAGGTATAAAAACAGTAATTGATGAAGCATTTGCCATTGCTATGGATAGAAATAAATCTGTCCATGTAAGTTATGATTTAGATGTAATAGATCCTGATGTTGCTCCTGGTGTATCAGTACCAGAAGTTGATGGAATTAATGAAAAAGAAGCAATGGAAATACTTGAAGAAGTATTAAAACATAACGCTCAAATATCATCAATGGATGTGGTTGAATTTAACCCACTTAGAGATGAAAATAGAAAAACAGAACAAATTGCACTAAATATTATAGCTAGAATAATACAAGTAATAGAAAAAGAAAAAGGAAAATTCCAAAAAAAATATTAGTTGAAAAACTAATATTTTTTTATTTAGTACTAATTATATTTAACTTCATCAACATTAGCTACTGCAGCAACTAATCCCATTTTTGCATGGCATACTACTTCAACACTATTAGTTGTACTAAGAACATTGATTTCTTGTATCACATCTTTTTCTACACATTTAAATACTACTTTATGATTTCCTTCTGATACATTATAAGTTAAACTTTTTCCATTACCTAAACTTCCAATTTGCACACCATCAACATATACTGAAAAGGATATTGCAAATCCCAAAATTTTCTTTGTTCTTGTAACAGTTAATACTACATTTCTTGAAGTACCTTCTTCCACTTTTATAGTACTATTTTCTTCTTGAACAGTGTTTCCTACTACTTTTGTACCACATGCTCCACAAAAGTTACCTTTAACTTCCTTACCACAATTTGAGCAAAACATATAATTCCTCCATCCTTCATTTTATATTATTTCAATTTATTAGCTAACTTATTATAATTTTCTTGTTGATAAGAAACAAATTTATCTTTCATAGGTAATGTCCATTGTGTACTAGTATTACCTAAATTCTTAAAATAAACTGCTAATTTTCTTGATGAAAAATGTAATGGTAATTTTTCTATTTTAATCTTTTCTATTTCATCACTACTCATAAATACATAACTATCTATATCAGTTATAAGATCCTTAATTCTAGGAATTAATTGTCCACTATTTTTTAGTGGTATAACACCTATTCCTTTATCAACAACATTAATTAAGAATCCACAATATACATTTCTACTAAATAATACTTTTTGTTGATCAGTTAATTTACTATTAAATTCATTAACAGCTTCTTCAATTGAAGCATTCACTGAACTAGCAATAGCTCCACCAACTAATCCTCCTGCAATTCCACCAGCTTTAGCCCCAACTACTGTAGAACTAGTTTTTAAAGTACTGCTAGGATCAATACTAGACGGAACATAATCTCTATTAAGAACTACTAAAAAGCAATTATCCTCTCCTAACCCATTTACACTCGAAAACAAATTAATTACAGTATCAAGATTTCCAATACCAACTATATCAACATTATTCATATAATCCTCCTTCTATTAAATAAACTACTATAATATTGTATTTATAATTATATAAATGTAAAAATACATTAATTTCATAATGGTGTTCCCGATTGGAATCGAACCAACGACCTATCGCTTAGGAGGCGATTGCTCTATCCTACTGAGCTACGAGAACAAATAAAGAATTATCTTATTCTTAATAGAATAGCTATTAATATAAAATTAAGCGCTGCTTGAAATTCAGTATTAATACTATAAGTTCTTTCATAAACACTAGAAATATCGTCAATAATATCAACTATAAAACTTTCTTTATATTTTGGTAATTCTTTTGTAACAGGAAACATATGCTTAACAATTATATCAGCCTGTAAATCAGAAATTTCAAAATATTTTTTAGAATTTTCTAATGCTATAAAAGGATGTCTTCTTAAAGCAACTTTCATTTTTTCACCTTTTAATTCATCAGTAAAAAAATCATGTAAAAGTGCAGCTCTAGTTGCTTCTACATAATTTAAATTTAATTTTTTTGTAGTTAAATAAGTATAATAAGAAACTCTAAGGGAATGATTAAATCTAGTAATACCATGATGTCTAACAAGCTTTAATTCATTAAATTTATCATTATTAAGTATATCCTCTATTATAGAATAAAACTCTTCATTTTTATAAAAATGTTCTTCCTTTAATTTCTTCATCGAATTCTCCTTATACGTATCCATTAAATAATATCATATTTAAAAGAAAAATTCAAATCATGTAAAATAAACTTTGTAAATAATGTCAATTGAAATCTTTTAAAAGTTTTTCCATCTCATCTTGCTCTTGCTTGCTTGTTTCACTACTTTCTATTTCTTTATCAAACCAATCAGGAAGTTTTTCTTCAATATTTCGTGTTGAATATTTTCTAGTAGAAACGGTAGTATTTTTATCTTTATTAATAAGTTTCTTTAACTTTTTATGTTCTTTTTCAGTTACTCTCATAGCATCTTCTACTGTTTCAACTTTTAATCTTTTCCATTGACCTACAATTGTTTCTAAATAACTCTTATTTAATTTTTGATTATTAATTTTAAGAACATAAGATATTAAAACATTAACTACTCCAGGATTAAGCTTATGTTCAACAAGAAGTCCTTCTATTAATCTTAAATCACGACTAGTTGGCTCTGACCCATTATATTGAGCCTTTAAATAATTATAAGGAGTAGTGTTTTCAAATGTATAAACCATCTTAGCCCACTTTGAATTATCACCAACTGGTTTCTTTAAATATTCTGGTTGCTTTGAATAAACAAGTGTAGGTAAACTACCAGAATTATCAAGTTGATAAATATTTCTACAATTCTTTCTTAATTCATTCTTATCAATTAATCCTCTCTCATTTAAAGAATCTCTAACTAAATCCTGCATATGAAATTGATCTATATGATAAGTAAACACTAAATTATTAATCAGTTCTTTTACTTCATTTGTAAAACATTTCTCATTTACCATATCTTTAGGAATACTAGAAATAAGCATATCAAAATCAATACTATCATTAAGAAAAATACTAGATGTATTTTTACTAGCTACATCACTTATAAGTATTTCACTTCTACCAGGAACTGATGAAAAAACTTGGTCAAAAGATCTTGTTATATCTTCATAATCCTTAAGCAATATTCTTGGTATTCTGAATACATTTAAAAGTTTATTATATTCTTCTTTACCCAAATTATTATATAAAACTATATTAAGTATTGGATGATTAAAAAAGTCATTAGCACTTATAGGAGAATATAAAAGATAAACATAATTATTAACATTATCTTGTCTATAATAAGTTTTTAGAAGTCCTACACCCTCTAATTTTTCTCTTGCTACAACTATTTCATCAAGTTTAAGTTGCATAGTTGCCATTAAATGATGATGTGTAAGTTCATCACTTCTTACTTCTTTTTTATCTAAGTCATCTATTAAAGTAAAATATAAACTAACAGCAGCAAAACCTATTATAGGTTGATAAAGCATTGTTATAATTTTTCTATCTTGCTCATTTAATACTGTTTTATTAATAACAACATAAGTATCTGCAGGTAAAATAGTTATATGCATAAATATACCTCCTAAATAATTTAATACTTTATATTATAATAAAGAAAACACTTTTTTTAAAGTGTTTAAGTTAATAAATTTAAAAAATCTGTAGGTGTAAAATTCAAAAAATAAATAACAAGAAATGCAAGTACCAAAAACGGTCCGAATGGTATCATATTAGTTTTATTTTTTATAAGAACAATAAGAGAAATAGGTAAAGCTATTATACTACCTAAAAATATTGTTAAAACTCCACCTAATGGATCAAGTACCAATCCAAATAAGAATAATAGTTTTACATCTCCTCCACCAAGCGATTCTTTTTTAAATAAGAACTCACCTAACAGCATTGTTAAATACATCACAAAAAATAGAAATATTGCAACACATAAATGATAAAGTAAATTTCTAAATCCACCATTTGCAAATTGTAATACCAAGAAAAATACTGAATAAACAAGTATAATTTCATCAGGTATTATAAAGTAATTAACATCAGTTACTAAAACAATTAAGAAAAGTGATGAAATTAAAAGTGCAAATACAAGTTCAACACTAAAACCAAATCTATAAAATGATATACTAGCAAGAAGTCCACCTATTATTTCACAAATAGGAATTAATACTGAAATTTGAGTTTTACATCTTTTACATTTCCCACCAAGAAATAAATATGAAAATATAGGTACAAGTTCATAAAATTTTAATTCATGATCACAATTGTCACACCTAGATTTACCTTTTATAAAGTCTATTTTTTTTGGAAGTCTCATTCCTACTACACATAAAAAGGAACTAATTATAGCACCAAATATGTAGAATATAATTAAATACATTTTCATCAATAATAGCTCCTAATTTATTTGATTATAAATATCAAACATTGGTGTAACAATAGAAAGTAATAATACTCCTACTATTCCAGCAAGTATAATTATCATTGCTGGTTCAATCATACTTTTTAATTGATTAGTTGCTGTTTTATGAAGCATTTGATAATGTTCTGATACCTTTTCCATCATAAGTCCAAGCTGACCAGTATTTTCTCCTGTAACAAGCATTTGATATGCTATTTCAGGGAATGCCCACTCACCTTTAAAAGCTTCAGATACTGGATCACCTTTTGATAAGTTTGTCATTGTTTTATTAATTATTCTTTTATAAACTTCATTAGTAGTAATTTTACCAAGTATCTCCATTGAATCAGTTATAAAAACACCATGATTAGTAAGAGAAGCAAATGTTTTGGTAAAATTATAAACTTCTTTATATATAATTATATTTCCTATTACAGGAAAATGCATAAGTACTTTCTGTACAAAAGATCTAAATGATTTAATATTTGAATAACAATACCAGAATGATACTATTATTGCAAATAAAACTATTAAAATAATTAAATAATTATTTTTGAGAAAATTAGACATTCCAATTACAACTAGTGTAATAGTTGGAAGCGTGGCTCCTTGATCTTCATACAATGAAACAAACTGTGGTACTAAGTATAAAAGCATAAATACAAGTACTCCAATAGCAAGTATTATAACAATAACTGGATATGTCATTGCACTTCTCATTTCTTTCTTTACTGTCTCAATTGATTCATAATATTCAGCCATATCATCAAGTATAGTAGGCAGATCACCTGTCATCTCAGCTGTCCTTACCATATTAACTAAAAGTGCTGGAAAAACATTTTCTTGTTTATCCATAGCATCACTTAAATTATCACCTCTAAGCAAATCATAAAGTAAAAGTTGATAAGCTCTTCTTTGTGCAGGCTTTGTTGATTGATGTGAAAGTATTTTTACCGAATCAACAAGTGGAATACCAGCTTTTATATAAGTAGAAAGCTGAGTTAAATCAAAAGCTAAATCACCTGGAGCAATTTTTGTAGTTAAAATGATATCAACATCATATTTTTTCTTAAGATTAACCTCAATATCTGTATAACCTTGAACTTCAAGTAAATGTCTACAATCATTTACACTTTCTGCTTCAAAAATACCAGTTATTTTTCTACCACTAGCTGTTTTTGCAGTATATCTGAAAGGAAAAAGTGGTCTATCACTATGTTTATTAATCTTCTTAGAATTTTTTTTAGAAGTTGCAGAATTAGCATTTTCTATTTTCTTTTCTTCACTCATACAAAACACTCCTATCTTATATAATTTTATCAAATAATTAATTAAAAAAAAAGATAATTATAAAACTTTTTTACTTTTTTTCATATAATAAATTGAGGAAGTGAGAAAATGTATAACAATCCATTTATATATACTAATCAAAACTTACTAAAGCCTGGAATACTAGGAATGCTAAAAAATATAAATTGGGGAACTTTTTTAGGTAATGCAGGAAAAACACTAGGAGTAATAAATCAAGCCATACCTATTGTATATCAAATAAAACCAATAATATCAAATGCAAAAACTGTATTTAAAATTGCAAATGGATTAAAGGAAACGAATAACCATAACAATAATAAACAATATATAAATAATAGTTATAATAATAACTATAAAAGAGATGAAGAAAAGAAATCTTACTCCCCTATTTTTTATCTATAAAAAAATATCACAATATTAAGTGATATTTTATTTTTTTGTATATTCGCTTATAAAATTTTCTTTATATTCTAATAATCTGTCTTCTTTTATTGCTTCTCTAATTTCTTCAGTCAGCTTTATTAGAAATCTTATATTATGAATGGAAAGTAAACTTCCTCCTAAAGATTCACCAACTGTTATTAAATGACGAATATAACCTTTTGTATAATGTTTACAAGTATAGCAGTCACAAGTATCATCTACTGTAGTAAAATCTCTTGCATATTTAGCATTATTTAAATTTATTTTACCATGTCTAGTAAAGGCTTGTCCATGTCTAGCTATTCTTGTTGGAAGTACGCAATCAAATATATCAACACCACGTATAACACCTTCTAAAATATCAATAGGTTCTCCTACTCCCATTAAATATCTTAATTTATCTTTTGGAAGATATGGCACTGAAAAATCTATTGCTTTATACATATCATCTTTACTTTCACCATCATTAGCAACTCCACCTATACTATATCCATCAAAATCCATCTTTACTGTTTCTTCTGCTGAAAAGCGTCTTAAATCTTCATGTGGACCACCTTGAACAATACCAAATAATGCTTGATTTGGATTAGAATGAACATCTTTTCCTCTCTTGGCCCAACGAAGAGTTCTTTCTATACTGTTTTTTAAATATTGATAATCAGCACTAGCAGGAGGACATTCATCAAAACTCATAGCAATATCACTATCAAGTTTATTTTGTATTTCGATAGATTTTTCAGGAGTTAAAAGAAGTTTTTTACCATCAATATGACTTTTAAAATGAACACCTTCTTCAGTTATATCTTTTTTCTTATTTTTAGCAAGAGAAAAGACTTGAAATCCACCACTATCAGTAAGTATTGGTCCATTATAATTCATAAATTTATGAAGTCCACCCGCTTCATTAACTATATCTTCTCCTGGTCTAAGCCATAAATGATAAGTATTAGCAAGTATTACTCCACTACCACATTCTTTTACTTGATCAGTAGTAAGTCCCTTTACTGCTGCACGAGTTCCAACAGGCATAAACATAGGAGTATCTACTTCTCCATAATTAGTTTTTATTCTTCCAAGTCTTGCTTTACAATTTTTTTCTTCCTTTAATAATTCATATTTAATCTTCATATATTCCTCCAAAAAAAATAAGGTTTCTTCCATAATTATACTTAAATTACGAAAAAATTCAACCTTATTTATAATTCTTCAATTTCTTCTTCTTTTATATCATCTTTAAATATTTTATTTAATTTTTCCTCGATTTGTATTTTACTAAATGGTTTAGCTAAATAATCACTAAAACCCATTTGTAAATACTTATTAGATGACTCAGTAGTTGCATCAGCCGTTAATGCAATAGTTGGAATATTAAAGTTAGGATTCTCTTTCAATTTCAAGAATACTTTATCACCACTCATATTAGGCATCATTATATCCATAAGAATTAAATCATATTTTGAATTGTTTACTTTCTCTAAACAAGAAAAACCATCATATGCTTCATCTAATATAAATCCAAAATCTTTTAATGCTCGTTGAGCAACTTTAATATTTAACTTATTATCATCGACTATTAGAATTCTTTTATTAGCAAAATTAATTTTTTTAGGTAATACTTTAATATCATCATTTTCAATTGTGTCAGGTGAGAATTTACTAATTTTCTGTGGTAAATTAACTACAAATATTGATCCCTTACCAAAAGTACTTTGAACATTAATTTTTCCACCCATCATTTCAACTAACTTCTTCGTAATAGCAAGTCCAAGTCCAGTTCCTTCAGTAGTAGTATTCCTTTCAACATCTAATCTTTCAAATTTATTAAATAATTTATTAATATACTCTGCCTTTATCCCTCTCCCAGTATCTTTACAAGTTATTATCAAAGATGAAACATTTTCAACAATATAATTTACACAACTTATATTTAAAGTAATAACTCCCTCATTAGTATACTTAATAGAATTAGTAAGTAAATTATTAATTATTTCTTTAACTTTACCCTTATCACCAATAAGTTCATAAGGTATATCATTAGCAATTTCTAAATTGAATACTATGTTTTTTTCACCTATTCTAGTTTGAGTGACTTTACACATATTAGTAACTTCTTCTCTAAGATTATATTTTACATCAATCAATTCCATCTTATTTGATTCAATTTTATTAATATCTAATACATTTCCTACTATCTCTAATAATATTTGTGATGCATTTTGTATATCAATACTATCTTCTACTACTTCTTTTGGAACCGAATCTTTATAAGTAACAATATCTTCTGAAAGCCCAACTATAGCATTTAAAGGAGTCCTTATCTCATGACTCATACTTGATAAAAAATCACTTTTAGCATGATTAGCTCTTTCAGCTTGTTCTTTCGCAGCTTGCATTTCTTTAAGCATTTTTACATCAGGATTTTCAATTGTAAAATACATCAAGAAAGTACAAAATGTTTCAGCAAAAGAAACAAGTAAAACTTCTGGATTATTTTTTTGTATTATTGAACTAATTATTCCAAATAACAAATAAAAAAGTATAGGTATACATTTCTTTTTTACAATATATCGTGACCTAACAATAATTCTAACTGACCATAATATAATACAACAAGAAGTAACCTTATAAACAAAGTCTGTAGCTGGACCATATGAATAAATAATTCCAGGCTCATTAACAAAATTTATTTTCAAAAAAACAATATAAAAGCAACAGATCAAAAGCAAAACAAAAGATAATATTCTTAAAAAATGATTTACTTTATTTGCTTTTTCATTACCATCATTCTTCTTAGATATAGCAAATATATAAATAGTCAAAGTCGCAATCCACAATAAAATACTTATCAAATATAATTTTGAAACTAAAAGATTAAATAAAGTTCCATTAAAATAATGTATTGTGAATATACTTAATATATCTAAAAGAACACAAAATAAATTTATAATAACTGTATACTTATATATTTTATTTTCTATAGTATTAATCTTATCTTTTGAAAAATATATAATACTTAAAAGAATCAAATATACAAGAGCACACATCTGAATTATAACACTGCTTATCATAACATCATATCCTCATCATAATGATAACATATTTCACCTATTTTTTAAAGAAAAAAAAGTACATCAAAAGTACTTTTTTATAAATATGTAAATTAATTTTTTATATTCTCTTTAAAAACTCTTTATTTCTTTCTATATCATTAATGCTTAATTCTTTAAAAATAATTTCAAGTAATGCTTTACTCTTAGAATCATTTTTGTTTTTTAGATATTCAATAGCATTCTTTAAAGCTTTATTATTTTCTACATTATCTTGATCAACTAAGTTTAATAAAACAAGTTCATAAACTCTATTTTCTAACTCTCTAGTAGCATCTTTTACATCTGAATCAGATAAATCACTATCTATCTTCATTGGCTCTCCAGATCTTACTAAAATACTTCCACCACGTTTATGTTCTCCAGTTACTGCAGTAGGTATTATAGGAGAATAAGAATCTCTAGCCCAGTATACAGCACCACTATGGAAAGGTAATAAAGTTCCTGTCTCAGAAAAATCTTTATTTCTAGTTCCCTCAGGGAATACAGCAACTAATCTACCTGCATTAAGTCTTTTAGCAACTTCTTCATTAATTTTAAGTGCTCTACCATAACCATTTTCAATACCAGATGTTGGCATATTAGAAATTCTTCTAACAGCTTCATCAGATACATAACCATAAGATTTAGAATTAATATAATTTATAATATTATTAACCAAATTAGTTGGATTTTTTATTTCCTTAGAATCAACTGAATCTACATAAGAATTTATATTTTTAACTATTTCATTTTGAGTTTCAAAGTCTTGTAATGGAATAGTTGTTATTAACCCTTTAATCCATTCCTTAGCATATTCAATATCACCATATCTATCAACAGGAATCATTTCCATTTTACTCATAAAATAATTTGAAAGTTTACTATCAAAATACTCTTTTTTAGCAGGTAAAGATACAATCCTATCAACACTTGCTAAAACAGCATTTTGATCTTGTGCATTTAAATGATTCATTGTAATAATACCTGAACCTTGTTTAGGTAAGTTCTCTTCACCAATATATGTAACATCCCTACCTAATAATTTAGATTTATAAATTGGTGAATATATATCAGAAAATGCTTTATAAAATCTATTACCTGCATAATTATCTTTTAATTTAGTATGTTTTGACGTATTAGTATCAATTTTTTCTTCTATATCAATGACTAATTCAGGATCATTTAATTTTTTATAATCAGCTTTACTCATTTTAGTTTGAGGAACTGATTTAATAAAATCTAATTCTGTAGGCCAGTATTTTTTATTCTTAAATTTTTCTTTAATAGTATTTAATATTGCATTTTTAACTTCTAAACTTGGAGTAACACCATTTTTTAGTAAAACTTTTGCAACTGGGACTTCACCTTTTGCTGCATCACTTTTAGGAATTATATAACATTGATCAACAATATCACCAAAGTTATCAATTATCTCTTTCTCTATTCTATTTGGATATACATTTTCTCCACTTACAATTATCATTCTTTTAATACGATCACTAAAATAGAACAACCCATTTTCTTTAACTTTTCCCATATCACCAGAATGGAACCAAACATTACCATCTTCATGAACTCTTAAACTTTTTGCAGTTTCTTCTGGATTATTTAAATATGCCTTCATAACTGATGGACCACTAAAGCAAATTTCACCATCTTGACCATAAGTTAATTCTTCATTAGTACCAGGTTTTACAATTTTCATATTAGTTCCTGGTGTTGGAATACCAATACAATTAGCTTCATCTGCACCAACTAGAGTATAACAAACTCCACCAGCACCTTCAGTAATACCATATCCAACTTCAACAACAGCTTTTGAACCACTCTTCTTTAATGCTTTATTAATAGCAACTTGAGAAGCATATGGTAATGCAGCACCACCAGAAATCATATATTTGACAGATTCATATCTAGATTTATCTGTAAGATTAGCATGGGTAGCAACTAAGAAAGCTGGAACACCATTATAATTAACTATATCTTTTTTAAACATCTTATCGACATCTTTTCTGTTGAATTTTGGCATTGTATAGTTAGTCATACCATTACAAGCAGCAAAGTAGAATATTTGGTTATCTCCAAAAACATGGAACCAAGGCATCGCATTTACAGTAACATCATTTATCTGACCATTCTTAATTAAAATTGTAAACTGTTTTGCAATAGCAATTGCATTCTCATTAGTACATTCAACAGCTTTTTCTTTTCCTGTCGTACCACCAGTAAAATAAATAACAGCAGTATCATTTTCATGATATGAAGACTTATCATAAGATTCTACATTCTTAGCACCATCTAAAAATTCTTTTAAACTAGAAATAATTTGAACTTCTTTTAAATCCTTATCTTTAGGATCAAATTTACTTTGAGTAAGCTTATATCCTAAATTATATGGAAAATCAAAATCTGAATTAACACCAATATTAACAATATGTTCTAATGAAACATTATTATTTTTAATTGCCTTTTTAACAGTATCAAAACTTCTATTAAACATTAACATAACTCTAGGTTTTTTACCATCAACTTCTAATGATAAGTATCTACCAAATTCATCTTCATTAGATAATGGATTAGCCATAACAGGAATAGCACCTATTTCATTTAATGCAAATTTAGCAGCTTGAGTAGCAATAACATTAGGAAGAGCAATTACTACAGGTTCATTAGGTTTAACCCCATAGTTTTTAAATGCTTTAGCATATTGAGGCACAAGTTCATATAAAAATTCTTTATATGTATATTTATGACCAAAATCATCTTCTATCATAATTGCATCTGGAAACGCTTTTGCACGTTCCTTTAAATAATCAATCATCTTCATCTTAGGTACTTCAATATTCTCTTCTTGTTCAGTATAATATTGTCTCCATACTTTATCAACTGAAGGAATACCAGTAGTTGAACTAAATTGATTTGGTCTAACTATTTTTTTATCTTTTTCTTTTTGTACTTTTATTTTTTCTATTTCTTTTATTTTACTATAAGCTTCAATAGGTAAATCAACCCTATATGCTTTATCATTATTATAATCTTTATTAAATCCAGCATTAAAAACAATAGCATATAAATCATCTATTTCTTCAATAGCTTTAATATTATCAACTTTATCTTCTAATATTACATCTATATTCTTTTCTTTATAAATATCTTTTTTTGTTTTACCTTCAGGTACAAATATAATATCTTCTTTAGGTATATTAACACCATTATTTTTTAACCAGTCATAAACTAGTTTTTTATTAAAAGATCCAATAGCACCTTTTTTATTTGTACCATATCTCTCTGTTATAATATAAACTTTATCTCCATCTTGATCTAATTTATCAAGTAATTCTTTTACACCAGGTCTCATCTTAGCATTTTTTGCTAAATCAAATAATAAAGCATCTAATATTGTTTTTCCACCTGAAGCATAAGATTTCCAGAATTCTCTTCTTACTTCATCAGAGCATCCAAAAATATCCTTAATATCATAACCATTAGGATTTACTACTTCATATCCTCTTTCTTTAAACCATGGAATACCATGTTCTAATTGAAACTGTTCTATATAATTTAAAACACCATCAATATCAATACCAATTTTCATTTTTATCCCCCTTAAAATTGTATACATTATACCACACTTTACACAGTTTGTCAATCAAAACCCATCTTATTCAAACAAAACACTATAATCTTTTACTATTACTCCATCTTCGTGCATCATTTAAAATAAGCTCAGAATCGTTTAATAACTTTGTAGGATATTTTACATATTCTAAGATTTCTTCATTAGTATAATTCTCAAGTATATAATTACCAATTGTAAAAGCTATAGGATAATTATATGGTAGAAAAATAAAATTATTAATCTCATCATTAGTAGCAGTTATTAGAATCTTTGAAAATTTCTCAGGATTTCCCAAGTTAGTTGCAAGTGCTTCCCAAAACCATATAATTTCATTATCTATCGTTTCTTTTTGAGCTTCTTGCTGACATATATGAACAAACTCATGAAGAATAGTACTCTTTAATTCATCTACTGTCATTTGTGAATGTTCTTTTGTATTATGAGCTGCTTCCACAGATAATAAATTAATATTACCATCATTAGTATCAGCTCTCATATAATCTTGATATTGATAGAACTTTTCAATATGTCTTTTATATAATTCCAAATCATTATATACAATTATTTTTTTCTTTGAGCTTAATGAATCCAATTTAAAAAAACTCATAATTTCATCCATTCTTAATTCCAAATATTCAACAACTTCTGGAATATAAGAAAGTTCTTCATCATAATAAATTATAAAATTACTCTTTTCTATCACCATTAATACCATCTCCTTTAAATATTATATCATACTAATTCGTACTCTCTAGCAATAATCCTATCATCAGAACAATATTTAATTACATACTCATTATCTTGTTTACAAATTATAATATCTACCATATGATCATAATCACAATGTAGTGATATAAGCTATGCATACGAATTTAGAAATAAAAAAAAGAACTATCAAACAGATAATTCTAACGTATATTACTTATAATCATATCACTATCCATAGGAACTTTAGAGATAAAGCTAAATAAAGTATTTGGCAAATCACTTATAGGTATTTCAATAATACCTGTAGCTCCAACACTATCTTGATTAACTTTATTAATTCCTGGTAAATTGTTTACCATATCAACATTACATATTTTTGGAATAAAGTATTCGATCCTAGCTGTTTGTAAATTTAAAGTTATTTCTATCGTTAGGGCATGCCCTCTATCTCTAACCATCATCAATAACTTTCTTTCATTAATAGCAATCATATCAGTCCATCCAACATCTAAATCATTGGGAAATAGTGCTAATAATTGTTCAAATACAGGTACTTTAACCCCTCTTAACGATATTGAATATTTATAATCATTTTCCTTTTTATCAATCAACGGAATAGATTGCAAAATTTGTTCATTATTTAAAATAAATGAATGCATAAAATGTAATATTTCATTAATTGTCTTTGCATTTTTTGCAGAAGAAACACCGCCAAAGGTATATCCAACGCATTCTTCCTTTACAGCATTAATAAAATCTAATTCCATATTACTAACAAAATTTTTATAGAACAAACGTAATTTATCAATATCATAACCACATGAATAAAAATTATTTTTAATAATATTTTCCATCTCAGTTATTTTGCTCATGATTTGTGATTCAAATCCAAAAATATCTGCAGTTACACATTTTAATTCACTAAATATATATATTAAGGAATCATTAACACTATTCGAATATTTTTCGACATCAGCATATAAATTATCACTTGGTGGAGCTATATCAAGCATTTCTTTTTTTATTTTAAAATCGACTTCGAAAAAATGCTGTAGTTTTAACAATTTTACATCTACCATATTATTATCACACCTTATAATTATTATATCACACTTTTTTATTTATTCTATTTTCAATTTATTATTTTTAATTTTAAACATAATACTCCCATCATGGTCTGTTCTATATATTTTAGAATTTTTTAGATTATCTAATACTTTAATTAATTTTTTTTCTAAATCATTAAACTCACCACAATTAAAGATTACTTTTTCTACTTTAAAATTATCAACTAAATTAATAGCTTCTCCCATGTGGTCGTAATCCCCATGTGGTGATTGTCAAAAAGTAAGTCGAATGAAAGAATTTATTCAAAGAAAAGACATCAATTTTTTATCGATGTCTTTTTTGTGATTCATCAGTATTAATTTCTAATAATGTTCTGTCTATCGGAAAAGATACTCCGTTATATGAATACTCATCTGGAACATGTTCCAATTCATACTCTTGATTACCTATTTTTACAAAAATAGATGGAACGTAAATCATCTCATGTTGCCTCATATCATAATAAACAAATGAAATATCATCCAAAGACGAAATATTTCTACCACTTACCGAAGCCATACATCCCAATACTATTATTTGGTCTTCATTCTTTCGATTGCTATTTAATCCAATAGCAAGATTTTGATAAAATGATATATCTTCCGTAGAATACAATCTATTTCTATCATCTTGAAAATATGGATGTGTATGAAAATGAGCAAAAATTCTGCAATTATCATCATCAATTTTACTTTCTAATTCTTTCCACATGGAATCAGTCATTGAAAATGATTTAGATTGAATTTGATAGTCTTGTACTTCGCTCGGACTTTCTAAAAAAATAACACCATTTGATTCAAATTTTCCATAAAATAACGAACCAAATTCATCATATTCTCCATTTATATTTAAACCACATAAATTAATTAATCCAAGCAATCTAGTATATACTTGCTCAGACAGAACAATTTTATAGTTACTTTTTTTATAATTAGATGCAATATATCCCAACACAATCACCTACCATAATTATTATAACACCTATTTATCTATTCTTTTAACTTTTTCCTCTCTTTTTCCAATTCTTTTAAACTTTTTTCAGGTGTTGGTAAATTTTCTGGCATGGTACCTCCTAATTCTTTAATTGTATTTCTTACCTTTTTACCTACTTCATAATGAATAGAATTTGCAGTATATTCATTATCTACATTATCTCTTTTTAATTTAGCATCTGTTTGAGCAATTCTAAATATATTATCAGCGAGTTCTTCACTACCCATATTATCTAATATATCTTCTCTATACCTTAAATTTTTTCTTTTAAAAATATCATCTGCAGTTTCACCATTATAAAGTCCTTTATATCCTGCATTATGAAATCTGGCTAAATCTTTTACTCCACTATTAACTGCTGTTTTATTTAAATTATAGTTTCCTTTTCTTGCTTGATTTCTTCGATATAGTCTTTTCTCATTCTCAGTTAGTTCACTATATTCTTTTTTACTTAGTTCTTGTTTCCTTGTTTGGATGGCAAAGTAAGTTTGTCCAAGAGCCACTACTGATTTTGAGGAATCAGAGTTTTGAACTATTAAATAACATGCATATCTAGTTAATCTAAAATCTTTTAGCTTTCTTTTCGCGTTTGAACCTATATCCACCATTACGTCCATTTGGGCGAAATGGTTCTCAACATTTTGCTCACTCTTTTCACATGAGATCATTGCTTTTTTAATTGATGGTAAAAACTTTCTGTATTCACCATATTCTAATATTTTCCCTAATTCTCTTGCTAACCAATATTCATTTCCAAATTCATCTATATGTTTTATATCTTCAAAAACTTTTTCTGTATATTCTTTTATTTCATTCATTTATTATTCTCCTTTCTATGGACTACATGTTTCAATTCTTAACTTATTATTTTTAATCATAAACATAATACTTCCATCTTGATCCGTTCTATATATTTTTGATTTATCTAAATTTTCTAATACTTCTTTGTTTGGATGCCCATATCTATTGTTCTTGCCTACACTTATAACTGAATACTTAGGATTAATTTCATTAATAAAACTTTTGCTACTACTTGTCTTACTTCCGTGATGACCTACTTTTAATACATCTATATTAGGTAAATTATATTTATCTAATATCTCTTTTTCAGTAGTAACACTTGCATCTCCCATAAACATAAACTTATAACCATTAAGTTCAGTATATATAACATTACTATTATCATTTTCATTATCATATTCTTTTGTTTGCAAAAAATATAATTTATTCTTATCAATATTTAATTCTTTAATACATGAATAATATTTTATCTTTTTCTTATCTAATATTTTAATTAATTCTTTTTCTAAATCATTAAACTCACCACAATTAAAGATTACTTTTTCTACTTTAAAATTATTAACTAAATTAATAGCTTCTCCCATGTGGTCGTAATCCCCATGACTAAGTATTAAATAATCTATATTCTTTATTCCTTTAGACTTAAAATATGGGATAAGTAAATTAATAGATATAGAACTACTATTTTCTCTTTTCATCCAAGAATACTGATAATGCTTTTCAATACCTCCAGTATCAATAAGAATATTATAATTAGTACTATGAAAAAATATAGAATCACCTTGTTTTACATCAAAATAATAAACATAATCATAATTAAAAATAGTATAAAAATTAAAATGAATAATCAAAACTAAAGCAAGAATAAACCACCAAATTTTTTTATTATATTTATATATTACAAAAAGCAAGACATAATATAGCAAGTAATATAAAATACTTAATTTTGGAAATACAATTCTTCCAAAACTAACACTACTTAAAAACAAAGAACTACTTTCTAAAATATAAATAAAAAAACTTAGAACATAATCAAAAGGATAAAAAAATATAGAAATAATTGCTAGAGGAAATAATAAATTATTAACAAAAGGAACATAAAATAGATTATAAATTATACTCATAAAATTAAGCTCATAAAAATTATATAAAGTTATAGGAATACTAACTAAAAAAGAAATTAATGAAGTTAAAAATAATGAATAAAAATATTTCTTATCATCAAGAATTTTAGAACACATTATTAAGGCCATACTAATAATATAGGAATATAGAAATCCCAAATCATATACATAATACGGATTAATTAAAAGTGTAATACATAGTGTTAAAATAAATAAATTAAGATTAGTCACATAAAAATAATTATATTTGTTAATTGAAGAAAGTAAAAAGAATAAAACTGCTCTAAGTATTGCAGGAGGACTGCCCGTCAAAAACATATAAAAGAATATAAAAATATTAACTACTATATACCTATTTTTTTCTTTAACACTAACTCTTTTTAAATTACTAACTATAAACTCTGCTAAAACAGTCACTTGTGTTCCTGATATGGCAAACAAGTGACTAATACCATTTTTTCTAAAACTATCTATAACCCTATTAGAAACAAAACTAGTATCACCTAAAAGAAGCATTTTAATATAAGAGCCCGACTTAAAAAAACTTAAATACTTAAGTATTAAATTTTTTATTATATAAAAAGGACCAATTCTATTATTTATTACTACTATTTTTTTAGCACTAAATATATAATTAATATGTTTAATTTTTAAATACTTTTTATAAGAGAAAGTATTATCAACAGAATTATTAGAAATAGTATTGATATTTCCATATAGTCTAATCTTTTGACCTAATAATAATTTTTTCTTAATACTTGAATACTCACTATATTTCTTAAAATAATAATTACAAATAATGTTTTCACGATTATTAACTTTTAGTAATAAGTTTAAATTATTACCATCATATTTAATACTAACTATAGTTCCTTCAATTATATTCGAACTAGGAGAAATAAAACTTTTATTAGGAAAATAAAATCTAACAACAGTAATAATAATAGTTAATAATAAAATTAAATAATAAAACTTATCATATAGTAATAGAGTTCTTAATTTGATCATAAAGAGATTCACCTATACCATCAACATTTTTTAAATCTTCTATACTATTAAATAATCCATTAGAATTTCTATAATCTATTATACTTTTAGCCTTTGCTTCACCAATTCCAGATAAAGTTTTAAGATCATCTAAAGAAGCAGTATTAATATTTATTAATAAAGAATTATCCTGAACACTTCCTTTTTCACTGTCTATACATGCATCGTTTATTACAGAATCATTATCTTTTTGAGCACATTTACTTAAAGTTTCTTTCTCAATTTCCTTAGTCTTCTTAAAATCATTAACTTCTTCCTTACTATAAACAATAATAACCATTTCATCTTTTATCTTTTTACTTAAGTTAATTACAGTAGTATCAGCATCTTCAGTTAAACCACCTGCTTTATTAATTACATCAATAACCCTACTATCTTCTTCAAGCTCATATATTCCAGGAAAAACAATTTGTCCCTTAATATCAACTTTAAAAATATTTTTATTATGGCTATTCTCTTTCTTAACACTAATTTTATTATTATCCTTAACTATTTTTTTACTTTGAACAATTCTACTCCTATTCTTCTTTTTATAAGAGTTTTTATAATAAAAAAAGAAAATAGAAATACAAAAAGTAAAAAATAAAATACATATGATAATAATCTTTCTATGTCTATAATGAAAAGACATAAAATCACCTCCATATGTATTATTCAAAAAAAGTTCAAAAAAAACATAAAAAAAAGAATAATTTATATTCTTTTTCTTATTTCTTCTTCATAAAGTTTTAAAACTTTTTCTTTTTCATCTTGATCATAAACAATTTCTAAAGTTACATCATCACCCTCGATAATTTCTTTAGCAAATCTAAAACTTATAGGTTTAGTGTTACTAATTAAAGCTAAATAACTATCTTCATTATCTTCAATTCTAGCAACACATATATATTCTTCATTATTTTCTAGAGTTAGTATCTCACTTTCCATTATCTTATTCATACCATACACCTCTTTTATCTAGTTTTCTTATTCTCAAAATCATCAAACGAAAATGTATCTTTACTATCATCAGGAATAAATTTAATTGTTTCCTTGTTATGAGTTAAACCATCCCACCAACTACCATAATAACTTTCAGGATCATTTTTCTTAGGCTCATAACCACCAAATCCTACTATATTCCTAAATTCAACATCTGTCATTTCCTTTTCTTCTGTTTTTCTTCTATAAGTTAAAGGAATACCAATAAGTGATATTGCAGCAGCACCTAAAGCTTCCAATAATGAAATATTTGAAAGTCCAAATGTTATTTTGTTGTGAGGAATAGACATTTTAGAAGGTCTATCTACTTTCTCAGTCTTAGTTTCAGTATCAATATCAAATTTATCAATTCTATATGTTTGACCATTAGAAGCAGTAACATTCTCTCCAACTTTATAATAAGAGCCATCATCTTTCTTAAAATCAACTTTAGCACTCTTACCATTCTCATCAATAAATGTAACTTTAGAATCAAAATTATATTGTTTTCCAACTATTTGTGTTCCAGGAACAATTTTTGTTTCAACAACCTCTTGTTTAATACTTCCATTATCGATACAAGATATATAATCATCATAATCAATCCATCCTGTTTGAGGTCCACCTATTTCAATTTTAACTTCTAATTTATCACGATCAATTCCTATATCTTTAGCTGTATCATTAATAAAGTCTTCTACATTTTTGCCTTTATCATATTCAACATTTCTAATTAAACCAGTTGAAGGATCAATTATAGAAACATAATCTAATGTGTAATCCCCATCTTTTCTTATTTCAGAACCAAAATTACCAGTTCTATCATACCCAGCATATTCATAATCACTTGAATAATGATAATCTACTCCACTATCAACATGAATTTTATCTCCTGTTCTCATTCCATCAATAGTTTTCTGTATAGCTTCTTCTCTAGTCTCATATATTGGTTCTTGCTTATCTTCAGTAGAAATTGAATAAGAAGCTGAATTCTTAGTAAATTCTTTTATTTCTTTATCCTTAGAAGCCTTACTAATAGAAGATCTTCCAAAGGCAGAAACAACAAGTGCAGCAGCAGTTGCAATTAAAGGTATTAAGTTAAACCTTGAAACAACCCTTTTTAAAACTCCAACTCTTTGGTTTTTATGAGTTTTTGGTACATATTTTTCAAATTTATTATCTAAATCATCATTATTTCTTATAATTTCTTCATGATCAGTATTTTCATTTGTATTATTGATATAATTACTAATAGCATCTTTAAATTCATTATCAGAAGGAAAATTAACTATAATACCATTAGGGTCAATTATATATTTATTTTTAGTCTTTGAATCATTTGTATTAGTCTCTTCTTTTACCTCATTCTCTTCATTAGAAATTTCAGGTTCAACCACATTTTCATCTTCAGAAGACACCTCAGGTTGGATTACATTTTCATTTTCAGTAACATCATCAAAATTAGTATTAGACCTATTTTTAGTCTTTCTAGCAATTTCTTCTTCTGCTTCTTTTATTTTTTCAGGTGTTAAAATTTCTAAAGCTTTTCGAATTTCCTCACTTCTTGCTATATATTCTTCATTATAAGCTTTTCTTTCATAACTATCAGTTGGTTCTGGTAAATTATATAAAGCAATCGCATCATCAACAGCTGTTCTATAAGCTTTTTTTATTTCTTCCTCACTATTATCTGTTTTTGTAATCTCATCATCAAGCACTTTTTCCACAATAGTATAAGGAACATATGGATCATCACCAGCAAAATCGTTATCAGCACCATGATATAGAATTTCATATCTTTCAGGATCAAATTCTTGTCCAGTTACTCTTTTAAATTCTTCTTCTGGTGTTGGCATTCCATAACCTTGATATCCACTTAAAACTTCATTTCTCATATTTCAATCTCCTACCTTTTAATGCATAAAATAACCTATTATATACTCTATAAAATCATAACATTTTTTAGTTTTTTAGTCAACAAAGAACAAAAGATTTAAGTTTACTTAAATCACTTTGGTCATCACCAATCAAAATTCCTTTCTTATAAACAAAAAAAAGAGAATATATTTTCAAAAGATTACACCTACAAATAAAATATCAATCTAACTTGGAAGTAAATTTTTATTTAGAAGATATTTAATACATAATAATAATAATAGTTAAAACCACACTTTATTTGTAAATAATAATCTTATTTTGAAAGTATATACTCCTCTTTCGACAGTTGATTATAACATAGTTAAGTATATAAATCAAGTAAAATTTAAAAAAACAAAAAAAGGTACATATAAAATATACCTTTAATACTAATTATTTAATTTGTTAACTAATTCTACAAATTCATTACTTAATTGAGATAAACCTTCTTCACTCTTAGCTTCAAATCTCATTGTTAAATTAGGACCAGTGTTACTTGCCCTAACAAGTGCAAACCCATCATCAAATAATACTTTTACACCATCTATATCTAAATACTTATAACCTTTATTTATTACATATTCTTTAACTTTATCAATTATTTCAAATTTAATCTCATCACGAGTTTTTATTTTTAATTCATCTGTAGAAAAGTATTTAGGAATATCTAAAGTAAGTTCACTTAATTTCTTATCAGTTCTAGATAATAGTTCAATAATTCTAAGTCCAGCATAAAGTCCTGAATCAAAACCTGGAAAACGATCATTAAAATATACATGTCCACTAAGTTCAGCACCTATTGGAAGTTTTTTCTCATACACTCCAGCTCTAGTATAAGAATTACCAGTTCTAGAGCAAACACATTCACCACCAAGTTCATTAATAACATCTTCTACTGCTTTAGAGCATTTAACATCATATAAAAAGCTCTTCTTTTCTACTTTATCAAAAATATCTCTAATCATTAATATTAGATAATGATCCATAGGTAAGAATTTACCTTCATTCGTAATAATTCCTACTCTATCTCCATCACCATCAAATCCAACACCAATATCAGCATTTTCTCTTAATACAGTTTCCTTAAGCACAGTAAGATTATCTTCAACAGCTGGATCCGGATGATGATTTGGGAAACGTCCATCACTTTCAGTAAAAATTGGAATTATATCAATAGGAAATAACTTATATAATTCTTCTGCAATAATACTAGTAGTACCATTTCCAGAATCTATTACTGCTTTAATACGTTTATCCCCAAAGTTTAATGACTTTTTATATAATTCAAAATATTCATCTTTAATATCATATTCACGAATAGTACCTTCACCTGAAAGTATTTCACCATTTTGAATATAATCATAAAAATCTTGAATTTCTTTACCTTTAGAATTACCACTTGTATTGAGTGTTTCAAATGAAATCTTAAAACCATTATCATCCTTTGGATTATGTGAAGCCGTAATCATAATTCCAGATGCTATATTAAGTTTTATACTAGCATAATAATACATAGGTGTAGTACACAATCCAAGCGATACTATATTTACACCAGTAGACTTTAATCCATCAATTAAGTTTTCATATAAACTATCACTGGATAATCTATTATCATGACCAATTAAACAAGTATTAAAACCTTTCTTTTGTATTATACTACCGAAAGCAAGTCCAATTGTATAACTTACAGATTCATCAATATCAACAGGATATACTCCTCTTATATCATATTCTCTAAAAATTTTTCTATTTATATTCTTATTAATTTCCATTCAAATCCTCCTTAAAATAATTTTATCAAAGTATAAAAAGAAAAACAAGAAACTATTTCTGGTTCCTTGTTATTATAAAAGTAACACCTTTTTTTTCATTTTCTATTCTAATACTATAACCCATCATTTTTAAAGTCTTTTCTACAATTGAAAGTCCTAAACCAAATTCTCCTTTGATTCCTTTTCGGAACGGAGTAAAAATTCCTTCAAGAAAATCATCATCAATATTTGGTCCATCATTATATAAAGTTAATTTATTTTGTTTAACATTAATCTTAATACTTTTTTCAGCATATCTCATAAAGTTATTTAAAAGGTTATCTAAAACAGTTTCCCAATTTTCAACTGTACCATAGATTTTAGATTTTGAATCAACATTAACACTAAATGTTATATCTTTTCTCTTCCATTTAAATTTAGATACTTCCTCATTAATTAACTTATTAATATCAACTAATACTATATTAGCTTTTTTATCTTTTAAATAGTCAAGCTTATTTAAGTAAAGAAGTGAGTGTACTTTGTTTTCTAATTTTAAAGTTTGCTGTTCTATAACATCTATTGCTTTATCTTTATCTTCAACATCATCATGAACAGCTTCTATATATGATTTTATAACGGTAAGAGGTGTTTTAAAATCATGTGATATATTTTGATACATAGTATTACGATATTCTTCTTGATTTTTAAGTGAAATACGCATATCCTCAATTGCATATTCTAACGACTTTATTTCATCATCTGTCTTAAAATTTATTTTATGATTATAATCTGAATTATCAATATTATCTACTTTCATTTTTAATCTTTCTATCTTATAAATAATAGAATAAGACCAAACTAAAAGTACTAAACTCACAGTCAAGATGGTACCTAACACTATTGGTAAGATTTGTTTAAGTATATCAGCCTTAGTTTTTAATATATAACTATCATTTGTTAAAGCTACCTTAACATTATTATCTGATTTAACCATATAATAATAATATGTACTATGCTTATAAGAAAATTTACCATAATTATTTTTAAAATACGATAAAAGGATTACAGGATCTTTTATATCAACTAAATCATCTAAATTATCACTTACTACAATCTTATCGTTAAAAACATAAAAGTAAGCAACTTCAGAAGACTCAAGTTCACTATTAAAATCAGAATTAATAAATTTTAAAGGTTCACTTAAATATCTATATATATTATCTTCAGCTAATGGTATTAATGTCTTAGGAAGAACTATTCCAAGTAGAATAAATGAAATTGAGAATACAAGTAAAATAATAATTATTAATTGTTTAACTAACGATTGTTTTTGTCTTTTCATGATAATCGATACCCAAATCCATAAATAGAACCTATATTAAGTTTAGGCATTTTTTTTCTAAGTCTTCGAATAAGGTCATCAACAACCCTATCATTTCCAAAATAATCTTCTCCCCAAACACTATTAAGTATCTCTTCTCTTGAAAAAACTTTATTTTTATTTTTTAAGAGTAATGTGAGTAAATCAAATTCTAATGTAGTTAGTTTTATTTCTTTATTATCATATTTAACTATTCTCTTTTCAAGAAAAACCTGATAATTATCATAGGAAAGTGTTTCTATATCTTTACCATATACCCTCTTTATAATATTGTTTACTCTAAGAACAAGTTCTTTACTAGAATAAGGTTTAGTAATATAATCATCACTTCCTAGTTCTAACCCTAATATTTTATCAAGATCTTGATCTCTAGCTGAAGTAAAAATAACAGGAACATTTTGGTCTTTATTTCTAATTTCTTTTATCAAATCATAACCACTAATATCATCTTCTAACATAATATCAAGTATCCAAAGGTTAGGCTTTTGATCTATATAACTAATCGCATCATGTCCTTTACTGAAGACTATAACTTCATATCCAGCTTTTTCTAAGTAAACTTTTACTAAATCAGAAAGGTCTTTTTCATCTTCCACAAAACATATTCTATACATTCTACCACCTACCAATAGTAGTATAACATTTTTAATTTAAATAATCTATTTACTTATTGGCATTCCTCCTTTCTTACAAATTAAGTATATAAAAAAAGTATAGAAGAATTATCAAAGAATTATGGGAAATTATGGGAAAAGAAAAATAGACTAATTAGTCATTAATTAGTCTATTGTTTTATTACTATTTTATTGTGGTACATACTGTAAAACACAATTATCATATCCATTAATATCAGTAGTATTAAATACCCTATATCTTGGTTCTATTGCAGTAGGAGCTTCAGGTTTAGCTTCTGTTGAACCTATAATTAAACCATCATAATAATTAAATGTTCCTGCCAAAACTTTAACACCAATACCATTATAGTTAACCCGAGAATTAGTATTAATAGATTCTATGTGAGGATTAGTTGTAGAAACATCTGTTGACTCTACTCCTCCTCCAAAATATGTACCTATAGTTAGAGTACCATCTTTCATATAAATACCATATGAATCATTACTACCAGTACTATTATTTTTTATAGTTCCACTCTTTAAGTTGAAAGTTCCATCTTTTATATACACACAATAATTACCATAAGATGAAGATGTATTAGTAATTTGACCACTATTGAAATTAAATACTCCAGATTCATTATTAAGAGCAATTTGAGAATTAGTAGTTATTATATTTAAATCAGTAGCATCAACATTACCAGTATTTTTAAATACACCACCCTCATATCCATAACTACCATTTACTGTTACATCATTAATAGTTAAATCTCCGCTATTTCGTACTAATGAAACTGTTGAATTAGTAAAATTATGCTCATAATTTCCAAATGAAATATCAGATATAGTAGTAATATTATCAACAGTTGAATTAACATTTACAGTTACAGTATTATTAGAAGCAAAATTAGCATTCTTTATTATTGCCTCACTATTAGAGGTCTGAGTAGATAAAGCTAATATACTAGTAATACCTCTATTACTTTTATAAGTACCACCATCAAGTAAAAAATTATATTTATAAGATAATCCTGTAGAAGAATATATAGAGCTATAATCTTTACTATAAGTATTACTATCTAAAATATTTAATTTAATATCATTATCACCAGCATATGAATAAATAGAATAAGTATATGTATTTATATCACAACTATTTAAATCTAAGTCATTAAAACTTCGTATTCCACCTGCAGAAGTTGAATTAATAGAAACATTTGTTAAATCTACCTTACCCGTACTATTTATTACATATGTATCAGTTATTGTAGAAACACTGCTAAGATGAATATTTTTTGCAATTAATGTACCAGAATTATTAATAATATTTACACCACTACCTGTAGTTAACATACCATTTTTCTGAGTACTATCATCTTTAATAGTTAAATTTGCTGTATTAACAATTGTTTTTGAAGTAGTTAACGTATTATTATTTAAGTCAATAGTTAAGTTTTTATCAATAGTTACATCTTCAAAGTTTGAAGAACTATCTATTAATCTAAGTAAATCTCCAGCTGAGGCTTCACTAACTGCAGTTTTAAAATTCTTATAAACTTTTGATTTATTTACATTTTCAATAAAATCTATTTGTTTTTCAAGATAAGCAGTTAAAATTGTTTGACTATCTTGGTCAAGTTCAGTATCCTCAATTAAATTTGTACCAGATGCTATAGTTTTAGGGACATACTGAAATCTTCCAGTTTTACCTTTTACTATACCATCATAAAATTCTACCTGATTAGAAGAATAGCATCCAACACCATATGTTTCACCTTCTATTATAGGACTACTAGTACTAATAACAGAATCATCTTTTCCTATTACTAAAGCAGAAGATGAAGTATAAATACCATATGTCTTTCCCTTAACAGAACCACCATATATACTAGAAGTACCAGAATTATTAATTCCATAACCTGAACTAGTTGTTATGCTACCGCCATACATATTTAATACTCCTCTGCCACCACTAGAAATACTAATACTTACAGTATTTTTAAAAGTACCACCATTTATAGTAAGATCACCATAGCAATTAATAGAATTACTACTAGATTTATCACTAAGTATTTCTGTATTATTAACATCATTAATAGTTGTAGTACCCTTATAAATATGAATTGCAGCACATGTACTATTAGTAATAGTTCCACCATTTATTTCTAAGATTCCACCATCATTATAAATTGTAGTTGATAAAGAAGAATTAGCACCAGTATTACCACCAGATAAATAACCACCGTTAATTGTAATAACTGCTGTTTCAGTTCCTTGGTGAATTATATTACTATATTTTGAAGTTCTAGCAACAGAAGTATAAGTACCAGATTCAACAGTTACTTGGCCTAAGTTTTCAACTAAAATATTTTTCTTAGAAATAATAGTACCTGTATTATCTTGACTACTATCTTTCATTATTAATGTACCTTTATTAGTAATTGTATTTACAGTAGTAAGCGTATTTACGCCTAAATCAAGTGTAATAGTTTTACCACTAGGAATTTCAGAAGAATTTACTAAAGTACCATTACTTATAACATTAATAACTCCTACAGTATCTATACTATCTATTGCATCTTGTAAATTATTAAATGTAGAATTTCCAACTTGTAAAAAATCTTCAGGTTGTGCTTCTATTGTAGCGGTTTTATACTCCTCTCCATCAATCATTTCAGTATCAAATTTAATATCATAGCCATTTTCAATAATATCAGGATAAACAATAGTACTATCTGTTTTACCCTTAACTATACCATCATAGAATTCAATAATACCAGTATCATTATAAGAATAAATTCCATATTTTTCACCCTTAATAAGAGGACTAGTAGTAACAACACCTGATCCATTTTCACCTAAAATAACTCGTGAATTTATATTAAACTTTATACCATATGTTTTACCTAACACTTGAGTATTATCTTTGATATATATAATTCCAATATTATTAGAAGAACCGCTTGAATTCATACCAACAACTATACCACTAGATTCACTTGAGGTTAAAATAGTATTTTTAATATAAATTTCATCAGTAGAACTTCCACCACTAGCATAGAATGCACTCTTCTTAGAATTAAATTGGCAACCATCAATAGTTAATTTATTGCAACTCCCCTTAGAAAATGAACTGTAACCACTAGTATTATTTACAGTAACATTTTTAAATGTTATATCATTACCACCACCTACAGTAATTGCATAACTACCATTAGCAGTACCACTATGATTTATAACTAAATTTTCTATGTATGAATCTTTTCCAACATATAAACCTGTATTTTTTGGAGAATTTATTATACCACCTTTAATTGTAGTACTACTTGAGCTACTAGCATAAATAGAATTAAATTCACCATCTTCAATATATACAGCATTTTCTGCTCTACCAGTTGAATAAATCGAATACTCAGTTCCTAAGACTTTACCACTATTTACACGAACCTTAGCAGTATTATTAGATTGACTAATAGCCATCTTACCAGACTGATAAGCACCACTATTAATAGTCACCATATTTTTATTTTCAATTAAAGTATCCACATAATTAGCAAGTAATCCAGATTCATTTTCAGAATTATCTTCTAAAGTTAAAGTACCATTATTAGTAATAGTCTTAGTAAGTTCTAAAGTATGACCATTAAGATCAAAAATAATATTTTGATCAGAAGCAATAGATGAAGTTTCAGTAGATGAAGCATCTTCTACAACTTTAATAGTACCACTTGTTCCAACTGCATTAAAAGCATCCTGAAGTGAAGAATATCTTTCACCACCTACAACTTGTAAAAACTTAGTTTGCTGTTTTAATGTAACAGTTTTATACTGCTCTTCATTTATAATTTCGATACCATTATTATATGTTGAATCAGCAGCAACATTTGTTATAACACCATAATAACCATCTGTTTTACCTTTAAGTATACCATCATAGAAATTTACAGTTCCATTATTAACATATAATCCATACATTTCTCCTATTAGAACTGGAGAAGTACTATCTATTGTATCTTCTTGATCAGTTAAATTAATAGTTCCAGTAGAATAATTCTGAACACCATATGTCTTACCTTTTATAACATTTCCAGGTAAAATATTAAATATAGCAGTTGAATAATTATATAACCCAACTTTAGAATTTGATGTAATATTACTATTTTTAATAGAAATTGTACCACCACCAGCACTATAAACTGCATGATTATTTTCTGAAGTAATACTAGCATTATCTATTTCAATCTTTCCACTAACTTGTAATCCGTAACCATCTTGTGACTCAAATTCTGAATCTTTAATAATTGCAGCTACATTACCAGAACTACTAATACTAGCAGCCAACCTATTTTGTGATTTAATAATACAATTGTCCTTAATTGTTAATCCGTAAAGATATCCAGATAAAGCGGCAGTTTTTTTACCATCAATAGTAGTATTTGAAATTACACAAGTACCTGAACTTGAATTTATAGCATAAATAGCTTGAAAAGAAGAACCAGCTCTTGTTGTAATATATGAATCTTTAATACTAATATTAGTTGTACCAGACACAGTATATATAGTATTTTGCTGAGAATCAAAAGTTCCACCCACTATATTAAAATTACCCTTTTTTATATAAATACCATTTTTTGATGAATCAACAGATACGTTATTTAAATTAAGTGTTCCATCCGCACTATAAACTGCATAACTTTTATTTCCAATATTAGTAATACTACTACCATTAATAGTTAACTCTGTACCATTATTATAAACTCCGGTTAAATTTCCTCCAACTATAGTAACAGGTTCAGATGAATTGTTATATATTCCATATTCTGTAGCTGAAAGTGAAGTGTTTTCATCAACAGTAATTGTTCCACCACCAGTAATATATAAAGAATTACCATTTTTAGCAGTTAAATTAGCTTTTGACAAATTAATATTACCAGAATTCTCTACAATATTACCATCAGTCGTAGACTGTGACATAGTAACATCTGTTAAATTAAGTGTTCCATTATTTTCTATAGCAATAGCAACTGAAAGACTTCCCTTAGTAGAAGCAGTATCTATTATAGTAAATGTTCCATTATTTGTTATTTTAGAACCTTGTTTAACATTAAATCCTTTTAAATCAAATACCAATTTTTGATTATCGGATATGTTTAATATAGTAGAGTTTTCAAAATCTTTAATCGCATAGACATTAGGATTATCATTTGTTGTCATATCAATTGCATCTTGAAGTAATTTAAAGTAAATATCATTATTATTTACAACAACTCTAGCAACAGCATCTATATCTGGTGATAGATATGCTTTTTGACAATTGTTATCATTATCATGAGCTACTATATAGTAGTATCCAGTTTCAAGTTCATTATATCCACCAGTTACTGCTAGTTTACCCTCTATATATCCATCATAGAAGTTAAATGTTCCATTTTGAGTAAGACCATTAACAAGTTCTCCACCAAATATTACTATACTATCAGCAACCATGTTTCCATCATGAGTTCCTACATTTACTGTACCAGTATTAACAAATGGACTAGATACTATATTTTCAATTCTACCATTATCTACTGTTATAGTTCCACTATTTGTTATAGTTCCTGTTACTGTAAATCCACCTAAATTAAATGTTATATTCTTAGTATTATTACCATTTTCTGTAGTTGATTTTAGTAAGTGAACTGTATCCCCATCTACTGCTGCATCAAATGCTTTTTGTATTGTTGTATAATATTTTGTATTTATTCTAGCTACATAATTTTCAACTGAATTCCATATAGCTCTTACTGTAACTGGTTCAGATGGCATTGTAACAATATTACCACTTAAACTATTTGTTTCAGTTACTTCCTCCCAACCTTCAAATACATAGTTTTCTCTAGTTGGCTCATCTAATGTTAACGTTTCTTCTTCCTCCAAAGAAACTATAGTATTTTGAGTTATATTATTATAAACTCCTCCGTTAGGATTAATAGTTAATTCATATTTAGAAATTATTGGTATTTCTTCCCAATTAGCTGTTACTTTTACATCTGTATTTCCTACATGCACTGTAGTTTTACCTTCTTGATCTTTTGGAAGTTCAGTTCCACTATTATCTGTAAAGTATAAAAAATTATAACCAGTTCTTAAAGGCTCATCTAAAACTGTATTACTATTCTTATTAACCTTAATCTTAGTTAACTTTCTTGTACCATTATATTTACCACCGTTAGGATCAACTATTAAAGTTGGCCTGTTTTCACATACATCTTTTTGTACATAATTAATTTTAAAATTCAAGTTTAAGTTTTTAGTTTGAGTAATTAATTCTTCTTCAGTAAGTCCTTCATCCATTTTTACTTTAACAGTAATTGTCTTTCTGGAATTCTTAGGAAGTAAATCACATTTTTCTATAGAAGTTCCATCTTTATAAGAAACATCAAAATCTAAATAAGGTTCAATAGTATTATCTATTTGACCAAATTCAACCGAATCAATCATAGCATCAATATTACCATCATTAACTGTATCTACATCAAATTCATAATAATCACCAGGTTTTTTCAAATTAATATTAAAATCAACCTGCTTTTTATTATCAGTTATTTTAGTTTCAGTAGATACTACTCCACTCTCATTTTGGACTCTATCAAAATATATAACCCATTTTCCAGTTTTAACTCCACTTAATCCATTTATCTTAGGATTTCTAAATAAAAAAGCATATCCTACTCCTATTAAAATTATAAATGCTACAAATAATAAGGTTAATTTCTTTTTATTTTTTTTATATCTCATAAGACACCTCGTCACTATATACTACCCTATTAAAAGTATAACATAAAACAAAAAAAAGAGAAACCTAATTCTCTCCTTTTTACAAATATTTTTAATACTCAATTTTATTTTTATCAGATTTAATCTCTTTAACTAAAATTTTATCACCTGAAATTATATATTTTACCTCAATTTCACCTTTATCCTTAGCTACTTTTTTAGCACTTTCATTAGTAATATATTTCTTCATTACTTTTAATTTTTCTTTTCCGGTTAAATAATTAAATATATCAGTAGTATCATATTTTTTTACTTTATTTGCCTTTTTATTAGATTTTATATTATTACTACTATTTAATGCATCATAATAATTTAAAACTTCATATGGATTAGAAACAACATATTTTCTATAAATACCTGTAAATTTATTCTTACTATTCTTTTTAATTTTTTGTAATTCATATTTAACTATTTTAGTCTGAGCTATATCAGCATAACTATAAGAACCCTTATCAATTACATATTTTTTAGTACTAAAATCATAAGTAATATTCTTACTAAGCATATCAGGAGTAATACCAATTTTTTCTAACTCTTTTTCGTTAAACTTTTTATTAAATACATTTTCAAGTAATTTAACCATATTTTTTAAAGATAATGTAGTTTTATCATTTTCATTATAGTTATATTCCATAGCATAGATTATATAAGAAGATAATTCAACTTTTTTTACATTTTCAATTTCTTCCATATATCCCATTACAACTTCACTATTTTTCTTTAGTTCTCTTTCTTCAATTGAAGTTAATGTATGTGAATTAGATATAACAATAATTAATAGTATTATTGTAAAAATACCTAACACTGAAGTTAAAAATACTTTTCTATACTTTTTATTAATCCATATTTTTTTATAAAATTTACAAAAATCAAAACTCTTCTTTTTCATATTCTAACCTCTATTCTATACAGATTGTAACATATTTTTTTATATAATAAAAGTATTTTTTAAAATAATGAAAGTTGATTAGAATCAGGTAAATCTTTTAATATTCCCATTTCTTTCATTTTCTCAATTAAAGTACCAGAAACTTTTCCTCTAATTTGTACATCTTCTATACTTAAGAAAGATTTATTTTCTCTTTCTTTTACTATATTTTTAGCAACTGTATCCCCTAGTCCAGCAATTGAATTGAATGGAGGATATATTTCAGTATCACTTTTTACTTTCCAAGTTGTGGCCTCACTTTCATAAAGATCAACATTTAAGAATTTAATTCCACGTGCTGTTGCTTCAAGTGCAACCTTCAAACTTTCAGCTTGACCATTCTCTTTATTAGAAGCCTCATATCCTTTAGCTTGAATATCTAAAAGTGTTTGTTTTATTTTATCATAACCACCTATCATTGCTTCGACATCAACATCTGTTGCTTTAGATGAATACCAGGACGCATAAAAATATACAGGCATATGAACTTTATACCAAGCAATTCTAAATGCTGAAATAACATAAGCAGCAGCATGAGCTTTAGGGAACATATATTTAATCTTTTGACAAGATCCAATAAACCATTCAGGAATTTTAGCATCTCTCATTGTTTTAACATGTCCTTCCCAAGTTTCTGGATCTTTACTAGCTTTTCCTTTACGAACAAACTCCATAATCTTAAATGCTTTAAGCGGTTGAACACCATTATACATTAAATAAACCATAATATCATCACGACAGCCAATTGTATCTTTAAAAGGTACTATTTTATTAGCAATTAAATCTTGTGCATTACCAAGCCAAACATCAGTACCATGTGAAAGACCTGAAATTTTTATAAGTTCACCAAATGTAGTTGGCTTAGTATCTTCAACTAATTTAATAGTAAATGGAGTACCAAATTCAGGTATACCAAGTGTACCAGTATTACACATAATTTTTTCCTTAGTAACACCAAGAGCATCTGTAGAAGTAAAAATACTCATAGTCTCTTTATCATCCATAGGAACTTTCATAATATCAGTACCAGATTGAAGTTGTATCAAACGAAGTTGTGTTGGATCTGAATGACCTAAGATATCAAGTTTTAATAAGCATTGATCAATAGCATGATAATCAAAGTGTGTTGTTCTCCACTCAGCAGTTGCATCTTCAGCAGGAAATTGAAAAGGTGTAAAATCAAATACTTCCATATAATCAGGAACAACAACAATTCCACCAGGATGTTGACCAGTAGTTCTTTTAACACCTGTACATCCCATAGCAAGTCTTTCAACTTCTGCCGTTCTAATTTCCTTCTGATGTTCCTCAGCCCATCCCTTAACAAAACCAAATGCAGTTTTATCAGCTACAGTACCAATAGTTCCAGCCCTATAAACATTATCCTCACCAAATAATACTTTTGTATAAGCATGAGCACTTGCTTGATTTAAGTCTGAGAAGTTTAAATCAATATCTGGAACTTTATCTGCATTAAATCCAAGGAAAGTAGCAAAAGGCATATCTTGTCCATCTTTAATTAATGGTATATGACAATTAGGGCATTCCTTATCAGGTAAATCAAAACCAGAAGAATAATCAGCACCATATGGATTACCATCTTCATCTTCAAAAATACTAATTTTACACTTACTACATCTATAATGAGCAGCAAGTGGATTAACCTCAGTAATTCCCATCATAGTAGCAACGAAACTAGATCCTACAGAACCACGAGAACCAACTAAATATCCTTCATCATTAGAGTGTTTAACAAGTCTTTGAGCAATTAAGTATATAGGATCAAAACCTCCACCAATTACACCACCCATTGCCTTAGATGTAGCTTTTTCTAAAGCTTTATCATCAAGCTCTTCTTCACTTGTTCTTTTTAAATAATCACTGACAAGCCCAAATACTTTATCTTTACCAGATAAAATAACATCATGAAGATTTTTATGAGATTGAATAATAAAATCTTGTTCAGATAAATTATCCTTTTCCAAATTATCTTTTACAACTTTAAAAACAATATCTCCGTATAACTCAGTAGCAATACGCTCTTCTATTGAATAAGGAAGTGGATCCCCATACCAATCTTTTGCTTTAGTATATACTAAATCAGTAACAACTACAGGACAATCTAAGTAACTCTTACCATCATCAGCTTTTACACGAGGTGAAAATGGTATACCCCCTGTATCAATAATTACTTCAATTATATCAACCATATCAGCTATCTTATTAGGATTTTCAACTACTATTTTATGAGCAAGTGCCTCATCTTCTAAGAATTTAAAATCATCAAGCATTTCTTCAGTAGTTCTAAAATGATTAGATGGTATTTCTTTTATATTATTACGAGCAAGTGGATGTCTACCACCACCAGGTACTTTTTGATTAACTATTATCTCACGATAAACCTTATCTTCTCTATTTATATGATGTACATCACCAGTAGCAACTATTATTTTACCTGCTTCTTCTGTTACTCTAATAATTTTTCTTAAATGATGAGAAAGCTCATACTCATTAGCAAAGTCACCACTTTGTATCAAATGTCCATAACATTCAAGAGGTTGTACTTCTACATAATCATAAAATCTTATTATATTAGTTAATTCTTGATCAGCCTTACTACGTGCTTGTAAAAAAACTTCGCTTTCATAACATCCACTACCTACAAGAAGTCCTTCTCTATTATTTTCTATTTCACTACGAAGAATTCTAGGAGTCTTATATAAATATTTAGTATTAGCTAAACTAATAAGTTTAAATAAATTTTTAAGTCCAATCTTATTTTTAGCAAGTAAATTAACATGATAACTCTTACCATACTTATGTATCTCATCACGAGACACTAATTCATCAAGTTGATTCATTCTTTCTATATTACGATTATCAAGTTTTTTTAGCATTTTATAAAATACAAGTGCAGTTCCTTCAGCATCATAATCTCCTCTATGATGACTTTCTTCATCCCAAGGAACATCATATCTTTTAACAAGTGCACTCAAACTATGTCTTGCATAAGTATTATCAAGAGTACGTGATAATTCTAAGGTATCAATTACTGTATTTTTAAAAGTACCTAAATTATATTTTTTATATGCCATCTCTAAAAAAGAAACATCAAATTTAGCATTATGAGCAACCATTGGTAAATCTCCAAACCACTCAATGAATCTCTTTATTGCATTTTCTTCATTATCTTTTCCTTCAAGCATCTCATCTGTAATACTTGTTACATCTATTATTTTTTGTGAAAGTTTAACACCAGGATTAATTAATTCATCATATTTCTCGGTTATAACACCATCTTTAATCTTAACAGCTCCAATTTCAATAATTGAGTCTTTTCCACCAGCATTAAAACCAGTAGTTTCAAAGTCAAAAACTACATATTCAAGATCAAGCATAACTTCATCCGTAGGTCTAATTACTATATCAACACTATCATCTATTAATGTTAATTCACAACCATATATTGCTTTAAACTTATCTTCATCAGCCTGATTCTTATTATAAGAAGTTACTGTGTTAAAAACATGTGGAAATGCTTGACAACCATTATGATCAGTAATTGCTATTGCTTTATGTCCAAAACTAATAGCCTGATTTACAAGTTCAACTTCATCACAAATACCATCCATTTGACTCATCTTAGTATGTGCATGAAGTTCTACTCTTTTTTCTAAAGCATTGTCTTCTCTCTTCTTCTTAGGCTTATCCTCTAAAATAATATCTCTAGCATTTAAAACAAGTTCATCATTAGAAAAATGATCACTTTTAACATAACCCCTAATTTTATACCATTTACCTTTTTTTAACTCAGAACATATTCTTTTATATTCTTCTTGTTCCCTTGCAAAAACTTTACAATAAATACTATCTTCATAATCAGTTACTTTAAGTGTAATTATCTTAAAATCACTTTTACTTGATTCAAAATAATCTATTCCAAATATTTCTCCCCAAATAGTAACATTATTATCTTCACCTATAATTGAATGAATAGGAATAGGCATATCCTCAATCATAACCCCAATAACACTATTAGGATCTTTTTTAGTACTTCTTCTTGTAGGATATTTAGGTTTAGCTACTACTTCTTTCTGAACTGACTTATTATTATATTCTTCTATAGAAGCCCTCATATTATCAATACTATTATTTAAACTCTTAGTAATCTCATCCCTAACCGAGTGTTCTTCTTGATAAACTACCTGAAGATCAGTTTCTAATCCTAAACTATGATAAATTTCATTTATTTTTGGAAGTGCATTATTAAGTTTAGTCTCCTCAACTTTATTATTAGCAACAAGTACAAATTTATTATCTTGAATTTTTAATTTATCTTTATATATTTCAATAACTCTAAGTATATCTTTAACTTTTTCCAAAACAAAAGAATAATAAGAAATATATATATTATTATCTTTTTCTTTAAAATCATACACTATCTCAACATTACTAATACTTTTATCAATTAAATTTTTATTCGCATCTAATTCTCTAATAATATCTACATCATACATCTTATCATTTGTAATATATATAATACATGAATTATTCTTTTTATTAACCTTAATTTTAGTTAATTTACTACCATAAAAAGAGGGATAATGGTCATTTCTTATTTGCAATCTATCTAAAAGTATTTTAATTTTATCATCCATTATTAACCCTCCCTATTATTTAACTCCAAGTTTATCTAATCTAAGAATAATCTTTTTA
The DNA here is from genome assembly GCA_017941235.1 of Bacilli bacterium. Taxonomy (GTDB): domain Bacteria; phylum Bacillota_I; class Bacilli_A; order RF39; family UBA660; genus CAG-417. Next base: position 15,180 of record JAGAWU010000024.1, on the reverse strand, counting down.
TTATTTATACAAAAACTCATAAATTCCTTTATATTAATTTTTCTAAGTTGAACTTCATTAGTATAATTACTAGCATCAAAAACAATACCATCACGTCTCATATAAGAAACTAAATCATCCCTATCAACACCTAAATACATTAAAAAATAAGGATAAATTTGTCTCTTTATTAAACTATTCTTACTATCTTTAAATAAATAACAACTCTTACCAGTAATTCTAGTACCTAATTCATGAAGTATAGCAAGTTCAAGTATTGCCTCAACTATATCATTATTTTCAGAATCAAAATTTTTAAATTCTTTTCTAATAATCATATATATAATTTCAAGTACTATTTGAATATTATCTGAATTTAATTTTTTACCATAAACTATAGTATGTATTTTATTTTCTTTATTAGAAGATATATCAATAACATTAAGTCTAGGATTAACTAAAAGTATATTATAATTAGGTATATCAAATTTTAAAATCTTAAATATATTTTGATCTATTTTTTTCTTATAATTATCCCATACTTTTATAACAGAAGTTTTAAATTTTTCTGTTTCTTTTAATATACTATCATACTGTTCAAAATCTTTAACCATATCATAAATAGTATCATCATTAGGAATATAATTTTTAGGATCTTCAAGTATAATATGTTTCTCTTTTTGAAACGAAGTATACTCTTTCTTTAAATTATTCCATATTTTCTGTTTATAATCATTTAACTCATCTGATATAGATTGTTGAAATAATAAATACCAAATAAGCACATATTCATTTACTATAAATTTTAAATTCATATAATTACCACCACTCTAACAATAATATAATATCATAATTATTAAAAAAAAAGAAACTATTTTCATAGTTTCTTAAGCCATTTTAGTTAATATAGTACTTACTATATCTAAATCACGTTCAATAACAAAATTAAGTTCCCCATTTAAATCTTCTATTCTAAATAATGTCATATTAGAACCCAAATTATTGTTAATAATATCATTAGCTAAAGCATATGTTTTACCTTTATAACTTGCTTCACTTAAAACCACATACTGTTCACCATCAGACATAGTAATTAACTTATTTCTATAATTAGTATTCATAAATACCTCCTATAAAGTTTTTGTAACAGTTTCAGCCATAGAAGACATAGACTGCCATGTAAGTGGAACTCCATCAGCATTCATAACATTTACTGCAACTTGTGATGGATCACTTGCACCAACCATTTTCATTATTTCAGATAACTCTTGACCACGAGAAATACCATGTCTTGCACCAGTTACTGCATTATATGCTTCAAAAGTTTCTTCTCCAGCAAAAGATGGAGCATAAGCAGCAGAACCATTAGTACCACTTAAAGCATCAGCAGCTGACTTATAAACTTCTCCAGTAGGTTCATATCCACCTAATACATCAGTAGAAACAGTATTAGGAGTTGATGTTGGCGAACTTATTTTAGTAGGTGTTGGATTAGTAGTCTGACCAATAATAGGATCATTACTATTAACCATATTATGAGAAGGATCTGGATTAGTAAGTCCATCACTACCATTTGTTATATTCTTATTAGGAGTTGATTTAACATTATCTAATCCCTTCTCAGCTGCATGTGAAGCCTTTAATAAATGAGCAGCTGAAGAAATAGTACAAGCAACAGTTGCTGTTTTAAGGAATGTAGAAATATATCCTTTTTTCTTTTGTTCAAGAATATTTTGAGCAAGTTCTTCAGGAATATCATCCACAGCAGTAATAGTTCTAGCTTCATTCATATTATCAACAGTTAAATTATTTAAATTTTTCTTTACAAAATGATTAGCTATTTTAGTTCCTGCTGCACCAATCATAGATACTACAGGTACAGGTACAGGGATTGCAAGATCAGCAACATACGCAAGTGCTCCAATAGCAGCACCTAAACCAATAGAAACTGCTTTTTTCTTATCAAACTTATAAGCAGCAGTTAAAATCATATCCTCAGTAATTGGTTGACTGAAGTCCACTACATTACCATATTGATCTTCCCAATGAGAGAAAGTTTTAGCAGTTAACTTCTTTGGTTTACCTTTCTTATTTAAAGGAACAGGATCAATAACAGGACCATGTTTAATAGTTCCACCTTTTTCAATCACAATGTTTCCATAATTAGGAATTAATTTACCATCATTCATAAACATAATCTTTACAGTCTCATTACTTAAAGAATTATTAACAGGAACATTATTATTAGTTGGATTACTATTAACTGGATTATTGCTATTATTTGTATTATTATTAGTTGGATTATTATTGCTATTTACATTATTATTATCATTTGTATTATTTTTATTCTTTTTAAGAATATCTAAAGGAACCTCTATTGATGAAATTTCCCAACCATCATTCTTTTTTTCATCATTTTCTTTATCATCATTTTCTTTTTCATCAACCTTTTTATTAGCTTCCTCTTTTTCTTTATTTCTTCTTTCTCTTTCACGCATTAATTTCCAATATTCAATATAACGAGGATCATTTTCGTCTATTTCACCATATATAGGATTTAATTTTGCCCACTTTTGTTTAATACTTTCATCAAGTTCTTCATCATTCATTTCAGAATAAGATTTTTCTTCATGATTTTGATTACTATTTAATCTTTTTTCTTTTTCATTTTTTAATTCTGTATATCTTTGATATTTAGGATCAGTGAAAGAAATATCTGTATCAGCATTTTCAAAATCTTCTATTTCTTTATCCAACTCGTCATCTGATAAATCTTTTATATCTACTTTTTCTCCATAATTTTCAGTATCAGTCGATTCAATTTCATACTTATCAAAATCAAATTCTTGTCCAGTTACTCTCTTAAATTCTTCTTCTGCTTCTTTTATTTTTTCAGGTGTCAAAATTTCTAAAGCTTTTCGAATTTCCTCACTTCTAGCTATATATTCTTCATTATAAGCTTTTCTTTCATAACTATCAGTTGGTTCTGGTAGATTATATAAAGCAATCGCATCATCAACAGCTGTTCTATAAGCTTTTTCTATTTCTTCCTCACTATTATCTGTTTTTGTAATCTCATCATCAAGCACTTTTTCCACAATAGTATAAGGAACATATGGCTCATCAGCAGCAAAATCGTTATCAGCACCATGATATAGAATTTCATATCTTTCAGGATCAAATTCTTGTCCAGTTACTCTTTTAAATTCTTCTTCTGGTGTTAGCATTCCTGGAGCAATAGTACCTTCAAGAATAGTTTTATTTTCATTAGATGTTACTACTACATCATTATCTAATATATTATTATCCATAATTTGTCCATCATCTCCTCTTATTGGCAGATTACCTTTTTCTCCAGATTCTTGCATAATATTTTGTTCATCACCTACAACTGGTGTTGAATTATTATCAATTACTGGTGTTTGAACTGATTGTTCTTTCTCTACAACTGGTATTGAATCACTATCAATTACTGATGTTTGAACTGGTTGTTCATCACCTACAACTGGTGTTGAATTATTATCAATTACTGGTGGTTGAATAGTTTGTTCACCACCTACAGCTGGTGCAGCATCATTATCTATTACTGGTGTTTGAACTGATTGTCCTTCACCTACAACTGGTGTTGAATTATTATCTATTACTGGAGTTTGAATTGGTTGTCCTTCACCTACAACTGGTGCAGCATCATTATCAATTACTGGTGGTTGAATAGTTTGTTCACCACCTACAGCTGGTGCAGCATCATTATCAATTACTGATGTTTGAACTGGTTGTTCATCACCTACAACTGGTGTTGAATTATTATCAATTACTGGTAGTTGAACTGGTTGTCCTTCACCTACAACAGGTGCATCATTATTATCAATTACTGGTGGTTGAACTGATTGTTCTTTCTCTACAACTGGTATTGAATCACTATCAATTACTGGTGTTTGAACTGATTGTCCTTCACCTACAACCGGTGCAGCATTATTATCTATTACTGGAGTTTGAACTGATTGTCCTTCACCTACAACCGGTGCAGCATTATTATCTATTACTGGAGTTTGAATTGGTTGTCCTTCACCTACAACTGGTGCATCATTATTATCAATTACTGGTGTTTGAACTGATTGTTCTTTCTCTACAACTGGTGTTGAATCACTATCAATTACTGGAGTTTGAATTGATTGTCCTTCACCTACAACTGGTATTGAATCACTATCAATTACTGATGTTTGAACTGGTTGTTCATCACCTACAACTGGTGTTGAATTATTATCAATTACTGGTGTTTGAACTGATTGCTCATCACCTACAGTTGGTGTTGAATTATTATCAATTACTGGTGGTTGAACTGATTGCTCATCACCTACAGCTGGTGCAGCATCATTATCTATTACTGGTGTTTGAACTGATTGTCCTTCACCTACAACCGGTGCAGCATTATTATCTATTACTGGAGTTAGAATTGGTTGCCTTTCACCTACAACTGGTGTTGAATTATTATCTATTACTGGTGTTTGAACTGATTGTTCATCACCTACAACTGGTGCAGCATCATTATCTATTACTGGTGCTTGAATAGGTTGTTCATTCACAAGATTCAAATTAGAAGCTTTTTCCAATTCATCAATTTTGTTTTGAATTTCCGCAATTTTCTCACCAGCATTTTTCAACTCTTCATATTTTTCATTTAATTTTTGTTTTTCCTCATCAAATTTATCTTGTGATGCATTTCGTGGATTTTCATCAGTATGTGGACCAGGAATATCACCTAAATCAGAAATTCTATTCCGAATTTCTTGAATTTCATCATATATTTGTTGATAATTATCAGTCGCACTATTTAATAAATTTTGTAAATTACTAATATCATTCATTGTTGTTTTCCTTCCTAATCACTACTCATAGATTTAATAAAAATAGGTAATATATCTTTTAATTCATCTGAATTAATAACTTTTTCTATATTATCATTTTCAATCTTATAAACATAAAAATTTCCTGTTATATCATCATCAACCATTTCTGCAACATATATATAATCCAAATCATTTATTTTTTGAACATTAAGTATGCATAAATTCATACCATCAAATTCTATTATTCGTCCTTCTTCTAATCCCATAATATTCTCCTTTAAAATATTTTATCTCTAAAATAATAAACTAAAACACCAATTATAGCCATAATAATAAGTATTATAAAAAACTTTAAAATTGGATGTTTCTTTTTTACTTTTTCTTCATCATTATCAATATCAAAATCCTTATCAGATAAGTCCATACTTCTAGTGTAGAAAGACTGGTCCATATCCTTAAATATATTTTTACTCTGATTTTTTTCTTGATATTCTTTATCTTTCAAATCATCTTCTATTTTCTTTTCTTCTACTTCTTTTATATCTTCACTGCTTAAAGTATTAATACTATCAAATTTTTCTTCATTCTTTTTAATGATTTCTTCTTTATTTTCTTCTGAAAGATCTATTCCTTCAACCATATCAAGTTGTTGAGTAGCCATTAAATCACTTAATAAGTTAACACTAGTTTCTTGATCTATTTCACCATTTATAGCCTTCGTCGTAATAGTATTAATAATTTCTTTTATTTCATCTTCGTTAGCTCTAACTACTTTCTTTCTATTTTTCTTATATTCTTCTATCTTTTCATCAGAAATATTAGATAAAATATTATAATTCTTTAATTTTCTTTTTAACTCTTCTTCAGTAGTTTTTCTATTTCTCTTTGCTTCTTCTATAACACTGTTAATATCATAGACTTTATTTTCTGTTTCTTTATAAAGATTAGTAAAGTCATCTAACTCTTTTTTTACTTTTGGTTTAGGAACTAAATCACCATATTCCTTTAACTTTTGATATCCCTCTCTAGTTCTATAATTTTTACTAGCGGCATCTAATACATATTGGTTGGCTTTATTAATGTCAGTATAAGTAGTAACAGAACTATTATCATTAAGCCTATTATACAATTCTTGATTCAGTTGTCTTCTACTAACTTTAGGATTTTCGCTGACTTCATCATATCTTTGCATTCTTCGTTCCAACCTATCACCTACTCTCTACACTCTATCATATTAATCATAACATATATTGATATTTATTTAAAGTATAAAATTTAAAAATGTAAAAGATAAAAAAGAATATTGTGTTATTAAAATAAATATGATATTTTAGATATAACAAAAAAGAAAGGAAGTAATACTATGAAAGTTAATGTTAATAAAGATCAATGTATTGGCTGTGGAGCTTGTGCAGCTTTAGCACCTAATGTTTTTGAAATAGATGATGAAGGATTATCTAAAGTAATAGCTACTGAAGTAGCAGCTGAAGATGAAGAAAGTGCAAGAGATGCAATTGATTCATGCCCAACTAGTGCAATTGAAGAAGTTGAAGAATAAGAATTAGTTTAATAACTAATTTTTTTTTTGCAAAAAAATAGAGTAAGAAAATCTTACCCTATTCGATAACTAATTCTATACGATTGCCTCTATTTTTATTTAGTCTAATATAGTACTTTTTACCATTTATATCAGCTTTCGCTTCATTTATAGAAGCAAATACATCTGTAATTTCTCCATAATCAGAAACATCTTTAGTCTTTGTGTAAACAATCATAGAATATACACCTTTATCAAGATTACTAACATCTATAGTATTATTATACCATGCAAGTGTTTTATCCTTACCATCTTTTATATTAACAACATAACCACCTGTATTAGTAGAACCTAAATCATAAGTATATCTATTAAAACTACTAGTATTTTCAAGAATTAATTTTCTTTCCACAAAATTATCTTTATCATAAGATATACCATAGTTATAAGACGTTCCAATTACATTAAGTTTATTATCAATAAATTTCATATCATCATAATTATTAGACATATTACGATATGTATTACTAACTCCTGTAGTAATCAAATTTCCTTTTCTGATATTTAAAGTAAATTCACGTGATTTAGAAGATAAATTAACTTTAAAATTATAACCATATTTAGCATCCTCTGCTCTTCTAGTAAAATCTATATTAAATGAATTAACAACCTTTTCTAAAGCAAAACTATCAGAATTACTAGCTTTCATATAAACTTCATAATCACCAGCTAAATCATTTGCTGAAAAATCAATATATCCTTTAAACCAACTTCCACTATAGTCATAACCATTTTCAGTACCTAAATCAAAAGGAACATTATTAGTCCATCTATCAATAGAAATAGTTTTTTCTTTATTAGTATCAATATTTCGTAATACTAATTCATAACTAATATTATCAGAATATTTATTATTACTTTCTTTAATAATTAAATAACCACTTATTAAGTATTTTTTCTTATTATTATCAAATGATAATTCATTAAGATAAAATTCTCCAGATTTTTGAGTTAAAACCTTATCACTATTGTTATCATTTGATTTAGTAATTTCTGTATCTTCTGTTTTAGGAGAGCTAACTTTTTCTTTTACAGTAACTATTATAGTTTTAGTAACATTATGGTTAACACTATCACTAACACTATAAACTACTTTATATGAACCAGTTTTTTTATTATTTAACTCATTAGTAATTATTTTTACTTTATTTATTAAATTACCATCTTCCTTATCACTAGCACTAACTCCATCTAATAAATTAATATCTTCACCAACAAATATTTCTTTATCTTTAGCAACTATTACAGGAAGTTCATCCTTAATTACAGTAACAGTAATTGTTTTCTCAGATTTTAAACCACCATTATCAGTAACACTATAAGTAACTTTATATGAACCTGGAATATTAGTATTAACATTACCATTTATTTGAAGTTTAGTTAAAATATCACTATCTTCATCAGCTACTTTAACTATCTTCTTAAGATCAATACTTTCTCCTTCTTTTATTTGTTTATCACTTACTTCTATAACAGGATAATTATTTTTAACAATTGCTTCACTATTATAAGATGTAATATAAGCATCACTATCTGATTTTAAAGTATAACCATAACTATTAGAATTACTTGTTAGGGAAACAGGAACTTTATAATAAGTTTTTCCATCACTACCAACTAATTCTTCAAGTATTGGTACAAAGCATCCATCATAAATACCACTAATTATATGACTACTTTCACGAGATTCACTAAATACATTAGAACTATAACCAGTAGGAATTACAGTTTGTTTACCATAAGCTCCACCAACTATACTTATATCCTTAGCGCTAACCCACTCTTTTTGATCATATTTATAATCACTAGTAACCTGATAACTAACTACATTGCCATTCTTATCAACAGCTCTATCATAAACCATTACATACTTATCTTTAAGTAATATACTATTTTTCTTTTCAATTAATCCCCCATCATAATAATATGATGTATCTCTTAATGATTTACCAACTTTAGGAGTTAACTTTTCTCCGTCATTATAAAATGCATATTTATAAGTATTTTCTACATAAGGATAAACATCATTAAATGATTTAATTCCATCTCTAGCAGTATTAATCTTTTTAAAATATGAACTAGGTACATATACATAACTATTATCCCAATCAAACTTTTCAGGATATTTAGAATATGAATTTTTATTACTATCTATATTTAAATCTGAAACTATTTTATACCAAATATTACTTCCACCTACATTATCACCCTTTACTTCTTCTAAAATAATTATAGGTATTTCTTTATTTTTTAATGTATAGATTGTTCTAGCCGAATTACTAGCAGAAGCTTTAGCTTGTACACTAGTAGTATTAATAGCAAGTTGATAAAAATTATAATCTTGAAATCCAAAATATCTATCAAACCTATAATAATAAGAAGCAGCTTTCTCACCCCAGAAAGGATCAGAAGCATACACTATATTCCATCCACCTTGTTTATTACCAAATTGTCCACCATTATAATAACTATGATTAGCATTTTCATACATATCATTAACAAAATGTTGTGCATGATTATAAATACCACCCTGATATGTTAAAAATCCATATGCAGAACCAAAAGGAGATGAATCAACAGCGCCTTGCCCAAAACCATTATTCTTCAAAGTAGAAATTTTACTTCTTCCATCTCCACTTTCATTTCTATTAAGTCCAAATGAAAGTATAGCATTAGCACCATATTGTTCTTGAGCATATATAAAATATGTACCCATACCATAAAGTTTAGAAACATTCCCAGTATCAAAGTTACCCTTAATATCTAAGGTATTACCAAATGTAGTATAGTAGAAGCCTAATCCATCTCTAATATATTTATTTATATTAGAACTAGAATAATTAGTTTTAGAATGATTAGGTAAATATTGATAATAATTATAATATGGATTATTCTTATTTACAGCATTATTATAGTTACCATTTTTATAATCAGTAATCATTTTATATTGATTTGTATAAAAATAATGTCCATCATAACTAAAATAGTTTTTTGAATTATTTAAATAATCCGGTTTCTTACTTAAAGCTATACCATAACTAGAATTAGTAATAGTAGTTATATCACGAGCAAAAAAATGTTTAAATTCATCATTAGTACTTCTATAATATCCAATAGAATAAACCCAAACTATAGGAACTATATCATATGCATCTTCATTTACCCATCCAGTATAGCCAGCAACTTTAACTTTAGCTCTTCTAGAATTAATATCAAAATCAAGAAAAGCACCATCAACAGCACCAGTACTACTATTTGTAACCATATAATTATCATAATCCCATGAACTAGCAGTTGGATAATAATATGTGACACTACCACCTCTTAAAGTTAAATTAACAAGTGCAGCCTTAGCATTAACAATTTTAGTATTACCATCTTTTCTCTCAAGTAAAATAGTATCCATATTACTATTACTATTCATAGCACTTAAAGCACTATTATAATCATCATAACAAGAAACCTTTTCAAGTCTAGTACTACTAGGATCTCCTGCTCTATCTTCTTTAGCAATAGCAACTTCATATTTAGAGCAAACATTACGAGAAGAAATCTCACCTCTCGTTAAAGCAAAAACGTTAAAAGGAATAATAAATGACAAACCAAAAATAAGTACTAACAAACCATTCTTTTTCATTCTTATCCCTCCTATTCTATTAATGTAATTTTACCATAAATAAAAAGGAATTTTTTAAAAGCCAAAAAAAATATGTATAGTTTTACATAATTTTACAAAAAAAGTATTAACTTTTTCTATTTATAATTTAATTTGTTTAAACTATCTATTTTTAAAGTTAATACTTCTATAAATTTATCTATTTCTTCCCTAGTTGTTAGATATGAAAGACTTACTCTTAGACTATGCATACTTCTTTCTCTATCTTTTGTAAGCGCAAATACAGCTTCACTATAATCATCACTTTTATTGCAAGCTGTCCTAGTTGATATAAATATTTCTTCTTCTTCAAGTGCATGAAGAAGTGTTTCAGCTTTAATATTAGATATACTAAAATTAATTATATGTGGAATGGATTTACTTGTACTGTTTAAAATAACTCCACTAATTTCAGATAATTTATTTTTTGTATAATTACTTAATTCAAAAACATAATTATATCTTTCATCTAAATCTATATAAGCTAATCTTAAAGCTTTAGCAAAACTTACTATTAAAGGTGTTGCAGGAGTACCACTTCTAAATTCAGTAGTTGATTTACCACCATATATAATTGGTTCAAGTAATAAATTCTTGTTTTTTAAAAGGCATCCAACACCTTTCATACCATAAAATTTTTGACTAGACATGCTTACTAAGTCTACATTGTCAAAACTAATACTTTTTTTACCAATAACTTGAGTAGCATCTGTATGAAAAATAACTTTTGGATATTTTTTAACTATATCACTTATTTTATCTAAATCTTGCATAATTCCTATCTCACTATTAACAGTAGCAATAGTAACAAGTATAGTATCATCACATAATAAATTATTAAGTTCATCTAAATTAACAGTACCATCATCATTTAATGAAACATAACTAATTTTATACCCGTCACTCTCTAATTTTTTTAACGGTTCATTTATAGATGAATGTTCAAGTCGAGTTGTGATAATATGCTTACCTCTGTTTTTATACTTGTTAACTACACCAAATATAGCTAAATTATTAGATTCAGTAGCACCACTTGTATATATAACATCTTTATCTGTTTTTAAAATTTTCTTAACTTGATTTGTAGATTCATCAATTATTTTTTTAGCTTCTAAACCTAACTTATGTAATGAATTAGGATTACCAATATATCTTTTTGTAACTTTATTATAAGTATCAAGAACCTCATCATTAACAAATGTAGTAGCACTATAGTCTAAATAAATCATATTAACACCTCCAATTAACACAAATAATATATAATTTTTAAAGTACTAAGTCAAGAAAAATTAAGTTAAAAAAAGTTAATAACAGTATTTGCTATTAACCTATTTTTCTTATATATTTTTTTGGATACTGAACACTTTCAAAGTATTCATCAAGTTTAGAATTATCATCTTCTGTAGGATTAAGTAAACTGTTCATATATACTTCTACATCTTGAAAAGTATCAGCACATATTTTTAACATCGCTTTTTGTTCTTCAGTAAAATAATAATCTTGATTATATTTTATTCTTTCTTCCATAGCAGCCCATGCATCCATAGCAAGTGTTCTAATTTGAATTTCTGCTTTTACCATTTTAATATCATCACCAATAGGTACAGGTACTTTTACAAGCAAATGATATCCTCTATATCCAGATTCTTTTGGTTTATCCATATAATCTCGTTCTTCATAAACTTCAATTAAATCACTATCTTTAACTAATTTAACTAAATCATAAACGTCATCTATAAATGGACAAACAAGTCTTACAGCAGCAACATCATTTACATTTTCTCTAACATTATCAAGTGTTAAATCTATACCCTTCTCAGATAATTTACGATAAATACTAGACATATCTTTAAAACGTGAATTAGCATGTTCTACTGTTTTAGTCTCCTTAATATAATCATTATTATTAATTCTAACTTTTAAATGAGAATTTAATATTTTAATAGCAGACTTATATTCAAATTCAAATTGTTTTAATTCATCTTCATCAAAATCTGGTATATATTTTTTTACTGCATCTCTTTTGTTTTTTACTGTAAGCTCAGTAGTTGGAAGAAGATTAGTCATATACTCTTCAATAAAATCAAATGCTTTAGCACAAGTTTTAAGCATTTTCTTTTGTCTTTCATTTAACGCCTTAGAACCTGTAGGTTTATACTTAATTCTATGTTCCATAGCAGCCCATGCATCCATAGCAAGTGTTCTAATTTGAATTTCTGCCTTCACCATTTTGATACTATTACCTACGGGTACTGGAACTCTAACAAGTAAATGGCAACTTCTATACCCAGACTTTTTAGGTTCTTTTATATAATCTTTGACTTTATCTACAACAATTAAATCACTATCTTTAATTAGTTCAACCATATCATAAACATCATCTATAAATGGACAAACAAGTCTAATTCCAACCATATCATTTAAATTGTTTTCTATTTCGATAGCACTAATTTCACATTTCTTTTTCCTTAACTTATTAATAGCACTAGACATTTTTTTTAAACGATGTCCATAATGTTCTACAGATTTAGTACCACCATTTACCATTTCGAAATTTGAAATAAGTACATCTAAATGAGTACGTAATATTTCCATAGCTGATTCATATGAAAGTTCCAACTCATTTAACTCTAAAACGTCGAAATAATCAATTGATTGTTTTGACATAACTTTTATTTCACCCTTTCAATTATACTAGTTAATAATACAAAATATTACAGAACCAGTATCCCCCTTTTCTCATGGAAGTATATTATATCATATTTTAGTAAAAAAGTAAAGTTTCACAATGAAAAAGAATGCAGAAAAAGCATTCTTAATTAATACTATTATTATCATTATTTTCTTCTACACCAACCATTAATTCAGGTATTCCACCATCTGGATTTAAAGGAGGCGTAACAGGTTGTTCAACATTATTAATGTTACTACTATCATTAATGTTACTACTATTATTAATACTATTAGTGGTAATATTGTTGTCATTACTATTAGTAGTAGAACCACCATTCATAAATTCTTCAAGTCCAGAAACCCCAGTATTAGAATTATTAGAAGTATTACTATTACTATTATTATTACTATCACCATAAAGTTGTGAGCCTATAATAAAGTTAACATCATCAGTAGAATTAGTATTAGTTTTTATATCAAATATATCATTTGCAACTTCTTTTTTTGAACTTGCCCTAGAATCTGAATTTAAAAAATCAAAACTTGCAGAATTACTTACTTCACCTGTTGTAACTGGTGTACTAGGAATATTTATAGGTGTTTGATACGTTTCTTTCTTAGGAATAGTTATTTTATTTTTATCATTATCCTTTTGTGGATTATCTTTATTACCATTAGCGGCAATAATAAATATTAAAAGTAAACCAATACCTACACCTAAAATTATTGCATCTCGTTTATTAATTATATAAAATTTAAATTCAATAGTTGAAAGACTAGAGAACTTAGAAAGATCCCAACTTAAATTTCTTCTATTACCAGAAACAGTAGTAGCGTTATTTTCTCCAACAAAATATGGAACTTTTAAATTAAATTTAAAATTATCTGAATCTCCCCATTTCTTACTATCATAAGATTGTACCTGTCCATTATCAGTGTTTTCTAAATTTTTACTTCCATTAAGTATACCATCTTTATTACTTATATAAAATCTAGCTGTATAAGTGTCAAATAAGAAATTTTTTTCTACTTTAAATAACTTTAAATCTCCGTTATCTTCTAATAAATTAAATAAATCAAACCTAACTAGTTTATTCTCTTCACTAACATCTTCAATATTCTTAATATTTTTTGTTATTCTAATACCATTAGTATTTCCATCTTTATAATCTTCTAAAACATATCCAGAATTAAGTAACTTCTGTCTATTATTCTCATTTATAATACCACTAGGATCATTAGCTCCATCATAAGTATAAAGTACAGAAAAATCCATAGAACCATCTTTTTTTATGTTCATATCAGAATCAAATTTACTACACCCTGATAAAAAAATAGTTACAAAAAGAATTAAAAAACAAAATTTTCTTTTATACATAAAAAATCTCCTACCTTCATATAAATTATAACATAGGAGACTATCTTTAACTACTTTTTTTAATTTTTTTTCTAATAAAATAATTAATACATGCAGAAATACTAGAACTAATTGTATCAATAAGTATATCTCTTATTTCACAGCTTCTACCAGGAATAAAATATTGATGTATTTCATCTGTTATTGAATAAAGAAAACAAAATATTATTGTAAAAATAATAACTTTTTTATCAAGATTATAAAATTCATAAAAAAATGAAAATGCTATTAATGAAAGAACAAAATATACAAAAATATGAGCACTTTTTCTAACTACAAATACAACAGTATCATAGGTTTTACTATTAGTTATCTTTTCATATTTCTCACCTAAAACAACTTTACTAACTCTATATATAAAACCATCGCTCATCCCAGATGACTGATCTGCATTCTGATTAGAAAAACAAAATATTAAAGTCATCCAAGAAATCAAAAGAATAAATTTAATAACTATTTTATAATTCATATTAGACTCCTTTTACATAAAGAATTATATAATATTAAAGATATCATTGCAATAAAAAGGATAGTATTTACTATCCCATAATATATTAATATAATTATTTAATATTTTTATAATTTTTCTATTTCTTCTTTAGTAAGATTTGTTACTTTACTAATAATATTAATATCTATATTTTCTTTCTTCATTTTCTTAGCAGTATCTTTTATTCCTTCTTTTATTCCTTCTTTTATTCCTTCTTTTATTCCTTGTGCTCTTCCCTCAGCTCTTCCTTCAGCTAATCCTTCTCTTTTATACTGACTTCTAAGTGAGTTTTCTATCTTTCTATTATCTTCTTCTGCACTTATATATTCATAAAATTCTGGATCTTCATTTATTTTATTTACTTCTTCCATATATTTATTTATCACCTTATCTTTCTTTGATAGTTCATTTAAATCTTTCTTATTTAAATCAAGCATTATCAAATATTTATATTTATCTATCAACTTTTCATCTTTAGAATACCATAAGTTAAGGTAATAATCCATATTAAATTCATATATG
>JAGAWU010000023.1 GCA_017941235.1 Bacilli bacterium | reverse complement strand
GTAAAAAGTATAATAGAAAAAGAAAGGTTACCATATATCTACTTTTTATCAGGTAGATTAATAGCAACTTTTCTTAGTATTTTGATTTATTTTCTTTTATTCTATTGTAAATAGATAGTCTGTTTGGAAAGAGAATCTTTGCAGTTCTATGTTATCTACACATCTATTAGAATAACCATCTTTCCATAATTTGAACGAATAATTTCCCTTCTTGTTTGCATAATCTGTTATTTTTAAATTATAAGTTTCAGTAAATCTTGTCATTTCAGGTGTCCAATTATTTGTCTTGTTTACTGTGTTACTTGTACATGTTGTATTTGTAAAAGTTTTGTTATTTTTCTTTAAACAAACATATCTTTTTGCACTAGGTTCATGAGTAACACCTGTCCATAAGCTTATAGTAACGCTAACATTTAGATCTTTTCCATCATCTGATTCAGAAAAACTAATGTCAGAGATTTTTATGTTCGAATATGTATCTGTTCCTGTTTGATCGGCCCAAATTGTTCGTCCGGTACTTAAATTGTATGACCAATGATTGTATCCAGCAGTGTAACAATTTGTTCCATTAATTTCTTCATTACATTCTTTTACGGAAGAACCATGTGTTGCTGATGCGTAACCATTATGTAATGTACAATACTTTGTTGTGTTCCAGTCAGGTAGTTTTTTGATTTTAGGTTTATTCTCAGTACATTTTGCTGTGAATGTTCTTTCAGTTGCATCAGTTGGTGCATAAGTACCTCCTGAAGCTTTATCACTTAATCCATCACTTGTCCATACACATGTGCTTCCTGATTTCGTTACTTTAGGAAGTGTTATTGTTGGACCTTCCCAACTTGCTGTAAATGTTACTGTTCCAGATGTTGATCTTAAATTTTTATACTTCGTTGCTTTTGTGCTTGCTATTGATGTATTTGTAGTTGTAAGTGTTCCATATGTATGAGTGACACTATCCATTCCAGTTATACCCCAACCATTAAACGAATAATTTACTGAACCTCCGCTTTCACTAACTGAGGATTCTTTATAATCTACTGTAGCACCTTCTTTGTTTATAAATGTAAGAGTGATTTTCTTTGTTGGGTTACTAACTAAAAATTCTGCATCATAAGCTATACCAGTAGGATGATTAGCTCCATGCGTTCCTTTATTTAATTCGTATGCTAGTGAATATGTTTTTGGATTCCATTTTGCTGTTGCGGTTATATCTCCTGCATGATTTCCATCTATATAGTAGACCGGAATTTCTCCATCATACCCTAAATAAACTGGATTACCTGCTGAAACTGCCCAACCATTGAATGTATAACCTGTTCTTGACGGTACTGTAGGTGTATCATCTCTCCAATATATATTGTTGTTCGTAGATATTCCACGCTTTGTACCATATGTAAATGTTGTTTTCCAAGTAGAAATAACAGAACCGTTATTCATTGTACCACCATTTGCATTTACGGTTAAATTATATGCTTTTTTACTACATTGTGCTGCTGCTGTTACTGTTCCATTATATGATGTTGCAAGATTTTTAACCGTTCCTGAAGCGTTATATGTAGTACTTCCTATTTTCCATTTGTTAAATGTATAACCCGCTTGTGAAAGTGCTGCTGATAGCGTACAATTTTGATCATAAATACATTTTGTTTTATCTGTAAGTGTATTTCCTTCACAATCTGTATATTTTATAAAATACTGGATTGCTGGACAATATGCTGTTGCTGTTACTGTTCCATTATTTGTAGTTGTTAAATTCTTTACTGAGGCTCCACCACTATAATTTGTCGAATTAATTGTCCATTTAGAGAAATTGTAACCAGTTTTATCTACAACACCATTTGATGTTGATGCAGTAATTAATGAGCAATTTGTGCCATAAGTACATGATGTTGTTTGACTTAAAGTAGTACCAGCACAACTCTTATATTGTATTTTATATGTATTTGGCTTCCATACTGCATATAGTGGAATTGATGGTGAATTGTTATTAATCCAATTATCTCTTACACCATTATCAACGTCATAATTTGCTTCAGTTGCAGAACTTGTTAATGCCCATCCTTGCAATGTATAACCGGTTCTTGTGAATGTTTGACTAAATGCTTGACCACTTTTTCCATATGTAAATGTTTGAGTCTTTGTTTCTGGTGATGATGAGCCATCATTTTTGTTAAATGTTACTTTAATTATTTTTGCTGTCCAATTTACTTTTACTGTAGTACTTTGATTTCCATTTTTTAGGTTTGGACAGAAGTCTGTTGCTTTATATGCATTAGCTTGGTTAAACGTTTTTGTTTCATTAATCCATTCTGAACCAGATGGAATATCATATCCAACACGTGTTGCATTGTAATAAGCATCTGATCCTGAAGCATTTCTCATATTATCTGTACAATTACCGCTTGGATTATAATTACATTCTTGTACTGTATTAGTTGCGTTATTATTAAATACTCCTCCATTTGGACTATATGTTATTGTACATACATTTACTTTCCAATTTACTTTTATTGTAACACTTTGATCTCCATTTTTTAGGTTTGGACAGAAGTCTGTTGCTTTATATGCATTATCTTGGTTAAATGTACTTGTTCCATTTGTCCATTCTGAACCAGATGGAATATTATATCCTTCACGCGTTGCATTATAATAACCACCTGATCCTGAAGCGTTTTTCATATTATCTGTACAATTCTCATTTGGATTATAGTTGCATGATTGTGCAGTATTAGTCGTATTATTATTAAATACTCCTCCATTTGGACTATATGTTATTGAACACACATTTGGTCTCCATACTGCATATAGATTTACTGTTCCAGAACATGTTGATGTTAAATTTTTTACTGATTGTCCATTTGTATATGCTACACTTCCAGTTGCAGATGTTGCCCATCCTGTAAATGTATATCCAGGTCGAGTAAATCCGTTACTTGTTAATGCTTTTGCTGTTCCATATGAGAAGGTTTCGTTACTCATTGTTCCAGCAGCATCACTTGCGTTTTTATTAAATTTAACTGTGTAATTACAAGTTGTACATGATGGATTATATTTACCATTATTTGTTATTGTATAGCCTGTAGGACAAGTTGTTGTATATGTACATGTACCATTTTCAGCTTTTAAACTACATGTAGCTGGACTAGTTGCTTGACAATTATTACACCACTGAGCGGTCATTGTTGTTCCTTCATTTTTTGTATAGCTACCACCTGGTACATACATTGTATTATCTGTTGCTTTCCAACCAGCAAATGTGGAATTTGATTTAGTTGGTTTTGTGCTTGATAACGTTAATGTAACACCCTGAGTTTTTGTTTGAGTTGCTGGTGCTCCACTACCACCATTAGCTGAATATTTTACTTCGTATGTATTTGCTGTACATCTTGCAAATACAGTAATTGATGCTGCACTACCAGCTGTTGGTGTATAACTTGCACCACTTGCATATGTTGTTCCTGTTCCGTCAGCTTTTGTATTCCAATTACATGTACTTCCAGTTTTACTTACAGTAGGTAAATTAAATGCTTTTGGTGTCCAAGTTGCTGTTAGTTTAACTGTTCCATTTCCGTTTCTTAAATTAATAAAATGAGTATTTTTAGTTGCTGCACCTGTCCAAGCTGTTGTTGGGTTAGCTGCAGTTCCACTTTTTGCATTCCCTTGTAATCCATCTGTTGAATTACTTGTCCAGCCAGCAAATGTTTGAGTTCCACTTGTTGCAGCACTTATTGTTGCACCTGTTCCGTTTACATCTCCTGTTGCTGTTACTGTTTTTGTTGGTGCTGATATTTCTACATCAACATCATATTTTCCGGTTGTTGGATGTTTTGCACCGAATGAACCATTATTTAATTCATACCCTATTGTATACTCTTTTACAATCCAATGTGCATATAGTGTCTCAGCATTAGAATTATTTTTTATTGTGGTTGAAATTATCTTAGTTCCACCAGTTGCTGAAGTATACCATCCATCAAAGGTATAACCTGTTCTTGTAGGTGTCGGCATACTTTCATAATTTGCTGTGTATCTAACATTTTTAGAACATGTTGTTCCACTCAAATTGTATGGATTTGCACATGTTGAACTTGTCCATGCATTTCCTCCGTTTACATTAAAAGTAACTTTACCAAATTTTTTTAATACTACATTGTATTCACATTTTGATTCTAATCCTGCATCATTTTTTACATAACTATAGTATTTTGTTCCTGTTGTATCTGTTGTGTGCTGCACACTTGTCTTATCGTTATATTTATAATCACCTTCTGAATAGTTAGCTGTATCTAAACCTTTTGATACTATATCACTTACATTATCTGTTGGATTAATTGATAATGTAACATTGTTAGAAAAAGTATTATCTGCTGCTTTATCGCCTGTTGCAGTTATATTACATATTGGCGGTGTTGTATCTCTTTTTATTGTGATTGAATTTTTACATTCTGCAACATTACCTGCTAAATCTTTTACATATCCATGATATATTTTATTTTTGGTATCTGTGTTTATTACTACTTCTTTATTATCAATAGTGGTTGGTGCTGTTTGTGAATCTGTAGTTATATATTTTAAATCCTCAGCACTTGTTTTATCATCACTTTTTGTATTTATTTTTATGCTTACATCTGTAATATACCAATTGTTATTTCCTACAGAACCGTTTGCTACAATAGTACATTCAGGTTTTGTTTTATCTACCATTACTCTAACTTTATTACAAGTACCAATGTTTCCAGCTTTATCTTTTACTGTTCCAAAATCATATAATTCATCTTTTTCTGTACTAAATGATTGGGTTCTTGTTTGTGTTTCACACTTACTTCCACTATCAGTACATTTAGCTGTTAATGTTTGAGTTGTGTTTGTCCAAGTTGTTTTATCGCTTGTAACTGTACAAACTGGTGCCGTTTTATCAATGTTGTAGTATGCATTAACTTCACATTTGTCACCATCTACATTTTCTGCTTCTGCAATATATTTATATTCACCATCAGTAGTTGGTAAGTTATATGTTATTATTCCTGTAGTATTAGCTTCTTTTGTTTCAACTACGCTGTCACCTTTTTTAAGTGTTATCGTTACTTTTTTTACGCCAGATCCAACTTCTACTGTTGCTGCTTTGTTACCAGATGCCACGTTTATCCATTTTACTTTTTCTGGTGTTGATTCATATCCATTACTTACTAGTTTTAAATCTTTATCACAATTTAAACCTGTCTGAATTTTAATAGTGCCACTTGTTTTACTTCCTTTTTTGCCTTTACTATTTACTGCATTTACAACTACATAGTATGTACCATCACTAATTTTATCAAATTCTGTGATTTTAATTGGGGAAGGTGTTTTTTTACCAGAAAGGGCACCTGAACCCCAAAAAACTGGGTCACCATCGTTTCCTATATTTGGAGATGTTCCTTTCATTTTATATATATAGTATGTATATTCGCTAAGATCTGGGTTTTTATTTGGATCTGAAGTATCACTATATCCTACTTCAAACTCTACTTTTGGTCTTTTATTTTTACCTGGGGATGTATCTCCACTTATCGTTACAGTGGGTACATTGTAATTTGTTTCATCTTTTGGTTTTTCTTTACATTCTAAATTAACTTTATAACTATATTTTGTAGTTGTTTTCTTTGTTGCACAAACTACAGTTTCTTTAGCATCACATGTTTCTTTATTATAATCTTCAACTGGTGCTATATATTTATTTGAAATTAATGTATCTAATGTTACACATTTTTCATCATTAATTTTTATTGGTAATTGATTATGATTGTCATTAAAGTATTCTCTACCTGCTTGTATTACTAATTCTTCTTGCTTAATATAATAGTTTTGTTTTTGTTTTTTTATTAGTTGTGAAACACCAACTACTACTCCTGCTGCTAATAGACCTAGTATAACTACTGCAGCTAAAAGTTCTACTAATGTAAATCCTCTTTTTTTATTTTTCTTATTCATACTCACTCACCTATCCTAGCTTACTCTATATATAAGGATAACATATTTTGAGTATTTTTGCACTCCCTTTTTATTAAAAAAATCAAAACTTTTGTTTTGATTTTTTATTTATTTCTAAAACACCATGCTCTATAAAAATTACAACTATTATTCCCTAAAATTCTTTCTATTTCATTGTTTATTTTTGTAGCAGTCCAGCCTTTAAATCTTCCACAGGCATCTGAATAACAAATTCTATCATATCCTGTATTTTTATAATACGGCCCATCTCCCCAAGTGTAGTAGCACCACTGACCCCATGCTGAAGTATCAACTTTATTACCAACATTTTCTTCTGTATTTAATGGTTCGTTACCGAAATAGTTAGCCCCTATAGGTGCTGTATTACACATTCCTTCAGGTATACTATCATCATTTTTAATAGTTTCAGTTTTTTCTGATGTATTTCCTGCGTTATCTCTAGTTCTTAGAGTTACATTTTTTATATCAGATGATGATATTTTTACTGTGTTTCCTTTTTCACAATTAATCCAATTTGACCAAACTGTTGCATATGTACGATATTGGCAATCAATACCACTACTATACTCTTTTACTCCGGATAGATCGTCTGTGATGTTAGATGCAGTAAGTGTTATTTCACCATCACTATCATTTTTACTTTCTATTGTAAACTTTGGTCCTTTTCTATCTAGTTTTACATTTACATAATCAGATTCTTGTGTATTACCTGCTCTATCGGTATTTCTGAATTTTAAATCAGAACTTCCTTGTGCTTGTACTGTATATGATCTTGGAACAGTTTCAGAACATAATTTCCATACGTTTTGATTATCACTACTTGTTGCACTTCCTTCTTTTATGAATACTTCTGAGTTATCAGTAAGTCCAGATTCATTATCTTCTCCATCTACAAATACTCTTACATACTTATTTGACCATGTTCCAAAATTATATATTGCAGCTTGTTCTCTAGTTTCAACTCTTTGTCCATTGCTATTTATATAATATAGATTATCATTTTCATCTTTATTCATTAGATAACCCGTAACATTTATTGTGGGCTTTACTCTATCAGATGATACATTTAGTGTAACTTCCCCTGATTTTGCTTCTGCTAGTTTACCTTTCTCATTATAGGCCCAAACTCTTACATAAAATGTTCCTGTAGTTTTTAATGTTACTTTAACGTTTTTTTGTTTTACACTTTCACTTATTCCTAACCAGTTACTGTCAGAATATACTTCATAAATTCCATTATTCTTTTTATATATTATGTATCTATAACTGGTCAAGTTGCTTTCTTCTTTATCACTTTCAGTATTTGGATCATATTTAATAGTTGCTGTTACATCTTTTTCTTTGTCTAAATCCATTGTTATATTATTAGATTCTTTTGGATCTACAATTATAATAGGTGTTTTATATTCTAATGATTTATACTTATTAGAGCATTTTAACTCACTTGTATATAAATACTTTGTTTTATTTAATTTAGTTGCACATACTTTACTCTCTTCACCATTACAATCTTTTTTATCATAGTCTTTAACTTTATCAATGTATTTATTTGAAATTAATGTATTTAAAAGTACACATTTTGTTTCTCCTGGTGTTACAGGAAGTTGATTATGATTATCATTAAAATATTCTCTACCTGCTTGTATAACTAATTCTTCTTGTTTTTCATAATATCTTTGTCTTACTTTTTTCATAATACCTGTATATCCTGAGATTGCTATTGCCATAAGTATAGCAAGTATTGATACTGCAGCTAAAATTTCTATTAACGTATACCCTTTATTATTTATTCTTATTTTCATTTATATTCACCACTCTATAATAAATAATATCATATTTAAATTTAATTTTAAATATAAAAAAAATAAAGATTAATTTAATCTTTATTCCATAACATTTATTATCATTTCGCATGTATCTTTAACTTTCTTTTTCATATCATGCATCATATCTGGATTCATCTTTTTATATAAATAAAATGCTCCTGCTCCTGCCATCATTCCTATTAATAGCTTTTTTTTCATTTTTATCACCTCTAATGTTATTGTTTACTAAATTTCCGCATTTATTCCTTCAATTAAGAATTTTTTTATTGTTGTTCTTCTTAAATTAGAGTTCTTATTTGAAATAGCAAACTTTAGTGCTTCGGTTTCACCTATTAAAAACAATCTTTTTTTACATCTTGTTACTGCTGTATATATTAGTTTTCTATATAGCATTTTATTAAAATCTTTTACTAGAGGTATTATTACTATATCAAATTCACTTCCTTGACTTTTATGTATTGATATAGCATATGCTTTTTTAAAGTTTAAAAAATTAGAAGGTGTATATTTTACTAAATTACCATCAAAATCAATATATATTTCTTTTCTTGATCCGTTATTTATTTTTTCTATTATACCAACATCACCGTTATAAACGTTATCTTCTGGCATATTTGTTAGTTGAATTACTTTATCTTTTTCTCTGTATATTACATCTCCAACTTTTAATTCTTTTTTTGATTTTGATTTTTTGTTAAATACTTCTGTAATAACATCATTTATTTTATCTATACCATTTAATGTTTTATACATTGGAGCAAGTATTTGAAAATCTTTATATGAATAATCACTATAATTACTTGAAAGTTCTTTTAATTCTTCCATTACATCTTTACTTTTACATTCTATAAAAGTTAAATCTACATCTTTATTAAATAGTTCTTTTTCGTACATACCATCTTTTATTGAGTATGCTAAAAAGGTTATATTTGATCCTTCTTTTTGTCTGTATAATGAGTTCAATCTTCTTACTGGAACTTTTTCACTTTCAATTAAATCTTCTAATACTGTTCCTGGACCTACACTTGGAAGTTGATCTACATCTCCTACTAATACTATCTTAGTATCAGATCGTAAACCTTTTAGAAGACTTGAAAATAAATATACATCTATCATACTTGCTTCATCTATTAGTACAAAATCTGTTTTACTTTTATTGTACTCGTTTATTTGAAATTTATTTGTATCTTTATTCCATTTTAAAAATCTATGTATTGTAGATGCTTTTAATCCTGTCTTTTCACTCATTCTTTTTGCAGCTCTTCCTGTAGGTGCTAGTAATGTTATTCTATCATTTAATTCAAATGGTTTTATTTTATTTACCATTCTATATAATTCACATATTCCTTTTAGTATTGTTGTTTTCCCTGTTCCAGGTCCTCCGGTTATTATTAAAAAATTCTTTTCGCTACTTTCTTTTATTGCTAATTCTTGATCAGTATTATAGTCTATATTAAAGTATTTTTCTAATTCTCTTATTTTTTCGTCAATATTTTTTATTTCATTATCTTTTTTATGTATTAATATATTTATTCTTTTTACTATATTTGTTTCTGCTTCATACATATCTTTTAGATAGTATAAATCATCTAATAATACTAATTCTTTTTGATTTAGTAATTCTTCTAGGGCTGTTTCTATTTTTCCTTGTTCTAGTTTTATTCCTAATACTTTATTTATATATGGAATTAATTCTTTTTTATAGAATGCACTATGTCCTAGTGTATTTATTAATTCTGTTATTATAAATATTACTGCTGCTTTTATTCTGATTAAATCATCTTTGGGTGTGTTGTTTTTTAATGCAATCGCATCTATTCTTTTAAAGGAAATTCCATCTATCTTTGAATATATGTCGTATATATTATCTCCAATTATTTCTAGTGTCTTTTCTTTATAGTGGTTATATATTAACATTGACTCTCTTGTTGAAAAACCAATATTTCCTAGTTTTATTATTGTTTCATAGCTTCTTTCATATTCTTTTAGTTTTGTATGCAATTCGTCAATATTTTTTTTAGTTATTCCTGGTATCAATAGTAAATTATCAGGTGTATTTAGTATTATATCTAATGTTTTATCTCCCAATACTTTAACTATTTTTTCTGCTTTTTTTTCACCTATACCACTAAAATGACCAGAAGTTAAAAATGCTACTATGCTGTCTTTTTCTTCTGGTTTTACTCTTTCATAACTTTCTACTTGAAACTGTTTACCATATTTATCATGTTCAATAAAACTTCCATGAAATATATATGTATCTATTTCATTTAATTCATGAAAATATCCTGTAAATGTTATGGTTTTATTTAAAATATCATCATCATCTATATTAGTTTCTTTGACTTTAAAAAGTCCTACTAAATAACCGCTTCCTGAGTCATATATATTCCTTTTATATTCTCCTTTTACATAATCACTCATTTATCTCACCCATTATGTAAGGATATTTAACTTCTGTTAATTTTACGTTTACAAATTTATCTTTTTCTACTTTTTTGTTTAGTTTTACTAATAAGAAATTACTTGTGTGACCTAATGTAAATCCATCTTTATCACTTTCTGTTAATACTTCAATAGTTTTTCCAATAAATTTATTCATATACTCTATTTCAAGTTCTTTTGATACTTCAATTAATTTTCTTGCTCTTTCTTTTTTGATGCTATTATCAAGATGATTTGGCATTTTTTCAGCTTTTGTATTTTTTCTTACTGAGTAAGGGAATACATGTATTTTTGAAAAACCAATTTCTCTTGCAGTTTTAATTGTTTCTTCAAAATCTTCTTCTGTTTCTCCTGGAAAACCTACTATTATATCTGTTGAGATAGATATATCTTCTCTGATACTTCTGATTTCTTTTATTTTATTTTTATAGAATTCTAGATTATACTTTCTATTCATACTTTTTAGAATTTTATCTGAACCTGCTTGAAGTGGTATATGAAGGTGATTAGCAATTTTATCACTTTCTTTTATTACTTTTAACACTCTATCATTCAATTCTGTTACTTCAATAGATGATATTCTAAGACGTTTTAGTTTATCTATTTTTACTAATTCTTCTAATAGGTTGGCAAAGTTTGTTTTAAGATCAACACCATAATTACCTGTATGTATACCTGTAAGAACAATTTCTCTATAATTATTATTTGTAAGTTCTTTTACTTCTTCAATTACTTTATTAAAATCTTTACTTCTACATGTACCTCTTAAATAAGGAATTATACAGAATGAACAGAAATTGCGACATCCATCTTGGATTTTTATAAATGCTCTTGTTCTTCCATCAAATGTTGTAATAAACATATCTTCAAATTTCTTTTGTTCTTCTTTCCATAAATCCCTTATTTCTTCTTTATTTTTAAAGTACTCATCTAATAATTCTATTATTTTACTTTTATCTTTGGTACCTAAGTATATATCTACTCCATCTTCTTTATAATCTTGGTTTGCCTCTATAAAGCACCCCATTACTACTACACAAGCATTTTTATTTTTCTTTACTGCGTTTCTAATTATTTTTTTAGATTTATTATCTGAAGTATTGGTTACGCTACATGTATTGATTATGTATATATCACAAATATCATCAAAGTTTCCTATTTCATAGCCATTTTCTTTTAATTTGCTCATTACAAATTCACTTTCATACATATTAACTTTACAACCTAATGTATATATTCCTACTTTCATGGTGTCACTCCTTTTTCCTTTTATATTATAACAAGTATAAATTAAAAAAACTAGATTAATCTAGTTTCTTTTGTAATTCTTTTAATGCCGCTATAAACTCGTTTGTCTTTTTAATTTCTTCATCAAATTTTTCGTAGTTAGCAGTATTTTCAAGTTCTAAACTACCAGCTTGTATTAATTCTGGATGAAGTTTTTCTTCTTCTTCAAATTTCTTTCTTTCTATACCATAAACCGGTGAAATAATTGGACTGTTTTCGAATTTTGATTCATAGGCTTCTTTTCTGTTTGGAAGAATTGAAGGGAATTCAACTTTCTTAATAACTTTTTCTTTATTTTCTTCTTCTATTTCAATTCTTTCAGGTACTATTACTGTAGTATTTATAGTAGGTTCTTCTGCATGAACCGGTTCTATAATATTACTTTCTTCTTTTACTTGTTCTATTTCTTCTAATTTCTCTTCAACTTGAATTTGATTAATAACTTCTTTTTCTTTTTGCCATCTTTCTTGTAGTTGTTCAATAGTTATAGGCTCATCACCTTCATCATCATATCCAACCATCTCATTTTGATTATAAAGCTCTTTTCCTTTTTCCATTAACTCATCTAAGCTAATAATTGCGTTTTCTTCTTGTTCTCTTTCAAAATTAGTTAATTCAATATTTTTTTCGTCTTCAACTAGTTGTTCTTCTTTTTCTTCTTTTTGTGCAAGTTCGATTGCTAATCTGTCTAAAACTTCTCTTGCTTCTTCTTTATTTAACTCAATAGGTGCATATACTAAGTTTTCTTTTTCATCTATTTCATAAGTTTTAGTTTTTTCTTCTTCTTTTTCTATTTCAATAGGAGTAATTTCTTCTTTTTCTGGTTCAATATTTACTTCTTCTTGTTTTTCTTCAATTGGTTTTATTTCATCTATTATTTGAGCTTGTTCAGTTTGCTCTTGTATCTCTTTACTTTCTAGTTTTTCTTCCTGATTCTTTGAAAGAGCTTCTACAACATCAACCTTGTTATTTGCATTATTATCAATAACAACAACTGGTTCTTCTTTTTCAATAACACTTTCTTCTATTTTTGCTTCAGGTAGAATTACTACTGGACTATTTTGTTCATCTAGTATTTCCATTGATAAAGTATCATTTAATTCTTTTGTATTTTGTTTTCTTCTTCTTTTTTCCTTATTTTTTGATGATATGTGTATCATTACTATTATTCCACTTATTAATATCACTGCTACACATACAACAATAAATGTATTACTTTCAATGAAATTTGCTAAATTGATCATTACATCCACCTCTATCTAAATCAAGTCTAACATAAATATGTTTTGTTGTGAACTAAATAATTATTAATTTATTCTTTTTTGTCATCTGATTGACATATCTATAATACCACCTTCTTTTAAATTCTAAAACACTTTTTTTCGTCATATTCTTTAATATGAAAGAAAAATTTATTAAAAGTACAATTATTTTAATGATTGGTGGTATATTTACAAAAATTCTTGGAATGATTAGTAAAATTTTTTTGACTAGGTATTTAGGCACAGAGGGAATTGGAATCTATATGCTTATACTTCCATCTTTTATTTTATTTTTAAATCTTGCTTCTTTTGGATTTCCGGTTAGTATAAGTAAAATGGTTGCTTCTCTTGAAAAAAATAATAAGAGATTAATATTTACATCTTTATTTTTTGTTATGTTTATAAATATTTTACTCATTATATTTATTATTATGTTTTCTAAAACACTAGCTGTTAAACTACTCCATAATGTAAATTGCACTATTCCTATAATGTCAATTGCATTGGTACTTCCTTTTACTTCTGTTTCAAGTATTATAAGAAGTTATTTTTTTGGAAAAGAAAAAATGATTCCTCATATATTGTCAAATATATTAGAAGATGTTGTTAGAATACTTCTTATTATGATTTTAATAAAGAAATTTAGTTATTTAGATTTAAAATATCAAGTTACCCTAGTTATACTTATTAATATTATATGTGAACTTGTTTCTATTTTTATTTTATTTTTGTTTTTACCTAAAAACTTTGTGATTACTAAGAGAGATATTTATCCAAGTAAAATATATTTAAAAGAAAGTCTTTCTATTAGTGTTCCTAATACTATGACTAGACTTGTTACTTCAGTTTGTTATTTCTTTGAGCCTATTATTCTAACAAATACTTTGCATTTAGTTGGTTATACTAGTCATTATATTACTTATGAATACGGTATTATGAGTGGGTACAGTATTCCTATAGTTCTTCTTCCTAGTTTTTTTACTTTAGCAATCAGTCAAGCTCTTCTTCCTGTAATATCTAGAGAATATAGTAGAAAGAATTATGTTGGTGCTAAAAAGAAAGTTAAACTTGCTATTTTTTATTCTCTTTGTATTGGTATATTTTTTACTATAATATTTGAAATATTTCCTAAGAATATTTTAAAGTTTCTTTATAATACTACAGAAGGACATACATATATAAGACTTCTTGCTCCAATTTGCTTACTTCAATATATACAGGCACCTCTTTCTTCGGTTTTAGATGCTACTGATATGTCTAAAGAAAACTTTGTATCAAATACTATTGGATCTTTAATAAGAATTATTTTTCTTCCACTTTTCTCTCTTTTAAAAATAGGTCTTTATGGTCTTATCCTTTCAACTAGTTTAAATATAATTGTTGTTACATTTATGAATATATATCAAGTTAAGAAAAAATTAAAATGAAGAAGGATTACTTATCTTTCTTCATTTCTTCTTTTAAATTATATAAAAAGTTAATTGCTTCCATAGGAGTCATCTCTATTGGATTGATTTTTTCCAACTCTTTTTCTATTTTACTTTCTTTTACAATTGGTTCAAATGAATCAAATAAACTTGTTTGTTCGAATGAATTATTCTCTTTTTCTCTTTTTTTACTATTATTTTCATATTTGCTTAGTATTTCTTTACTTCTATCTATTACTGAATTTGGAAGGCCTGCTAGACTTGCTACATGTATACCATAACTTTTATCTACTGCACCTTTTTTTACTTTATGTAAAAATGTTATATGTCCATCTTCTTCAAGTGCTGATACATGAACATTTTCTAGATTCTTTAATTTTTTATCTAATGATACGAGTTCGTGATAATGCGTTGAAAACATTGTTTTGGCTTTGATTTTATTATGTATATGTTCTAGTATTGCTTGTGCTAATGCCATTCCGTCGTATGTAGCTGTT
Organism: Bacilli bacterium; assembly: GCA_017941235.1. Classification (GTDB taxonomy): domain Bacteria; phylum Bacillota_I; class Bacilli_A; order RF39; family UBA660; genus CAG-417. The sequence goes on along the minus strand of JAGAWU010000023.1, from coordinate 4,157 downwards.
CCTCTTCCTAACTCATCAAATAGTATTAAACTATCTTCTGTTGCTTCGCTAATAGCATATTCTGCTTCTTTCATTTCCACCATAAATGTAGATTCACCACTTACTAAATCATCACTTGCACCAATTCTTGTAAAGATTTTATCAAATATTGGCATTATTGCACTTTTACATGGAACAAAACAACCTATTTGGGCCATTATTATTGTTATAGCACATTGTCTCATATATGTTGATTTACCTGCCATATTAGGACCAGTTATTAATAGTATATTTGTTTTTTCATCCATTACAATATCATTAGGAATATATTTATCTTTCATTACTTTTTCTACTACAGGATGTCTACATTCAATAAACTCTATTTTTCTTTCTTCTGTTAGAGTTGGCCTTACTAATTTATTATCATCACTTATTACTGAAAAACTTTGAAGCATATCTATTTCACTTATTATTTTAGATATGGTTTGAAGATTTGATATATATCTTTTTACTACTTCTCTTATATCCATAAATAATTTATATTCTAAATTTATTATTTTTTCTTCTGCACCTAATATTATATTTTCTTTTTCTTTTAATAGTGGTGTTGTATATCTTTCACAATTAGCTAGCGTTTGTTTTCTATCCCATCCCCATTCATCTTTTACTAAGTCTTTATTACTTTTACTTACTTCTATATAATAACCAAATACTTTGTTATAACCAACTTTAAGATTTTTAATACCTGTTCTTTCTTTTTCTTCTTTCTCTAGAGTTAAGATAAAATCCTTTGAACCATTCTTGACACTTCTTAATTCATCTAATTCACTATTATATCCATCTTTTATTAATCTTCCTTCATGAACAGTAAATGGTGCATCTTCATTAATTGAACTTTCTAATAATTCATATACATCGTCTAGTGTTTCAAGTGTTTTATCATAGTTTAATTCTTCTAATATTTTCTTTATATTAGGAAGATGCTTAAGCGAATTTTTTAATTGTAATAAATCTTTAGCATTTAAATTACCATAGCTTACTCTTCCAGCTAGTCTTTCTAAGTCGTATACTTCGTTTAACTCTTTCATTAAGTCATCTCTTAATATAAATTCAGTAGAAAGCTTTTCAATTAAATCATAACGTCTCTCAAGTTCTTTTTTGCTTGTTATTGGATTTTCAATATTATATTTTAGAAATCTTGACCCCATAGCCGTTTTGTTTTTATCTAAGAACCATAAAAGTGAATACATTCTATCCCCGGTTCTTATAGTTTCTGTTAACTCTAAGTTTTTCTTAGTGTTACCATCAAAAATCAGATGACTATTTTCTTTTATTACTTCAACCTTTTGTAAGTGTGTTAAAGTTGTTTTTTTAGTATCTACGATATACTTTAATAAATGCTTTATAGTTGTAATTATTCTTGTATCTTCTTCATTTGAATATATATATGAATAAATATCTTCTTCACATAAATCGTCGGTAATTGTAACTAGTACATTATAATTAGATCTTAATGTGTTAACTAAATTTCTATCTATTTTACTATTAACTATTACTTCTTTAAAACTATTTCTAACTACTTCTCTAATTACGCTATGCTCATCTTTATCTACTATTACTGCATAAAATTCTCCTGTTGATATATCTGTATAACTTATTCCGTAGCAATATGAAAAGTCATATATATTACTTATATAGTTATTTGATTTAGAATCCACTCTATCATCTAGTCTTGTACCACGAGTTACTACTTGTATAACTTCTCTTTTAACCATTCCTTTTGTGGTTTTAGGGTCTTCCATCTGTTCACATATAGCTACTTTATATCCTCTTTCAATTAATTGATCAATGTAATTTGCATAGGCATGATGCGGTATACCACACATTGGTACTCTTTCTTCGAGTCCTGCTTGTTTCCCAGTTAATGTTAATTCAAGTTCACGACTTACAAGTACTGCATCATCAAAAAACATTTCATAAAAATCACCAAGTCTAAAAAAGATAATTGTATCTTCATAATTATCTTTGATATCCATGTATTGTAACATCATTGGACTTAATTTTGATCTATCTACTTCATCTCTTCGCATGCTATTCACCACTTCTTCTAACACTAACTATTTTAACAAAGTAAAAATAGAAAAACAAGAAAAAGAACTAGATTATTTTATTTTATCTAGTTCTTTTAATACTTGTTTAAAGGTTTTACCTTCTATTATTTTAATTTTATATCCATGCTTTTTCTTTTCTTTTAATGCTTCTTTATAATTTCTACCGGTAGGCGCTATAAAAATGGATGATTTTTTCTTAACTGCTCCTTTTAATTTATATTTAATACCATCTATTTCACCAATGTTACCTTCATAATCGATTGTACCTGTACCTGCTATCTTTCTTCCTTTTGTTATATCTTTTTTAGTTAATTGATTGTATATTTCAAGTGACATCATAAAACCACCAGAAGGTCCACCTTCACTTTTTTTATATTTAATATTTATTTTAGGTTTCGTTTTATATGTAATATCTTCTATTAGTGAAACACCTATATATTTGTTACCTTTTTCTTCATATATTTTTGCAGTTTTAGTTTCTTTTTTGTTATTATTTTCTATTAATATACTTATTTCACTATTATTATCTAATTTATTTATATAGTTTCTTAGTTCTTTAAATGATTCTATTTTTTTACCATTAATTTCTACTATCTTATCACCAATTTTTAAATTAGTATCTGCTTTTTTATCTATGTAATATACGTATATCCCTTTGTTTTTTTCTTTTAACGTTTTACCAGCATTTTCATAGGCGACTTTTATGGCGCTATTATTAGCTGTTCTTAACTGAATAATATTTCTAAAATCTATATCTTCTATTGTTTCGTTTTCATTATAAGTATATTCTTCTACTTTTTCTCTTTCGTATGATGGTACTATGTAGCTCAGAAGGTATGTTGCTATAGTTCCTTTTAATTCTTTCACATAAGTTAATGAAATAGTTCCTTTACTCTTCTTAGCTCCTTTTACTTCAACTCTATCTTTAGCAAGTATAGTTCCACCTCCAGTTATTATGTAATAATCTACTGGATATGTACATATAATGAAAGTGACTAAGAGAACTATTAAGAACTTCCATTCTTGTTTTACGTATTCTTTTATATTTTTTAGTGTATGTTTAATCATTTAATCAACCTCTAAAACATTATAACAAATTGGAGAAGAAATATGACTAATTTTTTTCATAATTTTACAAAAAAAGTAGCGTTGTTTACTTTATTAGTTTTTTTTATTCTAATTATTATTAATCCTAAACTTGTAGTTTTTTCTGTTAAGGAAACAGTAGTTCTATTTTTTAATAACTTATTTGCTCCTATTTTTATATTCTACACTCTTACTGATTTACTTATTAATTATGATTTTTTAAAAGTTTTAAAGATTACCTTTTTTAAAAAGTTATCTTCTTTTCTTCATGTTAATACTAATTCTTTATTTATACTTATTTTTAGTATGATTACTGGCTTTCCAAGTGGTAGTAAGTATATTTGTGATTTTTATAATAAAAAACTAATTTCATACGATGAAGCTACTTATTTACTTATGTTTACTCATTTTTCTAATCCTCTTTTTATTTTAGGAACTATAGGTAATCTTTTTGGAAAAAGTTTTTCGATTAAAATACTTATAAGTACATTTCTTAGTAATATAATTATTTCTATTATATTTAGGCCTAAGAATAGTAGTTATAACTCTAATAATAAAATTGTATTAACTAAACTATCTTTTACTGAATGTTTAACTAATTCGTTTAAAAAAACTTATCAAATAATTATGATTGTTTTATCTAATTCTATAGTTTTTACTACTTTAGGTTATTTAATTAATAGAAATATACATAATAAAGTTTTACAACTTTTTATATTCGGGATACTTGATTTAACTAAAGGTATAACTTTGTTAAATAATTATTCTTTTTCTTTATTATTTAAAGGTATTGTCATATGTACTTTTATATCTTTTGGTAGTATTAATATTAATGTTCAGGTAAAAAGTATAATAGAAAAAGAAAGGTTACCATATATCTACTTTTTATCAGGTAGATTAATAGCAACTTTTCTTAGTATTTTGATTTATTTTCTTTTATTCTATTGTAAATAGATAGTCTGTTTGGAAAGAGAATCTTTG
>JAGAWU010000022.1 GCA_017941235.1 Bacilli bacterium | reverse complement strand
TCTATAATTTTATTATATAATTTTTCTGTTATATCTTTATTAATTTGAAAAAATGAATCAGCTGTAACATAAAACTTTTTATCATTAATATTAGTTAAAAGATATTCATTTTTTATTACTTTGTTATCTATAATTAAGCATTCACATATTTCTTTAAATTTATTTATATCTGTCACTTTTCCATCTATTTTTAACATAACTCGTTTACTATCACTGCTTACTCTGATCATAATTTTAGTAATTTTTTTTTCGTTTTTTATTATTTCTTTTAACTTTAAAATAATATCATTTATCTTATCTGCTGCCAATAAACATTTATCAATCTCAATGTGGTTATTGCTTTCTTCTTCTAATAAACATAATTTTCCATTATTTACTCTTAAAGTTATTTTATTTCTATAATTGTATTCTTTTAACGAAGTTATTTTATCTATTTTTATGTTTTTAGATGCAAACTTTTTTAAAATATTCTCTACTTTTTTTACTTTAAAATTATTTTCATCTTCTATAGTCATGTGTTCAAGATTGCATCCTCCACAAATATCGTAATACTTGCATTTAGGAAGAATTCTTTTACTATTTTTTTCAATATATTTATTAACTTTTCCTATAGAATAGTTTTTCTTTTCTTTTATTATTCCAATATCAACTATTTCATCTATAAGAGCATTCTTAACAAAACAAATTTTATCATTTATTCTTGCTATTCCTCTACCAAAATCATCTAAACCTGTTATTTTTACTTTCATAATATCAACCACTTTTCTAGTTATATTTTAAATTACTAAAGTTTTTTAGTCAACTAAGTTAAGTATAAATTAGTAATAAAAAACGCATAATAGGAATGGTGAAATATATGGATATTTTTAAATCTTTAAAAAAAGAAGTAGGCATAAGTAAGGACTATATTTTTAAAACCTTTTTAATTGATAATACGACAGTAAATATATTTTTTAATGAAGTATTAACTAGTGGTGATATGATAAATGATTTTATATTAAGAAGACTTGTTATACTTAAAAGTAAGCAATTAAACAATTTAGAAAATGAGATACCTGATAGAAATATATTAATTATAGGTAAAGATGATGTTTTAGATATGGTTCATAATGGTTATGTTGTAATAATAATTAATAATATCATATATGCATTTGAAGAAAGAGCAAATCTTGATAGAGGTATTTCTGAAGTTAAAAGCGAACTTACTATAAAAGGCCCAAAAGATGCATTTTCTGAAAATTTTAATATCAATTTAGGCCTTATTAGAAGAAGAATTAAAACTTGTGACTTAAGAGTTTATGATTTTATGATTGGTAGAGATACTAAAACTAAAGTTGGTATTTTGTATATGGAAAGTATTGCCGATAGTAATATAATTTCTAAAGTGAAAGAAAAGCTTTCAACAATAGATATAGATGGTATAATTGATTCTACTTATTTAAAAGAAAACTTAGAATCAAAAAACAATAATTTTTTCCCTACTGTTATGTCTACTGAAAGACCTGATAAAGTATCTCAAGCATTACTTGAAGGGAAAATATGTATTTTGGTTGATAATAGTCCTTATGTTTTAATTATGCCTTGTTTTTTTATAGATTTCTTTCATTCTGTAGATGATTATTATCAAAAACCTATTAATACTACTTTTATAAGAATTATTCGATTACTTGCTTTTTTTATTTCAATTTTTGTTCCCGCTCTTTATATTATGGTAACTACGCATAATCATGAATTTGTAAATTTAGACATGCTTCTTTCTCTAAAAGCTCAAAGAGATAGTGCTTTATTTTCTGCTGTTACTGAGGCAATATTTATGATGCTCTGTTTTGAGATTTTGCGTGAAAGTGATATTAGAATGTCTTCTACTAGTGGTAATGCAGTTTCTATACTTGGAGGACTAATATTAGGAGATGCAGCAGTAAGTGCAGGGATAATATCTCCTATTATGATTATAATTACTTCTATATCAGCTATTTCTGGTCTTACTTTTACATCTATAGAACTTGTTAGCGCTATTAGATGGTGGAGATTAATATTAATAATTTTAGCTGCTGTATTCGGTGTCGAAGGTATAATTCTTGGAATTGGATTATTAGTTGTTAGATTGATTACTATTAAGAATTTCGGTAGAAAATACCTTACCCCTATTTGTCCATTTATAAAAACTGAATTTAAGGATAATATTTTTAAATCTAGTAATAAAGGTGAAAAATATAGAAATCCTGAATTAACTAAAAATTTGAAAAGAGGTCATTATAGATGAAATATGTGAAATTACTTTTAGTATTAGTACTTATTATTTTTTCTTCTTCTTGCTCAAGATATGAAGAATTGAATAATCTATCTATTATTAGTAATATTGAAATAAAGTATAGTAATAAAAAGTATATAGTTATTATGCAAGAGATTATACCTAAAAAAAATGATAATAGTTTTAAATATGATTATTCTTATAGAAGTGGTATTGGTAATAGTATAAGTAGTGCATTTTCTGGTATTATTGATCATTCACCTAAAAAAATTTATTTAAAGAATGTTCAAAATATTATAATTGAGAAAAAAAATTATAAAAAGATTATAAATAAATTTATTAAGTATCAATTAAAAAATGAGAATATTAGCAAGAATTCTTCTATTATTGTTTCTACTAATTCTTTAAAAAATATTATGAAGATTAATAATGATTATAAATATATAGATAGTATTCTAAAAGAAAAAAAGATTACTTTAAAGTATATTTTTAGGGATTATAAAAAAAATAAGAGAATTAAGATTCCCTTATTAAAAATAAAAAATGATGAGTTTTTATTTAAGAAATATATTTATTTATAATTATTTTAAAGAAAACTTAAATATAGTAAATACTGCTATTAGTATTATTAGTATTCCTATTATAAATATATAATTAATTTTTATTGTTTTACTATTAAATGGGGTTTCTATTTGTTCAATACTAATGGCTTTATTTTTAATATTATTATCTTTATTTTCTATAGTATTATTTGTTATATTTGTAGTTGTATTAATTATATTATTTGTATAGTTTAATCTAGAAACACTACTTTTTTTAATTGGTGTTTCTATTTTTTTTAATTTTGCAAATAAATCTATATTACCTTTAGTTAGACTATTTATTTTATTTCCATCTTTATCAAACCATCCTAAAAATGTATATCCTTCTAACTCTGGTATAAATAAATTATTATTATTTATTGTATAAGTTTTTCTTATTGTATTACCTAAGTAACTATATGTTACATTATATTTTTCTTCTTCATATATTGATTTTAATGATAAATCATTATTTAAATACACTTCATCTTCTGGATAATATTTTTTACTATCAGTATTTTCATAATACTTAAATATATAGCCATCTTTATCTTCTTCTTTTTCTATAATATACTTATTGCTATCTACTTCATATTCTTTTTCTTCATCATATGTAATAGTATATGTATTCTTTTTAGTAGTAAGATATGGATCTATATAGGTACCATTGCCTTTTAGGCATAATTTTACTAGTTTTCCATCTATATTTAATCTTACTTCTTGATTTTGTTTTTCTTCAAAATATTCTTCATATATTGTTTCATCATCTATCATAACTTTATAAACAGAACTTTGGTTTTCATCATTATTTTCTATATAGAAATTTAGTGCTTTATAATCTTGGGCATTATAAGTTATTTCAAACTCTTCTCCAGATATCGATTTATCATAGGTTTTTTCACCTATTTCTTTTGATACTATTTCAAAATCTCCTTCTTGTATAACTGGATTTAAATCTTTTAAATAATCTTTTTGTTCTTCTTCATTTAAATTCTCATTATTTTCTGGTTCTTCTAGTATTTCTTTTTCTTCATTTTCTTCTTTTGTCTCAATTAAATCATCACTCTCTAATACTTCTATTTCGTCTTGCTTAGAAACAATTTCTACTTTTTCATTTTCCATAGCAAAAACATTTGTAGTTATTAAAAAATAAATAAATATAAAAAATACAACCGTTAGCCCTTTTTTCATAATTAAACCTCTTTTTTTATTATATTATAAGTGCAAACAATTGTAAATTTAATTTATTTATTTTTATTACCACAATTTGAGCAAAAAAGTGTCGAAACTTCTTTTCCACAGTTTGGACAATATTTATTATCATATCTTACTTTTTCAGTTATACCTGATAATACTTTAATTTTATTATGACTTAATATAAAGAATACTACTAATCCAGCCAATAACAATAACATTAAAATAGTACTTTTTGAAAACGCACAAAAATCATACAGTCCATGTTCTATTATCGGAATTAATATACTTAGGATTAAATTTTTTATATGTAATTTCCTATTATTATTCTTCTTAGCTATTTTTGCGAGTAATAAATAATATCCCATAGTTATACCAAAGCATACATGCCCAGGCACACTAGTTAGTGCTCTTAATACTCCTGTTACGATATTTCCATTATATACATATAAAAGATTCTCAATTGATGCAAATCCTAGTGATACAAATGTTGCGTAAACTATTATGTCATATGCTTCATCAAAGTTTCTGTTTTTATATCCTATTATTGTTGTAAAAAACCATTTACATCCTTCTTCAACCAAACTTATTCCTATGAATGTATATAATAATAATTCAAAATAATTAAATTTATTTAAGTCTCTTCCAAAGAAGGGAAATATTTTTTCCATTAATGCACTTATAAGTAATACTAGTACACATGATAGTATTCCTGCAGAAAATAAACCTACAAGTAATGTTTTTGGTTCTTTTTCATTATCTTTACTGTTTATATATATTCCAAGTAAAACTACTGGAAGTATTGCAATTATAAAAAGTAATACATAGTACATACTATCGCCTCTATTATAATTCTAACAAAAAAAATATATTCTAAATACTCTTTTCTTTGCAAACTATCTTTTTTTTACAAATATTTACACATTAGTATTTAGAATAATTATAAAAAAATAAAAACGTTGATTTCTCAACGTTAAATTCATAATGGTGGAGCATAGCGGGATCGAACCGCTGACCTCCACGGTGCAAACGTGGCGCTCTCCCAGCTGAGCTAATGCCCCAATTACTAGTCTTTTTCAAACCAGTAATTAGATTATAGCAAGATAGTTTATAAATGTCAATATAATTTTTATTTTTTTTGTGTAATATTTTGTCATACTTATTTACTTCTCTTTTTTTATTATGTTATAATCAAATTGTATTATAAAGGTGGGATAAAATGAATTTAGTAGATAATATAGAAAAACATTTTAAAGAACATAGTGATTATGATGAATTAACTAAAATAAGATATATTTATTTGTATATATGTAAGGTTTTTTCTTATGATACTCGTTTTTATAGTAGAGATTCAAAAATAAAAAAAGATATATATAATAAAAAAGTTGATGTTACTAATGTTGAAGATTTTGAACTAGTATGTTTTAGTATCGCCTGTGTTTTAGATGAATTACTTAAACATTTTGGATTTGAATCAAAAATAGAAAAAAACGATGATAAAGAGTTTCCTCATGCATATGTAATTGCAAATTGTATGAATAATAATATGCCATATCGTATAAAGCTTGATCCAACAATAAATCATGATATCACTAGAGTTAAGCTTGATAGCCCTACTCTAAGTTTTGAAGATTTAGATAATCATCACGACTTTATTGATAGTGTTCTTTTTTCTGATTCAAAAATTAAAGAATCACAAAAACCTATTAATCATGATGAATATTATGATACATTATCTATTAAAGAGTTAAATGATGTTATAACTCGTAGTGCTAAAAATAGAGGTCTTACTCCCCAAGAATTATTTTTTGAAAAACTTGAATATTTAAAATGTTTAATTAATGTTAGAAAAGGATTACAAAAATTTGATGATATAGATTATTATCTTTCATATATAATTAGGAATCTAGAAATGAATGATAATCCAATGAATCCTTATTTAAGACCAGCTATTTTTTATAAAGGAAAAGATTTTGAAGATGTTATATGTCTTGTTCATGTTAAATATTTACAATATCCAGAACAATTGTTACTTTTAAAGAAAGAAAACAATAAATTTGTAATTGGTGAAACTACTAAAGAAGAAGCTAAAGAGTTATTACAAGAATATTATAGTCCTGATTGTCAGTATTACTTTGAAACACTAATTAATAATCTACCTGATACAACAAGTTCTAAAACTAAATGATTAAAACGTATATAAAAATATATACGTTTTTATGTGCAATTAACTACATTTTTTAGTCTTTTTATTACCTTCTTTTCAATTCTGGAAATATATGATTGACTTATACCTAATATTTCTGCAACTTCTTTTTGTGTCATTTCTTCTTTACCAAATAATCCATATCTTAAAACTATTATTTCTTTGTCTCTTTTATTTAAATTATTAATTTCTTCTAACATTAGTTTTTTATCTATCTCTTCTTCTAAATGTTTTGTTACTATATCTTTATCTGTTCCTATTACATCTTCTAAGTGAAGCTCATTACCTTCTCCATCATAACTTAATGATTCTTCTATACTGACCTCTGTTTTAATTTTCTTGTTTTTTCTTAAATACATAAGTATTTCATTGTCTATACATCTAGATGCATAAGTTGCTAGTTTTATATTTTTTCCTAAGCGATATGTATTTATTCCTTTAATTAAACCTATTGTTCCAATGCTTACTAAATCTTCTAAATCAACCCCAGTATTTTCATATTTTTTTGCTAAGAAAACTACTAATCTTAAATTATGTTCTATTAAAATATCTTTACTTTCCTTATCCCCTCTGCTACTTAATTCTAAATATTTTTCTTCTTCATCTGGACTTAATGGTTCAGGTAATACATCAGTTTTTCCTAGATAAAACAATACTTCTTTTCTATTTAATATTTTTGCTATTAAAAATAATAATCCTATCATATAAATTCCTCCTTCATTATATTAGGCATAATACAGTCTACACCTTCTATTCCAAATTTTTCTTTACTTAGTCCTATTAAAATATTCATATTTATTTTTTTGTCATCTATTTTTATATAGTCTACTTTTTTACATTTTACTATACCTTCATTATCTAATGTCTTAAATGGTACTAATATACTATTTTCATAATCAAATTTTATTTTGTTGTCATGTATTAGAATAATAGGCCTTTTTTTATATGGATCTTTCAATTTATTTCCAGTATCTAGATATGCTGTATATGTATATATTTTATTATTTATTTCTATTTCCACTTTATGTATTAATGAATATTCATTCTTATAATTTCTCATCTCCTTTAAATGTAAATATGTTAAAAATATTCCAATAAAAACTAGAGTAATAAAATTTATTGATAGGTTATTTTTAAAGAATACTAATCCACTATTTTTATAACTAAAAGTTATTTCTAAAAAGTAAAGCATTCCTCCTAAAATTATACTTATTATATATAGATATATAAAATTTTTTTTAAAGTAATCTATATCTCTATATCCAAATGTTATTAGTATCATAAATATACTTATTAATACTTTTATTAAAAATAAGCTTATAGATGAAAGTTTAAAGAATAATAAAAAAATAGTTAAACTTCCAAATAAAGCTCCAAGTATTATTCTTAGTATACTTTTTCTTCTTTTTAATATATATGAAACTAAAAATAGTAGGATAAAATCAAAAGAAAAATTTAATATAAAAACAATATCTATATATACTTTCAAACCTATCACCATTTACATAATATAAAAAGAAGCGAACTTTTTTTGTCGCTTCTTGTACTTATCTTCTCTTTTTTATAAATGTTCTTATTAGGTAACCTATGAATACAAATAGGAATGCTATATATACCCACATAACTATTTTATATGGTAAGCCATTTAAGTATTTTCCAATTATTGCAGGTACACTTTCAGGAATATATCTATCAATAACATTTTTTAAATCTGGAAGTCCTATATTCCATTTAATATATGTTAATCCTCTTAAAAGTAAATCTATTATAAATACCGCGTATACTACACTTGAAAAATTCCTAAAAAATATAAACACTAATAAAATCAATACAACTAGTACTATTACATCTATATACATCCTTTTTACTCCTTTACTTTAAATATGGATTATTATCCAATTCATATCCTAATGTTGTTGTTTCACCATGTCCTGGAAATAATTCTATATCTCTATTATATTTTTTTATTTTTTCTATACTTTCTTGCATTTCTTTTTCACTGCCACCAGGTAAGTCGCATCTACCTATTGTTTCTTTAAATATGAAATCCCCTATAAACATTTTATTCTCTTCCTCAAAATAAAATGTTACTTCATCCTGTGCATGTCCTGGGGTGTAAATCGTTTTAAATTTAAAATTCCCAATTTCATATTCATTGTTATCTATTACATTACTTTTTTTATATATTTTTATACTTCTTTTTGTAAGAAAATTTCTAAGTGCTCCTACATGATCAAAATGTGAGTGTGTTATTAAAATACCAAGTATTTTGCAGTCACCTATTTTTTCTTTTATTTTAGGAAAATCACTTCCTGGATCTACAACTAAACAGGTATTATCTTTTTTTAAAATATAACAGTTTTCATCTAATGCACCTGTTACAACTAATTCAACATTCATATAATCCTCCTACTATATATAATTTTATATTAATTTAATTTATTTTTCAACTTTTAGCAAGCTATTTTACATATTTAATTTACTTTAGTAAATAATATAAATAGAGGTGATTATATGAATAAGAATATAGAATGTGATGTTTACGAATGTATTAATAACTGTAAAGAAGAAAGTTTTTGTAAGTTAAAGAGTATTAAAGTTACAAAGATTAATGATTCTAAGACAAAAGATAGTACTATTTGTAAAGATTTTAAGACAAAATAAAAATATAGGATTTACCTATATTTTTATTTATCTTGTTTTTGCGTATTGTTTAAATGTTGGCATACTTCTTAGTATTTCAATTTTATTTTTATCTTTATTTTCTATAAATCTAGTTCTATAAATATTTGTTAAATATTTTACGAATATATTTGATTTACCATAGAACTCTAATGAAGACATATATCTACTTAATAAGTTTCCAGCTATTTCTTCTTTATTATCATTTAAAAAATAATATTGATCAGCAGAATTATATCTTTCCATATAGTTATGTTTTTTTTCATATTCTTTGTAACTTACTACACCTTTTTTTCTTAAATCAATTGCTATAGCTTTAGCAACTTTTTTAGGTATAAATTTTTCAGATGTATTCATTTTATGGATAAAACTTACAACTTCGTCTGGATTATTTAAATCTAATGATACATATCTTTCCATTAATTCATCTAATAATATACTACTATTTAAACTTTTCATATTCAATCGCACGCCCCTATCTTACTTTAATTTTTTCTTTTTCTTTTGAATATTTAATAAATGTTTCTAGTATCTTTCTTGAATTTTCATCTTCATTATAGTTTCTTTCTGGATGCCACTGAACTCCTATATTAAATGTTTTATCTTGAAGTTCCATTCCTTCTATTACACCATCTGGTGCTGTTGCTACTACTTTATAATATTTATTAGGTGAAGCTTGTTTAGTGTGAAAACTATTTACCATTATTTTTTCTTTACCTATAATCTCATAAAGTTTACTGTTTCTGTCAATTGTAACTTCATGTGAATGCCCACTAGGGTTCGTTTGTTTGTGTATTATACTACTTTCTTCTATTTTTGTAAAGTTAATCTCTTCTTTATATGATGATAATATCTGCATTCCTAGGCAAATTCCTAGTGTTGGTATATCATTTTCAACTGCATATTCTAATACATATCTATCATATTTAGTTAGCTTAAATCCTCCTGGAAATAGTATTCCATCGCACAATTTAAGCCATTTAACTATACTTTTTTCTTCTTCAATAGTAAAATCTTTTAATTCACTATATCTAGTTTTATAGCAGTCTTCAAGTGAAGGCGGAAGAAGTATTAAAACCTCTCCTCCTAAATCATATATACATCTTCTTAAATCTTCAAATATATAGAAAAGTGACGTGTCATTTTCATTTTTGTCAGCTCTTCCTAAAATACCTATTACCGGTTTCATTAGAAGCTTACCTTTTCTTCAATATAATCTTTTACTTCTTCTAATTTTAGTGTAATTTGTTCCATTGTATCTCTATTTCTCAATGTAACAGTACCATTATTTACTGTTTCATCATCTATTGTTATACAGAAAGGAGTTCCAATCGCATCTTCTCTTCTATATCTTTTTCCAATAGAACCTGATTCATCATATGTACACATAAAATACTTTGATAATTCTTTATATACTTCACCTGCTTTTTCTGAATGATATTTTTTTACTAGTGGAAGTATAGCTACTTTATATGGTGCGATTGCTGGATGAAGTTTTAGTACTTCTCTAATTTCACCTTTTTCTAATTCTTCTTCATTATATGCATCAGATAAAATTGCAAGAAGTAATCTATCTACTCCTACGGATGGTTCTATTACATATGGAGTATATTTTTCGTTTGTTTCTGGATCTAAATATTTTAAATCTGTTCCTGAATGATTAGTATGTACTGATAAATCATAATCTGTACGATCTGCTATTCCCCATAGTTCTCCCCATCCCATTGGATAGTTATATTCTATATCTGTTGTTGCTTTACTGTAGAATACTAATTCATCAGCTTCGTGATCTCTATATCTTAAGTTTTCTTCTTTAATTCCTAGACTCTTTAAGAAATTTAAACAATTTTCTTTCCAATATTTATGCCAATCTAAATCAGTACCTGGTTTGCAGAAAAATTCGTATTCCATTTGTTCAAATTCACGTGTTCTAAATATAAAATTTCCTGGTGTTATTTCATTTCTAAATGCTTTACCTATTTGTCCTATACCAAATGGTACTTTAGCTCTTTGAGAACGAAGTACATTATTAAAATTAACGAATATACCTTGAGCTGTTTCTCCTCTTAAATATACTTTACTAGCTGAATCTTCTGTTACACCCATATGAGTTTCAAATAACAAGTTAAATTGACGAATACTAGTAAAATCACTTTTTCCACAATTAGGACATACAATATTATTTTCCTTAATAAAATTTTCTAATTTTTCATTATCCCATCCGTCACCAGTTTCTTTACCATCTGTAAATTCCTCTATTAATTTATCAGCTCTGTGTCTTGATTTACATTTCTTACAATCAATTAGTGGATCTGTAAAACTTGATACATGTCCTGAAGCTACCCAAACTGCTGGATTCATAAGAATAGCTGCATCTAGCTCATAACTATTTTTTTCTTCTTGAATAAATTTTTTTCTCCATGCATCTTTTATATTATTTTTTAGTCTTGAACCAAGTGGTCCGTAGTCCCATGTATTAGCAAGTCCTCCATATATTTCACTTCCTTGGAATATGTACCCATATTGTTTACAATAATTTACTAATTTTTCCATTGTTAATTTTTCCATAACTTTTCCTCCTTTAAATAAAAAACTTCTAGAAAAATGTAAGGACGAGTAATACCCGTGGTTCCACCTTACTTATTCTAGAAGAATCCCTCTTAATTACAGCGCTAAGGGTTTCCAAGCCCTATCATCACGTCATTACTTGTATTATAATAAACTTTTTTTATTATTTCAAGAGTTAACTAACCTTTTTTATAACTCTAAGAAGGTTTTCTTTACTCTTTAAATATAGTCCTGTATATCTATCATAGTAATCATTTATAAATTCATTTATTTCATTTAAACTTTCTTCTTTTATTTCGAGCTTACTTATTTTATCTATATCTACATAGTAAAACATTCTTATTAATTTTATTGTATTTGGTTTTACTATTTTTTGATTTGTATAACAATTTTTGCAGACAAATCCTCCATCTGGACTACTTATAGTAATTATATTTTTATTATCACCACATATACTACACGAATCAATACTTGGTGTTACTCCTAAATAATCCAAACATTTTAATTCAACAATATTAGAAATTATTAGTGGATTAAAACCTTCATTTATTTTATCTAGTCCGCTTCTTAACAAATCAAATAAGCTATCATCATTATTTTGACCTGCTACTTGTTCTACTAGTGATAATAGATAAGAGGCATAACATGTTCCGTCAAAATTTGATAAAATTTTACTATAGGAATTTTTTACATCTACTTCAATTAAAGTAGACATGCCATTTTCTTTGTAATAGATATGAAATCTTCCATATAATAGTTTTCTACTTACTCCGCGAAGCTTATTTTTCATATTTCGGCATCCCTTGGACATTACTCCAATTAAGCCTTTCTCTTTAGTAAGTATATTAAGTATTTTACTTGATTCACTATAATTAGTTTCTCTTACTATTATTCCTTCCACTTCTTCTATTTTCATTACTATCCTCTTCTTTTAATTTTGTATACATTAAAAAATATTTAATATTTCCTGTTTCTTTAAATAAATTCCAAATTAACTTTTCCATAAAAATCACCCTATATATATAGTGGTGATTTTATACTTTTTTATTCATCTTCTAAACCTAGTTCACTAAAATATTTTTCTTCATCTCTCCAATTTTTTAGTGTTTTAACATGTGTTTCTAAGAAAACTTTTTTACCTAAGAAATTTTCCATATCGTATCTTGCACGTGTACCTATTTCTTTAAGCATAGAACCTTTTTTACCAATTAATATTTTCTTTAAGTTTTCTCTTTCTATAACTATAAGTACAGAAATATTAACAATATCATCATATTCCTCGAAATTCTCGGTATAACAAGTTACAGTATATGGTATTTCATCACGAGTAAGTTCTAAGACTTTTTCACGTACAAATTCCGCCATTATAAATCTTAGTGATACATTTGTTAATTCATCTTCACTATAGATTTTATCTTGTTCTTCTAGATAAGTTTTTATTGTATTTAAAAGTTCATCTATATTCTTTTTATTCTTAGCTGATATTGGTATTACTTCTTTAAATGGATAAATATCTTTAGCTTTTACTATTACTTTAAATATATCATCATTTTTCATTCCATCTATTTTATTTATTACTAGGAATACTGGTATATCCAAATCCTTTAATTTATTTAAAACTTGTTCATCTTTTTTTCCAATTCCAGTTTTAGCATCTATTAAGAAAAGCACTAAATCTACATCGTCTACACTACTATAGCTTTTTCTATTCATTAAGTTTTCTAATTTATTTAATGGTTTATTTATACCAGGTGTATCTACAAATATTATTTGACTATCATCATCATTATATATTCCATTTATTAAATTTCTTGTTGTTCCCGCTTTATTTGAAATAATTGCAAGCTTCATGTTTAAAATACTATTTAAAAGAGTTGATTTGCCTACATTAGGGCGTCCTACTATACTAACTGATCCAACTTTCATTATTTAACATCCTCTTCTGTAAATTCGTCAAATGGATAAGGACATAATTCATTAATAGTAAATGCCTTTATATTTCCAGTTTCTGAATAGCAGTATACCTTGCAGTCTTTTTCAAATAATTCAGATAGCATTTGTCTGCAAACAAAGCAAGGTGTTCCAGGATTTTCATCTTTAGAAGCTAAAATGTGAATTTCTTTAAAGTCGCCTTTTTTTACTCCTTGGGAGATTGCTGAAAATATTGCTGATCTTTCTGCACACGAACCAGCTCTAGTTGATGCATCTTCTACATTAGTTCCAACAAATTCTTTCCCATCTTTAGTTACAACGATTGAACTTGTTGGAAAATTAGTATACGGAGAATAACTATTTTTTCTTATTTCTAATAATTTTTCAAACATTATTTATACCTCTCTTTTTATATCGAATTCTTGTAAAACCTCTTCTTGTTTTCCAAACATTATTTTCTCTTCTTCTGGTGTCATATGATCATAACCTAAAAGATGATAAAAACCATGTACAGCTAAAAATGAAAGTTCTCTTTTAAACGAGTGTCCATATTCTTCTGCTTGACTATGTGCTTTTTCTAAACTTATATAAACATCTCCAAGCATTCTGTTTTCACTTCCATTAATTATATCTTTTTCATCTTCTAAAGCAAATGTTATAACATCAGTTGGGCGATCTATTCCTCTGTATGTTTTATTTAATTCATGGATATATTTATTATCTACAAATATTACACTAAAGCTTGTATTTTCTAAGTTTTCTTTTTCCATTGCAAACTCCAGTATTTCTTTTACTAAATTTTCTTCTTCTACTTTTTCATTTGTTATATTGTTAAATATTACTTTGTTCATTTTACCACCTACCTAGTACTGCTACTGCACACAATAATATTATAATTGAAATTATATTTAAAAACCATTCTTTTTTACAAAATGATGGTGCATTTTCTTTTAGTTTGAAAGCTAGTTTATACAATATGAATCCTACATAACCTCCAAATGTATTTAGAAGTATATCATCAACATCAAAAACTCTTCCTATTCCCATCTGTACACATTCAATAGTTATAGATGCTAAAAGAGTTAAAATTACTATTAGTTTGCTATTATCGTTATTTTTTAATGTGTATGAAGAGAAAAATCCAAATGGTAAGAATAGTAACATATTACCAATTATATTTTTAAAGAATAATCTACTTCCTACTTTATATCTAAAAATTTCTTTAAATGGTATGAAGTTATTACTTGACCAACTAACTGCGTCTTGAACTGTTACAACTTCAAATAGCATTAATACATATATTATCATAGTTAACATTACTATTTCTTTGTATAATATAACATGTTCTTTTTTTCTATATAGATAACAAACCCTAAGTGAAATAATTATCACCATAGAAACAATTAACATTGGCCATGTTAAACTGATTAAACTATCTAGCGTGCTCCTCATTTTCTCCACCCTCTTTTAATTCATCACTTATTAAAGTATAGTCTGTAATATTTTCTTTCACTTTGAAGAAAACATCTACTATTATTGTACTATTATTTATAGTCTTTTTCAAAACTTTTTTATATAAAATGGTGGAATCATCATCTAATTGTTTTAATAATTTTTCTTCTGCTATCTTAATTGCTTCTCTACTAGAATTTTCTATAGTATATTTTTTATCTATTATTTTTAATTCATATTTTTTCTCTAGTACTAATTTTATAGGCAATAATTGATTATTAAGTAGTACTATATCTTCTTTTTCAAATGATTTATTTTTACTTGGTGGAAAGTTTATATTTTTGTTTACAATTCTTAATGATAAGCCTCTTTTTACTTTTCCTATTCTACGCTCTTCATGATAGTTTGTAGGAAGTGTTACATCAACGTTATACCATACTTCTCCATATACTTTTCCTTCTGCTTTTACTTTAGCAACTTCCTTATCTTTATTTTTTATTGTTCCACTTATTATAGTCTCACCTTTTTGCACATGGTCATATTTCTTTTTCAATATTTCTCCAGTAGTTGCTTTTATTTCAAGAATCATTGCTTCTTTTTTTGCTACTATGTCTCTTTTTCTATTATCTATTTTTTCTTTTTTTATTTTTCTTTCTTCAACATGAATTATATATTTTGTTCCAATATTATCTATTTCTATCCATTCTATTTTATCTTTTTCTTTTTCTAATATTTTTTCTTTTAAGTTTTCTTTTTGTTTGTAGGTTATCTTTGGTCTATATTTTCTTAATCCAAACTCATATAAGTCATTGTATATTATCTCTTTTATTTCTTCTTTTTGATGTATAACTTCTATTTTAAAGACTATATTAGATAAGAATATTATTATTATTGAAACAAATAGAAACGAGAAAAGAATATATCTATATTTATCTAAAAGATACTTAATTTTTAAAGTACCATATGTATTTAATATTTTTACTTCATGAAGTCCTTTATACTTTAATACTTTTGTATAATCCTTTTCATCTATAGTTATTTTTAATTCTTCTTTTGTTAATATTATATTATATAGATTTATTTTTCTAGATATTAGAAATTTTAGGAAACTTTCTTTATTTTTTCCTCTAATACTTATTCTATATTTATTCATAGAATTCAACTTTCTCTATAAATCCAAGTATTAATATTTCATTTTCTATTAGTTTATTTAACTTTAAATTTTTTCCTAAAACTTTTATTTTTTTATTATCTTTTGTAAGAAGTATTTCTTTTTCACTTATATCTCTTAATTTATCATAATTAATTATATTTACTCTGTTTTTAAGTATTGTTATTTTTAGTTCTTTGCTATCTATATATTCTCTTAAATTATTAAGCATATAATCACCATTTAATTATATGAAAAAAGATGACTTTTTAGTCATCTTGTATATTTATAAATTTTCTACTTTTTCTAATTTTTCTTCTATTATAGAATATAAATATAATTTAATAGGTTTATTTGATATTTTAGATATTTCATCTTTATATCCATTTAATTGTTTTTTATATGCTTCATCTAATACATTATTAAGTTTATAGTCAACTATTATGATTTCTTTTTCATTTTCTATAAGTAAATCAATTATTCCTCTTTTTACTTCATTATCTGAATCATCAATAAATTCATATTCTTTAAATATTTTACTATTCAAGTTTTCCTTTATCAGTTTACTATTTACGAACTTTTCTATTTTTCTTTTTAAAAAATTATCTAAATCCAAATCATCTATATCCGGATTTTTAAAATCTATTTCTTCTAAAATCTGGTGTACTTTAGTACCTATTTCCATATTTTCTTTTGTTTCTTTATCTATTAAAGTTATCTTAGTTTTAGAGAAATGACTCTCTTCTTTTGCTTCTTCATTAAATGATAAATTATTTACAATAAATTTTCCATTATTATCTATTTTAATTTCTTCAAGTTCTTGTTTGTATAGATACTCATTTGTATATTTTACATCTTTAATATCTTTTATATATGGCTCTAATTCAAATCTTATGCTTTCCATTATACTATCAAAAGATATATATTTATCTCTTACTATGTTACTTACTATTTTGCTTTCTATACTTTCGTCTTCTTTTTTTGGAAGTACCATTATCATTTTTTCTTTTGCCCTAGTAAGAGCTACATAGAAAAGTCTAATTCTTTCACTAATGTCTTCTCTTCTAGATTTTATTTTATATAATTTCATTCTTATAGTTGGAATACTTTCTTCATCTATTTCAGGAAGCATAATACCATAGTTATTATCGTAGGCTATTTTTTGTTTCAAATCTAATTGATTAAATCTATTTTCAAATCCAGCAAAATAACATATTGGAAATTCCAATCCTTTAGAAGCATGAATAGACATAATTTTAACACTGTTTGTACTGTCTTGATATGGCTTATATTTAATACTATAGTTATTTTCTGTAACTTCTTCTAGATAGTAAGATAAGTCATATAATGTATATCCCATTTGTGATAAGTCACTTAATAAATTTATTATATATTCAAGTCTTTTTTCCTTATCAATTATATCTTTAGTATTCAATATTTTATCTTCATAATTATACTCTTCTAGTATTTCATTAAATAATTCTTCTAGTGGTAAATAATCTATTTTATCTTTTAGTTTTAATGCCTTTTTAACTATTTCATCACCTTTAAAACTATTATTTTCAAAAACATCGTAAATATAATCATCCATATAATTAAATAAGAAAGAACGCGCTACTGAAATAAATACATATTTAAACTCGGCATTATAATTATTTTCTTTAACTAAGATAATTAACTTAACTAGGTTTTTAAGTACATATAAGTCATCCGATAAGGTTAGGTTTGTATCACTATATAAAAGTAGTGGGATATTTAAATACTCAAATATTTGTTTATATAGATTAAAATTCTTTTTTACATCTAATAGTATTGCACAATCTTTATATTCAATATCTCTTAATACTTTTTCATCTTTATCAAATATTTGTACTTTGTTTTCTATTTTATTTTTTATATCATATCCAATAATAAAAGCTTCTTGTACATCTTTTTTATATCTTTCGTCAACTTCATAATTAAGTAGAGTCATGTTATAGTTTTGATTAGTTTTTCCTTCTTCTATGTATGTTTTATTGCCAAACACCATTTGATGTTCTTTTATGTAATTGGCCCCACCTATTTCATCATCCATTATTTTAGAAAATATTAAATTAATATTATTTAATACTTCTTCTCTAGATCTAAAATTCTTAATTAAATCTATTTTTTTACCTTTTTTGTTATCTTTACTATATGTGTCATATTTATCTTTAAAAATATAAGGGTTTGCATTTCTAAATCTATAAATAGATTGCTTTATATCTCCTACCATATATACATTATTATTAGCTATTTCATTTATAAACATTTCTTGTGTATCGCTTGTATCTTGATATTCATCAATTAATATTTCTCCAAAACTATCTCTTATTTCATTTCTAACTTCTTCATTTTCTTTTACTAGTTTTATAGCAAGATGACTTATGTCATTAAAATCAAACATTTCTTCTTTATATTTAATTTTATTATATTCTTCATCCAATCTTAAAATAATGTCTATTATTTCTAAAGTATCATCTTTACTATTTAATAGACTATTTTTTATGGAATCTACGCTTTCATATATACATAAATCTTTTAAATCATTTATTACACTTTTTATATAGTCTTTTAATACTACTGCTTTATCTGTATATTCTTTATTTTTTCTAGGCATTTTAAAAGTATCAAGTGCTACTTTTAATTCATCATAATTATCTTTATTAACTATTTTATTAATTTCATATTCAAACTTTTCTAAAGTCTCTCCTTCTAATTCTCCTCTTATATCATCTAAAAGATTTTTAATTATTTTTCTTTTATTTTTTATGAGTAATAAATACTCATTTATTATTTCATCTATTTTCTCATTACTATAATAGTTTTCTTCATAATTTTCTAAGTATTCTTTTTTATCATATCTTAAATCCAATTTATTATTTATGGATAATATCATACTTTTTAAATCAGTATCATTTTTTAGAGCAAAGTGCGCTACTAATTCTTCAAATCTACTGCTATTTTCTTTATATTTTTCATCCATTATTTTTTCTAATATTTCTTTTTTCTTTATATCTATTATAGTTTGATCAGTTATTTTTATGTTACCTGATATATTTAGATAAGTGTGATATTTTTTTACTATAGCCAAGCTATAACTATCAAATGTTGTTATGTATGAAGAATCTATTAAATTCACTTGATCTAGAAAGCCTTCTTTTTTTAATGTCTTTCTTATTCTCGTTCTCATTTCTTCACTTGCTGCTTTTGTAAATGTTAGTATAAGTAATCTATTTACTGAAATACCATCTTTTACTTTTCTTAGTACTCTTTCTGTAAGAACTGCTGTTTTCCCAGAACCTGCTCCTGCTGAAACTATTACATTGCTTCCTTCGGTATTTATTGCTTCTAGTTGTTCATCTGTCCATCTATTTGCCATTATTCTTCACCTCCTAGGAAACTTAAATCTGAATTTTTTTCTAATTCTTTATTATCATTTATATCCTTAAAACATAAGTCTTTAAACTTACAGTTCCTACAAGCTTTTTCTTCTGTTCCTATTACTTTTGGAGCAATTGTAAATCTATTTTTTTGTATATTAGTTGCTGTTTCTTTTATAATTTTATCTGTATATTTAACTATATTAAATACACTTTCACTATCTAAAGTTTTTGCATATCTGCTAAATCCTTTATCAGTTACAGACATACCACTTATTATTTTACTTTTTGTATATTCGTGATCAAATGAACTTAGTATTATTTCGTCATCAGTTGAATAACCTCTAAGTTTTAAACTATCAAGTATAACATCTTTTAGCTTTTTACCATTCTTTTTAATATTTCCGATTAGTGTTTTTTGAAAGTATGCACCTGCAAAGATTGGGTTTTCGAATATGTTACTTTTTTCTATTAAATAGATATATATAGCAAGCTGCATATCAAGTCCATATTTCATGTTATTTAAAGATGTTGGAAATGAACCTGTCTTATAATCAATTACTGCATAATATGTATCATTCATATTCTTATAATACATTAACTTATCTATTATCCCTTTAAAAGTAATGTTATCAGAAACTTTTAATTCAATTGTCCTTTCATAGAAACTTTCTTTAAAGTCAGTATACATTTTTTGCTCTTTTAATCCTTCTATTATCATTATTAGTTCTTTTTTTAATCTTTTTAATAGAAATTTTTCTTTTGGTGTTAATACTCTTTTTTCTATATAGTTATTAAAGCTTTCTTCAAAGTTAAAGTTTTCTTCGTAGCAAACTGAAAAAATGTAGTGATATAAATTTCCTACAAAAGCTTCAAATGTATCTTCAAATGGATCTGCTTTTAATATGTATTTAATGTAGTAACTAAATGGACATAAATTATAAGTATTAAGTGATGTGTATGATAATTTTAATTCATTTAATCTTTCTTTATTTATTCCACTAAACAAATGATTATATGTATTATATCTTTTTTTGTTATATGTATTTAGTAGTTTCTTTAAATTTTTATTTTCTTCTTTATACTTGTTATAATTATCAAGCATTATACATTCTTTTCTAATATTATAATTATCCGAATTAGTGTATGATTCTTTTATATCAATTAGTTCTTTCATATTATAATCTTCAATCATACTACTTTTATACATTTCATTACTAAATCCATGATGTTTATAACTTATATGAATATTTTTTATTTTAGTTAACTTATCATATGTAGCTTTTCTTTTTAAAGTATTCATGTCTTCACTAGTTATAATTCCTAATTTCTTTTTATCTGAATCAGAAAGAAAATATTCATCTTTTACAAGTTTTGGAAGTACTCCTTCATTAAATCCTAATACAAATAAATAGGAGTTATCATCTATCTCTAAAGTATCAAAATCCTTTACTTTTATACTTTCTTTATATTTCTTGTTTTTTATATATGTAGTTTTTAGTTCTTCTTTTATTATAGTTTTATAATATTTGCTTTCTTCAATTTCCACATACTTATTTAAAAGATTAGTAAATGTTTTTACTATATCTTTATTTTCTTCAGTTAAATCTGGTATTTTCTTTAGTGAAAAATATTCTTGTACAAACTTGGATGAATTAATAGAAATATTTTCATTTAGTTCTAATGGTATGTTATATAACTTAAATAGTTTCTTTAGAATATAGTAGTATTCTTTATCTATATTAGTTATATATATATTATTAATTGATACATTATTATTTATTAATTCTATTATTTTTAGTATCACATTATTTACTTCTTCTTCTATATCGTTATAAGAATATACTTCTAATACCTTTTCGTTTTGATTTTCAGTTATGAAATCTGCATTATACTTTTCAAATGTTTTAATCATATAAGGATCAAGTATAGTGTAGTCTACAAATATTTTTTTTCTTTTTAAAAACTTATCAAATCTATTATTAAATATTAAATGATTATTATCAGTTAAATCTTTTTTTATTTGTCTTAATAATTCTATTTTAGGAGAGTCATATTCTTTATTTATATCTATGAAGTACATATTTTCTAGGTATTCTTTACATGTTGCAAAAGATATATTATATTTTTCCATCATATATGGATAAATACTTACATTATATTTATAAAAATATTCATCTTTAAACTCATTTAGTGTCATGAATTTTATATTGAATAATTCTTTCTTTTTTTCTATTTCTTTAAGTAATAGTTCTTTTTTTTCGTTTGAACAAATTATTAATGCTTCTTTATCTTTTATTTTCTCTAACATACTATCACCCTTATTTAATTATACCTTAAATATATTGTTTTTTTTATAAAAAAATAAAAAACTTGCAAATTCGCAAGTCCTTACATTAATTCAGTTTAATTAACTTAATTTTGCTTTTATTTTTGCACTTACTGTAGACATATCAAAGCGACCTTTTACTTTAGGTGTAACTAATCCCATTACTTTTCCCATATCTTTCATTGATTCTGCTTTTACTTCATTAAATGCTTCTTCAATTATTTTATCTACTTCTTCTTCAGATAGTTGTTCAGGTAAATATTTCTTTAATACTTCAACTTCATTTTGTGTTTTTTCAACTAAATCAGTTCTTCCACCTTTTTCAAATTCTTTGATAGATTCATTTCTAGTTTTAATCTCTTTTGCAATTACTTCAGTTAGAAGTTCATCATTGACTTCTCTTTTTTTATCTATTCTTTCTTTATCTAAACTACCTTTAGCCATTCTAAGAACAGATAAAGTTTCTTTATCTCCACTTTTCATTGCTACTTTTATGTCATCCATAAATTTTTCTACCATTTTAATCACACTCCTTTTTAATTATACATTATTTTTAGAAAAAGAAAAAGAGATTAATTAATCTCTATCTCTATTAGCTTTATTTCTTTTTCTAGAATTTTTGATTCCTTCTTTTTTAGCAGCACGTCTACGAACTCCTGGTTTATCATAACATTCTCTTTTTTTGCACTCAGAAGGGACACCGTCTCTCGCTACTTTTTGTTTGAATTTTCTTAGAGCCATATCTAAGTTACCATTCTTAACAGTTACTTGCGTCATTCAAATTCCCTCCCTTCATTTCCATAACTACACCCAATTATAGCAAAATAATATAGTATTTTCAACAAAAATTGTAATTTTTTTAGTATTTTTTACATTTTTCGACCTATTTTTTACTATTTCTATGTAATTATATTCAAAATAAAGATAATTATTCTAAAGGACATAATTCATTTTCTTTTACTCTTCTAAATCCTGATCCAACTCCTTCTCCTACTTCATAAAATAGTTTGAATAAATTTGTTACAGCATTAATTATAGTTGATGTAAATGTACTTGTTCCTCCATTTATTTTTTCTAATTCTTCATTTGTTATCTTATTCATTGCAACCTCTTGGATTTGTGTAGCCTTTGAATATTCCCGAAATTATGATTGAAACAGATGTTACAGCTAAAATTATTGCTCCCACCATTCCAACACTTGCACTTCCTCCATTTATTTTTTCTAATTCTTGTTCTTCTATTTTTTTCATTTTTATTCCTCCCAACATTCTAAAAATATTTTAAAAAAACTTTTCTTACCATCATAGATAGAAATTTTTAATTCTTTAGCTTTTTGTTTCTTTCTACACTTTATAATCAATTTATTATAGTTTTTATAATAATTCTTGTATATATCAACTATTTCTATTTTTACTTTTTTATTATTTATGTATATATATGGATTCTTTTCTAGTCTTTTTAGTGATTTATTGTTTACAAATATAGAGTAAGCGTTATTTTCTATTAGTTCTCCTTGTACAACTTTAAATATTGGAATCTGCTCATTTAATACATTTATCATAATTATTAGTACTACTAGTATAAATATAAAATTGTATATAAAGTAATTTTCATAATTATTAAATCTCCTCACAAATTTTACCATCCCTTAAAGATATTATTTTTGTATATAAATCTTTATTTGTCATTCTATGACTTATTACTATTACTGTTTTATTTTTCAAATATTCAAATATATTTTTCAAAATTATTCTCTCACTATTTTCATCTATTTGACTTAATGCCTCATCAAATATATAAATATCACTATCATTTAAAATAGTACGTCCTAAAATTATTCTTTGTCTTTCTCCACCACTAAGACTATAAATATCTTTTGGAATACTATTTATTTTACTATCTTTTTCTTCAATAATCTTATCTGAAAGTGTTATTTCAGTTACCTTTTCAAACATTTCATAACTTATTTCTCTATCCAATAATATATTATTTTTTATTGTGTCTTTAAATAGTTTTTCATCTCCACCTACATATGAAATTCTTTTTCTTAAAACTTCTAAATGATGATGATTTATATCTATATTATTAATTGATATCATACCAAAATCAACATCTACATATCTAACTAGCATTTTCATTAAAGTACTTTTTCCTGTTCCACTTTTTCCAAAGAAAAATATTTTTTCTCCTCTTTTGATAGTTAAATCTAAATTATCAAATAACTTAGTACTATTAAATGAATAATTTAGCTTATTAAACCTTATATTTCCTAATAATTTTTTATCTTTGAAATAATCTGTGCAACTAAAGTTTTCTTCTCTAATCATAAATAAGTTATCTATTCTATTTTTTGATATTTTAAATTTATACATATCTTTAAATAAAGATAATACTCTTGTATATGAATCTAAGAAATATTTTAAAATATTTTCTAATATTATTATCATTCCAATAGTCATTTTATTATCAATTACTCTATTAGAGAGTAGTAGGAAAAATATGATATAAAATGAATCTATTAAACTTTTTTTAGTAAACTTATTTATAAGTGATAAATTAGATATTTCAAATATACTTTTTACTACTTTGTCATATATATAGTTAAATTTTTTGATAGTCTTATTTTCTATATGTAAGTTTTTAATTGTATTACTCTTTTCTAAACTTTCGATAAAATGAGTATTTAGTTTATCATTATTAGATTTATAATTATTAATTTTTATATTTAGAATACGATTATTAATATATTCAATAATAAATATTATTACAATCAATAAAATTGTTATGTAAAATATTTTTTTGTTCGTTCTAAATAAAAATATTAAGAAAAAAATAATTATTATAAAATCAGTAAGTAGTGTTACAGATAGATTTGTTAAAAATTCTTTAATTACATTTAAATCCTCCATTCTTGATACAATTTCACCTGTGGTTCTATTTCTATAATAAATGTAAGGAAGAAAGATTAGCTTTTTATAATACATCTTGGTAATGTACAGATCAAATAGAATACTAAATTTAATACTTGTTTTATCTTTTAATAATTCACTTATATTCTTTAATATAAATATATATATGATTAACTTAGTAATTAAAAATACATTTTCTTTTACATTAAAGTTTATTCCATTATTTATAATGAATGTAAAATGGAAACTGCAAACAAGGGCAAGGATGAAGTTTAACGAAGATAAAATGATCATATATGTGATATAACTCTTATTTTTTAATGCAAACTTTTTTATACTTTGATTTACTATTTTTTGTGAATAAAATAAGGGTAATTTTTTAATTGGTTTTAAATAAATAAAATTATTAGTTGTTATTAAGTTAAATTCACTAAAGCTTATTTTCTTTTTCCCTTTATCTGGATCCATTATCATAAGTTTTTTTGAAATAGAATCTTTTTTATAGATTACTATAAAGTGCTTTAAATTCTTGTTAATAATGACATGAGCTATTATTGGTAAGTCTTCCTCTTTCAATTCATTTAGTGTGCCTTTTAATCCATATGATTCAAAACCTATTTCTTTAGCAAATTCAACTAATTTATATGCAGTTACTCCATCTTTTGTAGTATTAGTTTTCTCTCTTAAGTATTCTATAGGTATATTACCATCATAGTATCTTATTATTGATAGTAAACAAGAAACCCCACAGTCCATATATCCATCTTGTTTTACTATTTTCACTTATCTAACCTCCTCATATGTATTATTATAAAAAAAATTGGATTTTCCCTATAAAATTTTAAAAATATGAATTTTTTTATTTTTTTTGTTATCATACTTGCAAAAATTTATATTTTGTTGTATACTTAAGGAGTCTTAGTTGTTCACGTAGCTCAGCTGGATAGAGCAATCGCCTTCTAAGCGATCGGTCACGTGTTCGAATCACGTCGTGAACACCACTAGTAAATTAAAGGACTTTTATAAGTCCTTTTTTGTTTTGCTTGAAAACAAATTATACTTATGATATTATTTATGTGTGATAATAATAGGAGGACATTTTAATAATGCAAAAGAGAAATTTAGATATACAATATGGTAATACTAATGAAGAAGAGCTTAGTGATGGTTATACATTTATACTTCCCGGGGATAAATATAAAAATATAAATATTAATCTAAAAAAAGATGATAAAGAAGAAAAGAAAAATGAAGATAATAAAAAAAATAAAAGAAATGGTAAGAATTAAAATTCTTTCATTTCTTTTTTTATTTGCTTATAATTAGGACAATTTTCTTCTACTAGATTCCAAAAACTTTTTGAATGATTAGGATGAATTAAATGTGATAATTCATGAACTATTACATAATCTAAGTATTTTGTATTTCTTTTTATTAATTCTAAATTTAAAGTTACAGTCTTTAATTTTGTATTACATACTCCCCATCTTGTTGTCATCTTTCTAATTCTTAAGCTTGGATAAGGAATACTTCTTGAAAAACTATTATAAATAGAATCTAAATGTTCTTTAAATAAAGTCTTTGCCTCTTTTTTATACCATTTATCAATATCAATATCTTTATTCATAAATACTTTGTTTTCTCCAAATGATATATCATAGTATTCACTATATACTATTTCATAGTTTTTTCCTAAGTAATTAAAATTCTCATTATTACTATTTTTTACTTTTTGTTTTTCAATCATTTTAGTAATGGATGAGTAATTCTTTTCTAATAATTTTGCTATTTGTCTATCACTTGTAAATATATTAGTTGTTACATGTATATTCAAATTATCCTTTATTCTTATGTAAGTATTTTTTGTTGTTTTTTTCTTTTCTATTACTACTTCATAAATTTCTCCGTTTATTTCTAATTTCATAGAATCACCAATACAATTATAAAAGTAATAATATTTTTTGTAAAGAAAGAAAAAGAGAGATTACTCCCTCTTAGTTTTTCTTTGTTAATACCATTGAAGTAAGTCCAAATCCTGATACTAGTAATATTGCTGCAACTATATATAATACTTTATTTGCTGACGCAGCAGTATTTGGTACTTCTACTTTTGGTGTATTATACATAACTGCTGTTTGTATTTCACCAGTTTCTTTTACTTCAAATTCTACTTCTTCTTTGCTTAATACGTATCCTTCTGGTGCAATTGTTTCTATAAGTTTATATTTCCCTTTTGGAAGTTTTGATATTTTGTGTTCTTCTTTTGTAGACACCCAAGTATCAATAGTATTTCCAGCATAATCTTTAAGTACTAATTCAGCGCCTTCTATTTCTTCACCTGTTGTAAAATCTTTCTTTGAAACACTTACATTAATAGGATTATTAATTATTCTTATTTGTTCTACTGTCTCGCTATTTGTTACTAGTATTTCATATGGCTCAGCTTGTAAGATATATCCTTCTGGAACTTCTTCTTCGTAAAGTAAGTATTTACCTATTGGAAGAGCATCAGTAGTATAATCTTCATTTGTCATTGTCCATTCATCTACTTCTTCTTTGTTCTCATTTACTAATTTGAACTTAAATCCTGCTGTATTATTAGTACTAATTTTTATTTTCTTATTAGATACACTTGCTGTTATGTAATTATCTTTCATATAAACTTTTTGTAGTTTTCCAGTTTCTTCTATTTCAAATTCTACTTTATTTCCTACATTTACGTATCCTTCTGGTGCTTTAGTTTCTTCTAAAATATATTTACCTTTTGGTAATTTTGAAATTGTTTTTACTTCATTTGTTGTTGTCCAAATAATTGGAGTCATGCTGCCATCTACTCTAGATAGTTTTAGTTCTGCTCCTGCTATTAAATCTCCAGTTTTACTATCAATTTTGGCAAATTCAGCTTTTATTGGCTTGTTTTCTATTTTTTTGCTAATAGTTGTTGTGTTCTCATCTATTACTAGTGGATATTCAGTTTTATCAAGAATATATCCATCTATTGTTTTAACTTCTCTAATTTTAAAGTTTCCATAAGTTATGTTTGTTAATTTATAAGGTGTTTCTGTAGTAACCCAGGAAACAACTCTTTGATTATTAGAATCTATTATTTCTAGTGTAACTCCAGGTAGTGGATCATTATTTTCATCTACTTTTAGTATTGATATATCCATCTTAGTATTAGTAATTGTATAAACTGTTTCATTATTAGATGTTTCAGATAATACTATTGGAACTCTAACATTTTTATCTCTTATATATCCTTCTGGTGCTTCTTCTTCTACTAAATAGTATGTTCCATGGACTAAATTTTGTGTAGATATTGTATGAACAGAAGCAGTAGTTGTCCAGCTATCAATTACGTTATTGTTACTATCAACAACTTTAAGTTTTGCTCCTCGAAGATAATTTCCATCTTTATCTACTTTTGCAGCTTTTATTTTGTTTCTTTTATTTTCAAAAGGTATACTTTCATTAGTTGTTGTATCAGTGATAGTGAAGCTTTTTATTTCATTAGATTTTATAAAACCATTTGGTGCTTGTATTTCTTCAACATAATATGTTCCATTTGGTAAATTATCTAAAGATATTGGTGTAGTTTCTGTAGTGTATGTACGATCGAATGCATTTGCTCCAGTATTATTATTGTATACTCTAAGTTTTGCTCCTGCTATTGGAACTCCATCCTCATCTACTTTCTTTAGAGTAATATTCTTTTTGGTATTAGTAAATGTAACAGTTTTTGTTATAGTTTGATTTTCATCTATATCAAAGTATTCTTTAGTAGTGCTTTTTATATATCCTGCTGGTACACTTTCTTCTACTACATAATATCTTCCTTTTGCTAATCCTTTTACTGTATGTGGTACTGCAGTAGTTCCATTACATGATGATGTCCATCTTTCTATGAAAGTACCATCATTTTTATAAAGCGCAAGTCCTGCATTTGCAAAGCATTTACTATCTTGATCTAATTTAATAATATTTGTAGAATTCTTTGTATTTGGAATATTTAACTCCACTTTACTATTATTTCTATCTATTGTGAATTCATATTCTGTTGAATCTAGTATGTATCCTTCTGGTGCTTCTACTTCATATGCTATATAGGTTTTACCATATTCTAATCCGTTATTTATTTCATAATCATTCTCTGATGTTCCTGTAGTAGTAAACCTTAAAGCTACTTTTTTAGGATTTGAATTTTTTTCATATACTTCTATTACTGCTCCGGCTAATTTTCTTCCATTTTCAGAATCTATTTTATTTATACTCCATCCTACTTCATCATTTATAATAGGTGCTTCTGTAGTATTATTTAAACTTACTGCAACATTTACCGGATCTGATGTTATATAACCAGAAGGTGCTATAATTTCTGTTATAGTGTACGTACCTGGTATTAAATCTGTAAGTGTTGTTTCAGTTACATCTGTCATATCTACTTCTTCACTATAGCCATTTGGACCTTCTACTAAGAATTTAGCTCCTATTATTCCTCTACCCTCAATATCTACTTTTTCTATTTTTAGGCTTCCTTTAGGAAGTGTAAAAGTTGAACTTACTGTTTTAGTCTTTGAAACTGGAACTAAAGTTGATACTCCAGCATTTTGATAATCTTCTCCTTGTGGTGGTGTATACTTATATGTATCGTATTGTGTATAGTTAACTGATAAATTAATTGCAATATTTTTACTTTTTATAATTGCATTTGATGGTATTCTTATTTTGAACCCTGCACCATAATTAATTGAATCATCTTTAACCATTGTGCCTTTATTTTTCTTAATTATTATATTTTCATTTGCATCTAGTATTTCATAAGAATTTACATCTTCAAGTGCAACTTTATAATTTTCAAATTTTATATTTGATGTAACTGAAATAGTGTTACTTATATAGTAATCTTCTGTAATATCATAAGTAAAACTTCCTTGATTAACTGAAAAACTAGGATTTGGTTCTATTCCTGTAGTTCTTGCATTTCTTGCCCCTTCTATTAATGGTTTTACATAACTATTATAATATTTATAATTTTTAATATCATTAACTTCAGCAGCAGTTAAAACATTGGAATCTACAAATTCATTTTCGTATAGCCATACAGCAAGTTGTGTTATATAGTTATCATCCAACGGATCACTTGTGAATCTTTTATTTGGATACCCATTTATCATTATATAAGAATATCCTACATCCATAGGTTCACTTGATTTAGTAAATGTTATATTTTGATCAGTTGTTGGCCAACCTTTGTCTTTATTTAGACAGTATGCTACATAATCTGTAGTTCCATCTGATAAATACTTTATAGATGTTTGTAAATCTTCAGAAGTACCTTCTCCAGGATTTCTATAATATTTTGCGCTTTCCTCTAAATTGTTAATATCAAAAGGACTCTTTGCCTTTAAATTATTTGGCAAATCGGTTGTTGCAGCAAAACTTTTATTTATTCCTTTTATCAAAAATATGCCTAATATAAATACTGCAATCACAAATAGTGAACTTAATAAAATATTCTTTTTTACACTTTTCATATACTCACCTATCCTATATAAGAGTATAACATATTAAATAAAAAAAAACCAATATAAAAACTGGTTTATAGATAATAAATGTAAAATATATTATCAGATTCTTTATATTTAATTAATAACGTATAATTATCTTTTGTTGTTTGAAAAAATTCTACATCTGAGTTTATATTTTCAATTATTTTTTCTTCTTGCGTT
Source organism: Bacilli bacterium (assembly GCA_017941235.1). Lineage (GTDB taxonomy): Bacteria > Bacillota_I > Bacilli_A > RF39 > UBA660 > CAG-417. The sequence goes on along the minus strand of JAGAWU010000022.1, from coordinate 27,631 downwards.
TCATAATCTTTTAAATAAATATTATTATTATCTTTGTATAAATATTTTGTTCCATCAAACAAGTATGTATTATTTGTTTTTTCTTTTAATACAAGTGTATCGTTTTCTATATCATATACTTTATAAAGTTTTTCTTCTTTTTCTTCTTTTTCTAATAAATACTTATCATTTAAAAGTTTATATATTTTATTAGGTGAATACTCTATATTTAATTCTTTTATTTTATCATCTTTATAATATGCTATAGTTGATCTTGACTCTGTAGTTTCTTTTAATAGAATTAATTCACTGCTGTTTGAGATAGAAATAAATTCATATGTTTTTTTATCATCATTTTTAATAATTTCTTCTTCTTCTTTTGTTTCTAACTTTACTTTTACTATTTTATCATTATAAATAAGTAGTTTGCTTTTTAAATTAGGAAATACTTTTTCATTATCATTTGTTTTATCCATTATTTTATTAAAATCTTTATTGTATATATTTCCATTTATTATATAGTTCTTTCCAAATTCTTCTATATCTCCTAATATTTCAATGTTTTCTTCATAGATTACATCAGTTTTTTCTTTTCTTACATTATATTTAAGTAGTGTTGCATTGTTTTCATCTGCTAGTTTAATATATACGATATTACCATCATAAAATATATTTGTTATATTTTTATTTAATAGTTTTCCTTCTTTATTTGAAACACTATATTTATTATTCTTTCTGGTTATTTTATATTCAATTTGTTTTGGTGATTTTTTTTCTTTATGTTCTTCAACTTTTTGTTTTTTGTAGTTTATACATACTGTAACTATTGATCCTACAAATATGCCTAAGAAAAATAGTAGTAGTAAAATTTTTAATACTTTTTTCATAAACGAATACCTCTTAATTAATTATAAATCAATTTTTAATATTTTTGTATATATTTTTTTATAATGATTAAAATAATTTTAGGAGATGATTTTATGGATATTAGTATTAGAGAACATATTATTAATAATTTTAAAGATGATAGTAGTGAAGATATTAAGGAAGCAATCTTTGAATCTGTTGATAGTGGTGATGAAGTAACTCTTCCTGGACTTGGTGTATTTATGTGTTTGTTATGGGAAAATAGTAGTAATTTGGAAAAAGATGATATTGTAAAAAAAATAAAAGAGGCTTTAAATTAAGTCTCTTTTATGCTCTTGATACATATTTTCCATCTTTTGTAGATACTAATATGTCTTCATCTTGATTTATGAATAATGGAACTTTAACTACTAATCCAGTTTCAAGTTCAGCATCTTTCATTGCACTACTTGTTGTGTTACCTTTTACTGCAGATTCAGTTCTTACTATTTTCATAGTAACTTTATCTGGTAAAGTTATACCTAATACTTCGTCTCCATAGAACATCATTATTACTTCTAAATTTTCTTTTAAGAATTTTGATTCATATTCAACTAAACTCTTATCTAGTTCTATTTGTTCGTAAGTAGTCATATTCATGAAATAATATGTTCCATTCATTTCATATAAGAATTGCATATTTTTCTTTTCAATTCTTGCTAAAGCTACTTTTTCACCAGCATTGAATGTTTTTTCAATTATTGAACCAGTTCTTAAATTCTTTAATTTAGTTTTAACAATAGCAGCTCCTTTACCTGGTTTTACATGTTGAAATTCAAGTATTGTATAAATATTACCATCAACTTCTATTGTTACACCAACTTTAAAATCGTTTGAATTTGTCATTTTACCCTCCTAATTAAGAATTACTTCTTCTAAAACAAAAATAAGATTGACTCTTATTTTATTTCTTTTCCTTATGTACAGTGTGTTTTCTACATCTTGGACAATATCTATTTAATTCTAATTTATCAGTATTTTTTACATTTCTTTCATCACGATAATTTTCTTCATTACAAACAGTACATTTTAATGTCTTGTATTGTCTATTTCCAACTTTTTTAGCCACGAGAAACACCTCCTTACGTGAAACGTCTGTATATATTGTAGCAGATTTGTTTATATAATGCAATTATTTTTTTCACAAATTAAAGGATAAAAGCACTATTTTGTTAACTTTTATCCTATTTTTGATAAATCATTTCATTATAAGACAATACCATGTTATTATGTTCATCTCTTTCAAAGCCAATTTTATAAGAGTATTCTCTTTTTTCTTTATTACTTCCTCTAATTATTTTATCTTTCCTATTAAGAGTATAATCAAAACATTTATATGTAATTATGAACTCTACATAGTATTTATCTAAAACTGTTAGTTCTAAATCTTTAAGTTCAAATCCACTTAATACATTTTTATGATGAATATTTTTTAATGCATTACTATCTTTTTCTATTAAATCAAGCATTTTAGGAGTTACTTTATCTTTAATTTCATTAATGCAGTTATAACTTTGTGATTTAACTATATAAATGTATTTATTAAAGATATAAGTAGTTAAGTTTTCTTCCTCTTTCCAATCTTTAAATATTTTTCTTAATTTTTTTTCTCTATTACTATTTCTAAATTTTGCATCATTATATATTCTAAGTACATAAAATATTACCATTAAAGCTATCATCATAATATATGATGATAAATTCATAAGTCCTATATATAAAGCTATAGTGCAAAAAATAAATGCTAGTAAAATTGCTACAACAACTACCATTATTTTTTCACCTTCTCTTCTTTAGCAAGTTTTAATGTATCACTAGATTCTACAATGATAGAATTACAATACTCACACTTATTACTATCATAATTTGTTAGTGTATGATAACAATTAGGACAATTCTTTATTTCTTTTATTCTTTTATTTTTTACTACAAGTAAATCAATATTGTTTGTTATGTCTTTTGATACATCGCCTTTAACTATAAAACTATCTTCATTTATTATATAGTTTTTATAAGTTACTCTTACATTAACTAAAATATCATAATAGTTTATATTATCATTTATTTTAATTATGTTAATATCTTCCATTTTTATATTTTCAATAATACTCTTTGTTTTTTCTTGTTCTTCTTTTTCAAGTTTTAATTTATATTTTTCAAACAATTCTTTTGATAATAATTCTTTTAAAGCATCTATATTCCTTTCGGCATAGTTTTCTTTTACTTTTTTATATAAATCGAATACTTCTTTTTTAAATTCTAATTCACTAAAATTATTTATTGGATTTTCTATCTTTTGTTTTTTTATTTCATTTTTTAAAGATAAGCTTTGATATCTATCTATAAATAGGTAAAGTAATAGTGAAAAGAATATTAAAAAAGCTGATATTACAAATATTAGTATATATGTAGATTCATTAACTATAGAATGTATATCTTTTACATCTGTAGTTAAATTATTTATAGACATTTTTTGATATGTAAATGTTATACCGAATAGTAAAATTATTGAAATTATACATATAATATTTACTGTTTTTCTCTTCATCTTCAACACCCTTTATTATAATATATATTATAACTGAGTTAGTTCAATAAAGCAATAAAAATTAATCATAATATTCATAGTATTTATTTGATATTTTTTTTGTAATATGTAGGTTTACTAAACTACTAAAATTTGAATTTTCATTAGGAAATGATGAATCTGGTGATGTTACTGTAAACGTTATTTTGGGATTATTTGAAGGCGCATAACCAATGAATGCTGTTGATATAGTTTCGGTATCAATTTTACCATCTAAATCTGTATCTATAAAGCTTTGTGAAGTTCCTGTTTTACCTGAGGGATCATGAATACTCTCTATATAATTTCTTCCTAATCCATAACTAGACATGGTAACTCTATGCAAACCTTCTTTTACTCTATTTAAATATTCTTCTTTTGTATTAATTTTATTTAATTCAACTGGTTCAATTTTTTGCTTTAGTTTTCCGATTTCATCTGTTTCGCTTGGTTCATGTATTTCTTTTAGAAGATGCACTTTTAATCTTGTTCCATTGTTTGCTATTGTTGATATATATTGAGATAGTTGTACTGGAGTATATGTTTCAAATTGTCCCATTACATAATCAAGTAGTAATCCTGGTGTTTCATCATTACTTTTGTAACCACTACTTTCTATTGGTAAATCTATTTCTGTTTTTGTTCCTAGTCCAAAGGATCTATACATATCTCTATATTTTTTGAACGCATCATTGTTTATAACAAATGGCATATTGTAATAATAATTTGCGTTTGCTACTTTCATTGCTGTTTTAAACTGATATACATTGCTTGAAAGTGCAAGTGCATCTAAATCATTTATAGTTCCTAGAGTTCTCCAAGAACACTTTTTGGGAGTTGATTTTATTTTTATACATTCATCTTTTATATATTCTCCTATTTTTATTGCTCCCTCATTATACCCTACTAACATTGATGCTGCTTTTACTACACTGCCTGGAGTCATTGGTGAGGTTAACATTGCTGGTGTATAATCAACTGCTTTATATTCGCCATCTTCAAGGACTGCTTTCTTACCAGCCATTGCTAGTATTTCTCCTGTATTAGGATCTTCTATTACTACAAAACTATGGTCATAATACTTTGTATTGGGTTCTTTCTTAGCTTTTAATACTTCTTCTTTTAATATTTCTTCTATATCCTTTTGTAAATTTATATCTATTGATAATACTATGTCATTACCTCTTTTCGCCTTTTCAATAAGTTTTTTTTCATAGCTATTAATTATTTTATATTTATTATTAGTTCCTCTAAGAATCTTATCATATTCTTTTTCTATATAACTAAGTCCAACTCTATCATTCAAATTATATCCCTTATTTAAATATTCGTGCTTATTTTCTTTTGGTATACCTTGTAGCTCAGTTGATACTGTTCCTAGTATGCTTTTAAAAACATCACCATATGGATATGTTCTTTCCCAATTTTCCTTTATATAAAATCCGTTATCATTAAATGAAAAATAATTATATTCATTATCTGTAACATTATTATACTTTATGATTTTTTCATCATAGTTATAACCTTTGTTCATTAGATAATATAAATATGCCGATTTATTTTCTTCATCTGTCATCTTATCTAGTTCTTTTTTTGTTATTCTATCTTTTTTTAATTTAGTTAACTGTTTTGATGTTAGTTTTCTTTCTTCCTTTTTCTTATATTCTTTTTTTGTTATTTTCTTATCTACACTTTCTTTATATTTAATCATATAATATTCTTTTTTTATATCGTCTGTTATGTTTTTAATATTTAAATCTATATTTTTTGATACCTTATCAGATAGTTTAATTTCATCTTCTTTTGTTATATATTTTTTCTTTTTATAGTAAATAGAATTTATTCTAACGTTATCAACAATAATATTATAATTTCTATCATATATTCTTCCTCGTGGTCCATTATCTTTTTCTATTATGTTATAGCTTAATATCTTTACTTTCTTTTTATATTTTTTTTGATTTATTATCATTACATTAAATGATTTATATATTAATCCTACAAATAGTAAAATAGTTATAACTTTATATATTCTTATTCTTCTATTTATTTTAATATTATTATTTCTCATTTTATCCTCCTATTCTTTATTTTGTCTCATATCTTAATAATTATTTCATATATTTTTTTAGAGGAGGAATTATGTACTATAAATTAATTAGTTCTAATATTTCAAAACTAGATAGTTCTATTACATATAATTTTTTTAAAAATAATAATATAAATATTAGTCAAGATGAGAGTGTTTTTTTAACTGATCTTGCTAAAAAATATTGGGAGGATTTGTATAATAAGAATTACTCTTATGTATTTGATATTATGTCCAAAAAAATGGATGTTAAAACTTGTAATGATATAAAAGATTTGTACTTAAAAGTGATAAAACAGTATCTTAATTGATACTGTTTTTATTTAACTTTATTTTTAAATTCTTTTAGTTTTATATTTTCTATTTCTTCTTTATATGGAGGATTCTTTTCTATATATGGAGTTTCTAGTATTTTGGGAATATCTTCTAGTCTTTTATTATATATTATATTTATTAATGTATCGAAGCCTATTGTTCCATATCCTATATTTTCATGTCTATCTTTATGTGAACTTATAGGATTTTTACTATCATTTATATGAATACATTTTATATAATCTAGGCCTATCTTTTTATCAAATTCATCTAAAAGTTCATCAAATTTATTCATATCATATCCAGAATCATTTAAATGACAAGTATCTAAACATATACCTATTTTATCTTTATATTTAGTGTTATCTATTAAATATTTGATTTCATCAATACTAGTTCCTAGTTCTGTACCTTTTCCTGCCATAGTTTCAAGAAGTATTGTTACATTACTATCTTTAAGTACTTCATTTAATCCTGTAACTATATTATTAAGTCCCACTTCTCTGCCTAAACCTACATGACTTCCTGGATGAAGCACCATATATTTTATGCCAAGTTTATCTACTCTTTTTAATTCTTTTTTTAAAAAGTCTACTGCAAAATCTAGTTTTTCAGTATTAGCGAGATTAATTATATATGGAGCATGAACTATCACTTTTTCTATATCAATATTATTTTCTTTCATTAACACTTTTGCTTTTTCAGTTAAGGTATCGTCTATATTTGATCTAACTGTGTTTTGTGGTGCTCCTGTGTAAAACATGAATGTAGTTGAACCAAAAGAAATTGCATCTTTGGTAGCACCTAGTAGTTGTTCTTTGGAATTATAATTTACATGTGAACCTATTAATAACATATTATCGCCTCTAATTAAACTTAACATAATTGAAACTTTATAGCAAGAAAAAAGATGTTAAATTAGAGCTTATCAGTAAAGAATAATTATTTAAATTCATCTATAAGTTCTTGAACTCTAGTATAATTACTCTTTTTATATTCTTTGACAAAATATACTCCCAAGTATTATTTTCACATATTTGAGTCTTTCTTTGTATATTTTCTTATTATTTATTATATCAAAAAAAGTAAACACATCATTTTTTGTGTTTACTTATATTTTACAACGTCAATTTTATGTTTTTTTATTATTGACATGTAGCTTTGTATTTCAAATTTTTTCCACCTATTGTATATGTCCCAGATGATACTGTATTAGGATTAAATGGAGCAACACATTTTTTTGCATCGTCTGTTCCAGCTACACCATTAGTATTTGTTGCAAGACCAGTTCTAACGTCATTTAAGCCTAATTTATTGATATTAATATAATTAGTTATACCATTTCCTGTTTGATCCATTCCAACTACAAACCATTGTAAGTTATCTTTGTTATATGCCCCTACGTTAGCGACTACTATTGTTGGTATACAATTATTAGTATCATTATCTGTACTATTAAGATATTTAGATTTAAATGAACTTCTTGTAGTGTCTCCTTGTTCTAATTCTACTATACTAACTGGAATTACAACAAACTCTCCTGCTCCTGGATAAGGGCAAGATGAACTTGCATCACCTTTTACAGTATATTCACCATCTAAGAATGGGGTTGCTGCTGATTTTGCATAACTTTTCATATTTTGCCAATATGTATTTTTTCTTGATTTGGCAATTGCTTTTGTTACTGCAGGTATTGCTGTCATCATTAATATACCTAATATTACTATTACGGCAAGTAACTCGATTAATGTAAATCCTTTATTATTTTTTTTCATCTCATTCTCCTATATTATTGACATGTATCTTTATGCGTATATGTTTTAGGGCCTATTTTTAAGGTAGGTGATGCAGCAGCTAGATCAATTTCTCCTGAACATGTTGCTCCTGTTTTTACATCATTTAATCCTAACTTATTGATATCAACATAATTTGTTATACCATTTCCTGCTTGATCCATTCCAACTACATACCATTTTAAATCATCTTTGCCGTCAGAACCTAAATTAATAACAACTATTGTTGGTTTACAATTTCCTGATGTTACATATGGTGATTTAAAAGAACTTCTTGTAGTGTCTCCCTGCTCAACTTCCACTATACTAACTGGAATTATAACAAATTCACCGATTCCTGGATAAGCGCAAGATTCACCACTATATTTAGTACTTTGATATTCACCATCTAAAAATGGTGTTGCTGCTGATTTTGCATAACTTTTCATATTTTGCCAATATGTATTTCTTCTTGATTTAGCGATTGCTCTTGTTACTGCTGGGATTGCTGTCATCATTAAGATTCCTAAAATTACAATAACTGCAAGTAACTCGATTAATGTAAACCCTTTCTTATTCATTTTCATATTTTCATCCTCCTCTACATTAACATATTAACATCAAAATAAATTTTAGTAAATATTTTTTTTCTTAATTTACACTTTATCGTATTAATCTACTTGTATCTGATTGAAGTGTTGTGCCTTTTGGAAATTTAGTGTCTTTTCCAGAAGTTATATAGCTATTCTTGGCATTTATATTAGTAATATTTGAATACTCAGTTAGTACTATTCCTCTATACTGATTAGTATCTGTTTCAGTATCATTTAATTTTTCTGCTATTTGAACGCTATAAACATATGTATTTTTAGTATTATCATATATTATTTTTACAAAACTACGTTCTGTATCATAAGTTCCATTTTCAGGGCCTTTTTGAAGTTCACTTTTATCAAGTGCATTTAATAAAATAATAATTGGATTAATGTTTGTTGGTCTAGGTATTGATGCATCACTTTCAAACCTATATTTTGCTAGTGTTACCATTTTTCTTGCATCATTTATATATGTTTGATTTTTATTTTTCTTTGTTATACTTATTACATTTGGTATTGCTACCATCATTATTATTGATAGTATTGTTATAGTAGCTATAAGTTCTATCAAAGTAAACCCTTTTTTATTCATATCTTCACCTACTTTACACTTTTATTATAAGGCTTTATTTTGATATTAACAATAGTTATTTTTTTAGTTTACATTATTTCTTTTAAGTTTTGTATTTCTTTTTTAGAGTTGTCTGTCATTATATTCTCATTAAACATATTGTCATATCTAAACATTGAAAAACCATTTATATTTTGTTTTTCTCTTATCATTAATACTTCTCTTTTTATTATATCGTTATTATTAATCCATTCATTTTCTCCTTTTTTAGCATAGTTATCTATTTTTCCTGTTTTATAAAATGCTAGAGCTACTAGGAGTTTTACATTTCTATTTTTTACTATGTTTTTCCATTCTTCTAGAACTACTTCAAATGGTTTTGTCTCGTTTTCAAATCCATAATATATTTGAGGCATTAAAAAATCAACATATTCACTTTCTTCTCCCCATCTTTTTACATCTGCATATTCCTTATTATAATCATTATCAATATTTGCATCTGGGCTTATTCCAAACTCTATATTTTTGTTTATATTCTTAATTTCTTTATTTACTTTTTTTACCATCTTGTTTATGTTATTTAGTCTATATTCTTCTATAGTTATACTTTTGTTTTCACTATTATACTCTTCTATATCTATGTCTTTACTTGGATAAAAGTAATCATCAAACAATATTCCTTTAACTTCATATTTCTTTACTATTTCTTTTATTCCATCTACTATAAGATTTGTAGTATTATTACTTGCTGGATTAAGATAATAAACTCCATTTACATTCTTTATATCATCCTTAACCATACTATAATACCTGCTTTCTTTGTTATAATTATTTCCAATTCTATATGGATTTACCCAAGCATAAATACTAATATTTTCTTTTTTTGATATTTCTATAAACTTTTCAAGCACATCATAACTTTCATTATTTTTTAGAATAATATTTTTACTTACAGGAAATAAATCTGAATCATATATAGAGTCCATATGACTTCTTACTTGAAGATAAATTGTATTGAAGTTATTTTGTTTTAAATTTTTTACTATGTTTTCAATATTATTTATACTTTCATTATAAGTTTTATTTTTTATATAAGTTTGTAATTCTATATATGAAATAAATACTCCTCTAATTTCTTTTTGAATAGTTCTTTCTTGTTTTCCTTCTTCTACAGTTGGAATCATTATATAAAGCATCAATAATATCATTGTTACTATACTTAATCTTTTAGTCATAAATTTCACCAATATTAATATATAACTTTATTATTATTTATTTTGTCTATTTTAGTAGATTATTTCTTATTATATATATTTTTTTATTTTTATATACTCCAAAGACTATATCATCTATATTAATATTTTCTTTTAATAAAATATTTTTTATATATTTCTCACTTAATCCTAGTTTTCTTAAGTTTTCTTTATCTATTTTTGTATCCATTATTATTATTTCGTTGTTTTCTTTTATATTATTTTCATAATTAACTATGAATAACTTATTATCACTTAGAAATACATATTTTATTTCTTTTAAATCATATATTTTTCTTTTTTTTAATTCATTTAGTAGCTTTTCTAAATTATAATTACTATTAAGTAAATTTTTATATACTATTTTACTATTTTTTACTAGAAGTATAGGATCCTTCTCAAAGAAGTTTTTTACTTTTCTATTATATAAAATAACTTGTCTTAAAAATAATATCATTATTATTGGAACTATGTACATTAGTATATTATCCTTATAATTTAATATACTACTTCCTATTATTATAAGTAGTATTATACTTATATATTTGTCTAATTCTTCATATTTGTTTTTTTCTATTAATACTTTTATAATTATTAATTCTATAAAACTTATTATTGCTCTTGCTGTTAAGACCATTATTAACATATAATCACCTAATTATATATAGTTTAAAAGTATATTTTTTTATACATGTCATATTATTATAGAGAGGTGTTTATGAAAAAGTATATAAAGAATTTTATTTTTATATTATTAGAGATTACAATTATTACTTTAGTTTTGACTTTACTAAACTATTTTAATATATTACCAACTAGTATATATAGTTATTTAGAATTAGCGAGTGTTTTTATAATTCTTTATTTTAATAGTAAGAAGTTATCCAGAAACAGTAGTAAACTTACTTTTTTAGAAGGAATTAAAATTGGCCTATTCTTCATTTTTATCTTTTCTATATGTAATATAATTTCTAAGAATGTATTTTCTATTAGAACATTTATTTATTATCTATTAATTATGCTTACTCCACTACTTGGTAGTATTACAAAGAAAGCATAAAAGACTGAGTTTTTCAGTCTTTTTGTTTTTCATATTTATTAATTAAATATTCCTTTTCTGTGTATATTTTTTCATTATTATTTAGTATATGTTTATACTCTTTCTTAAAATCATTTAAAGATTTAACAATACATAGTTTATTAAAATTATAACTATATAAATATCTTTCTAATATGAATTTATCAAAATAATAATTTCTATTTTTATACTCTTCTGTAGTTTTATATATTAAAAATATTACCATAAATATATAGTTTATTTTAAAATGATTAGGTATAAGAATAATAAATATTCCTATTACTATATAAGATAAATATATTGTATAATTAAAACTTTTTCTAAATGAAAATATTTTATTTAAAAATAAATTTAATAGTTTACCTCCATCTAAAGGATATATTGGTAATAGGTTGAACATTAATATACTATAATGTATATTTTTTAAATATATTAATGGTCTTTGATATGGATAAATAGTTTTTATTAAAAAGTATATAATAATTTGCATTAAGGGTCCATTAATCAATACTAATAATTCTTTTATAAAGCTTGTGTTTAATTCACTTGTAAATTTTGATATACCTCCTGTTGGATAAAGATATATTTTGTCAACTTTATATTTAAATAATCTAGCTGTTTCAAAGTGCCCTATTTCATGAAAGAAAATCAGTAAAAAGACAAATATGAATTGTTCAAAATATCCAATTAGAATAGATAAAAACATTAATATATAGAGGCTCGGGTGTATATATATTTTAAATATATTTTTTATAATCTAAAAACTTACCTTTTTGTTCAAATAATAAATATATCTTTTTATCTTTAGCCTCTCCTATTAAATCTCCTTTATTTATGTAGTCATACATTTTTATATCTTTCGGATTTATATTTGAGTACCATACATTTATACCATTTATTTGTTCTACTATTACAGTATAACCATATCCTTCTTTTTCTCCTTCATATACAACTATTCCTGATTCTATAGCAGGTATTAAATATCCACTTTCTACTTCTAATTTAACACCATCTTTATATATTGATTTACTTTTATAATTCATTTTTTCTGTAAATACATCTTCTACTTGTTTAGTTTCTCCTATATATTTTCCAAAATATTTGTTATAAGTTTTTTTTAGTTTTATAAAATTGATATTCTCTTCAAATAATTTTTTATTTATTTTTTTAGAAAACGATGGATTTCTTTTATTTATAATTAATCCTATAAGAAGTATGATGATACTTATAAGTACTTTGTTAATAAAACTTTTTATTTTTCTTTTTAATTTACTATTTATTTCTACTTCATTATTCTTTTTTTTATTTCTATATTCTTCTATACTCAAAATGATCACCTAATCAAGTATATGAAGGAAATATTTAAAAATAACTTTTTTAATCAATTTTATTATTTTTAATGAATTCTTTTAATATTTTTGTTAATGCTCTTTTTTCTATTCTTGATACATAACTTCTTGATATTTTTAGTTTTTTCGCTATAGTTTTTTGTGTTTCTTCATCATTATTATATAATCCATATCTTCTTATTAATATATCTTTTTCTCTTGGAGTTAGTTTTTTCATATATGTATTTAAAAGTTTTATATCATCCTTTAGTGCTACTTCATTAAAAAAGTCTTCATTAGTTACTTTTAATACATCTAAAACTTCTATTTCATTTCCATCTTTATCATAACCTATCATATCATTTAAACTTATATTTTTATTATTCTTATTATTAGATCTAAAGTACATTAGTATTTCATTTTCTATGCATCTAGCACAATATGTTGTAAGTTTTACATTCTTTTCATTTTTATAGGAGTCCACTCCTTTTATTAGGCCTATTGTTCCAATACTTATTAGATCATCTTGATCTTTTTCTTTAAAATCAAATTTTTTTACTATATGAGCAACTAACCTTAAATTATGTTCAATTAGTTTATTTCTTGACTCTTTATCTCCTTTTAACATTTTATTAATACATATTTCTTCTTCTTCCTTACTTAATGGTTCTTTAAATACTCCATTTGAATAACTTCCTGTAAAAAACAAGTTATGAACTAGTTCCATCACATGAAAAAACATATAAATCACCTCTAGTAATTTATATGTCTTTTTTTGTCAAATTTTACTAAATTAAACTGTTAATAATTCTTGTTCTTTATTCTTTAATTCTTCTTCAATCTTTTTATTATAAGTATTAACTAGATCTTGAATTCTATTTTCAACACCTTTTAATGTATCTTCAGGTAATTCTAATCCTTTAGCATCATCAAGTGCTTCATGTCTAATATTTCTAATAGATACTTTTGCATCTTCTGCTAGTGATTTTACTTGCTTAGTTAATTCTTTTCTTCTTTCTTCAGTAAGTGCAGGAATTATTATTCTAATTGTTTCTCCATCGTTTGAAGGATTATAACCTAAGTTAGAAGCTAGTATTGCTTTTTCAATTGCAGTTAAACTACTCTTATCAAATGGCTTAATTAGTAATTGATTACCTTCTGGTACTGAAATAATAGCTAATTGTTTAAGCGGAGTTAAAACCCCATAGTATTCAGCTTGTACTCCATCTAAACTTGATGGGTTAGCACGTCCAGCTCTTACAGTTGCCATTCTCTTATTAAGATTTTCAACTGCTTTTTCCATTTTTTCTTTTGTTTCTTTTATAATTTCCTCTTCCATTAAAATTCTCCTTTTAACTAATTTTACTATAAACTTATATTTATAACAAGTTATTTTTAGTTAACTTTATTATTTTTGTTGGTTCATCTTTTTGTTTTCCCTTTTTTAACATTGGTAAATCTAATTCTGTAATACCTAAGTTTTTATTATTGATAATACCATCTATAAAATCGTTATATCCTGCATTTTTTATATTATTTACTGCTATGTGTGCAAAGCAATTATCTATTATATTAATTGAACTATCTGGATTACTTCTTTCCTTATAAATGTATTTTGGTTTTCTCTTTGATAATTTTATTACTATATTACATAATCTTAAAATCTCTTCTTCTGTCATAGATATGTCTATATCAAATTCATTAAAGTATATATGTTCTGTTAATATTCTTATTAGTTTATTCTTATCCATTTCTTCTATTTCTAATATATTAAATCTTCTTAAAAATGCATCACTTTTTCTTAATATTTCAAATTCTTCATCTGTAGTTATTCCTATTATTTTTAACTCTCCTTTAGAAATATATGGCTTTAATATATCTGAAATACTTATTGTTCCTGATTCATAATTATTATCATTTATACCAGCATGCATTTCATCTAAAAATAATATTATTTCTGGATGATGTTTAATGTACATACATAACTTTTCTATTTTTTCTTCTAAGTCTCCTCTATATCTTGTTCCTGCTGTTAAATTTGAGATACTTATAGAAAATATTCTTTTATTTTTTAATCTATCACAAACTTCTTTTCCTCTAATTTTATATGCTAAGCCTTCTACTATAGCTGTTTTTCCTACTCCAGTTTTTCCTACTAATAATACACCTTTTTTAGGTATCATAAGATTCTTTTCTAATTCCTTTATTTCCTCTTCTCTTCCTAGTGATGGATTAAGTGAGTATACTTTATCAGTTATAAATTCTCCTTTTTTTAGTACTGATTCTATACCTGTAATGCTTTCATTTAATAGCTTTTTTAAGTTTTTATCACTTTCTATTTCTAAATTTTCTTCTGTTTCATTTGCTATATCATTTCTTTTATAGTCACCATTATTTGTTATTTCGTATATCGCATCTTCTCCATTTAGTATAGATGATGTTTTATAGTTTTCTTTTAGAAGTTTTCTTAGATATTCACTATTTGTCGTTATTCTTGATCCATTATCATCTTCTAATACAAATACAGGGGCTTTTTTTCCAAACTTTCCTAAATATAGTTTTTTTCCTTTTTTGTCATAATATAAGAACTCTTTTTTTTCATCATTAGATAAAATATATGCTGATAGACTTTGTACTAATATACTTTTTTTATCTTCTGTTAAACTACTTAAATTACTTTCTAGTATCAATCTTTTAATAGCCTCTGATTGTATAGGATCAAGCTCATCAAAATCTAATTCTAGAAAATATTCCTTATTTTCACAAGTACTATATAATTTATGTTCATAATACTTGTCAAAAGATTTATATATTCTATATATTGAGAAATTTCCTATGTTAAAGTGTTTTACAACTTCATAATCATCTTTTATCATTTTTAATAATTTTGATATTGATTTTGATATTTCTTTGTTATTCTTTTCAAAAATTATATAAGAGTATTCTTTATCCATATTATACCCCCTAACATTTCATTATTATATCAATTTTTATCGTTTTGTAAAGATTGAATTTTGTTTATATTTGTGGTATTTTTATTATGGAAAGGATAGATATTATGAAGAAAAAAGTTTTTTTGTTTTTATTACTTATTACAACTTGTTTTTTGATTGCTGGTTGTAGTAATGAAAAGGAGGATGATAAAATGTTAAACGGAAAAGTAAATGCTGAAATAGTTGTTAAAGATTATGGTACTATTAAACTTGAACTTGATGCTGATACTGCACCTATTACTGTTACTAATTTTGTAAATTTAGTTAATGATAAGTTTTATGATGGTCTTACATTCCATAGAATTATAGAAGATTTTATGATTCAAGGTGGTGATCCACTTGGTAATGGTACTGGTGGTAGTAGTAAAACTATTAAAGGTGAGTTTTCTAGTAATGGTGTAGTTAATAATATTTCTCATAAACGTGGAGTTATTTCTATGGCAAGAAGTCAAGATCCTAATAGTGCTTCAAGTCAATTCTTTATAGTTCACAAAGATAGTACTTTCTTAGATGGACAATATGCTGCTTTTGGTCATGTAACTAGTGGTATGGATGTAGTTGATAAGATTGCTGAAAGTGCTAAGGTTGAGGATGATAATGGTACTGTTTTAAAAGAGAATCAACCAATAATTGAGAGTATTAGAATAATTAAATAGAAAAAACGTTTTCATATGAAAACGTTTTTATTTTACCAATTCAACACTTTCAAAGATATAATTATCAGTATCTTCGTCATATTTAAAATTATATTTGTACTTATTTAAATCTTTTTCTTTATCTTTTAGTTTAAATGATTCAATATCATCTACTTTTACTTCATCCGATACATTATTTGAGCCATCTATAGTTTTGTATACTTTATCATCACTTATGAATGCTACTATTTCTGTAATTGTTATACTTTTATTTTCTATCATTGTTGCACTTAGTGTTTCATATTTTATTTTTATATCACTAGTAAAATTACATTCTGTACTACTTTTTGAGTATTCTCTATTTGAAACATCATAGTTAAATATTGGACAAGTTCCTACTTCTTTGTCTGTAGGAATAATTACTTCATAATTACTTCCAAATAGATTAACTCTAGCCAATTCTAAATCTTTTATAGTAACTTTATCTTCGTAATTATTTTTCATTCTATATGCTTCCATAATTAATAAATTATCAAGATAATTAGAATCTAAGTCTTTTGCTAAAGTTTTATCTTCAAGATATAGAGTTTTTTGTGTAACACTTCCATCATTGAAATGAATGCCATTCATAAGTTTTTTTACTCTATAACTATTTATGTCTAATTTTACACTTTTTTCTTTTGCAGTTTTATTACAATCCACTTTCTTTATTACTTTCGTTTTTGGTTTATTATCTAGATAATAATTGTAATAATAATATACTGCTCCTCCACCCAATAATATACCAAACAAAAGTGAAATAATTACTTTTAATAATACTCTTTTCTTTTTTGGATTTAATTTTTCAGCACCTACTGTTACTTCATATTTTGCCATACATATTCCTCCATTATTTTATATATATTTATTATATAACAATATGTTTTTTTTTTAAATATGTTAGACAAAAAAAGAAGATAAATTTATATCCTCTTTCTATTTAGAATTGTTTATTTTCTTTACTTTTATAGTACTTTCTTTTGAAAAATCTTTAATAAAACACTTTTTTAATATACTTATTACTTCATCTATATCATCATTTATTATTTCTTCTAATTTTTTGTCTTCATATTCATATACTTGCTCTTTTATTTGAGATTTAAAACTCTTAATAAATGTTTCTTTTGTACTTTCTTCTAGTATTTTTTTAAATAATATATATATTTCTTTTGCTTCTTCTTCTGTATCAGATTTACTAAGTATTCTTAATACACTCATTAAATCATCTCTTTTTACTCTTCTATAGTCTGCTAATGCTTTATAAATATATTTTGGTGTTTCTTTTATTCTTGTATTACAAATAATTTTAATTATCTTTTCTAATGTTTTATCACTTATTCCTAGTTGCTGTGCTAAATTTATTGCTTCTGATCCATATAAGGCCTGATTAGAAAATTCACTATTAGATATTATTTTTAATATTTCATATGAATTATCTTTATTCAAGAATTTAAAATTCTTTATTATTTTATATAAACACATTGCATGAGAACTAGATTTTGAATTATATATTAAATCAGCAAATCTTGTATTGTTGTATCGATATATTAAATCTGTGCATAATGCTTTATATGTAAACTCTGATTGGTAGTCTTCTTTCGCTGTTGTAATCAACGATATTAAGTATAGGGAATTTGGTTCTTTCGTTATGATTGGATTATTTCCTGCTAATTGACCATATAGTGCCTGATATTTTCCCTTTGCACATGATATTAATTTCATTATTTCTAAGCTATTTCTATTTTTTGTAAAAGTAGTTGAATTCCCTAGCATTATAACGTTTTCAGCTTGTTCTTTTATACCTGTATTGATTATCATCTCAAGTATTTTTTGTAAAAATTTGCTGTTCATAATGTTTGGATAATTTGTTATTCTATATAAACATTCAGCTTGATATTCTTTATTTGAATAGATAATTGAAGTAATTATACTTTGAATATTGTTATTTAAAAATAAATTAGAAAGTGCCTTAACTGAGTATTTTAGTTGATACGACTCTTCAACTGTATTAAGTATATAATCTAAGGTTGCTATAAATTTTGAAAAGTTATAATTATTAGATTTAAATGATTTTTCATTATTTTTTATACTTTCATATATTTCTAAAAATTCATCAATGGTTAATTCTCTTTTACTTTTTTCTAACATTCTTAGTAAATATTCTTTTTGTTGCTGATTTAAAAATGATTTATCTAAATATGTTGTTAGCTTGAAAAATCTATCATTTTCTTTATCACAATTAAGTATTTCTGATAATTCTGTATCACTAAGCTCAAATATACTATTTAAATCTAGTTTTAATTTTTGATATATTTCTTTATAGTTTTTAATTATTTCTAATATACTAATTAGTTTTCTTTTTTGCATAGAAATCCCCCCTTATAAAGAAAAAGAACCAAAAGGTTCTTATGCAGCTTGGTTAACTTGGTTCATAACTTCTTCAGCGAAGTTTTCTTCTTTCTTTTCGATTCCTTCACCTACACCAAATCTTACAAATTTAACTATTTCTCCACCATTATTTTTAACATATGTTTCTACATTTAAACTTGAATCTTTAATAAATTCTTGTTCTTTTAAGCATATTTCTTTGTAATATTTGTTAATACGTCCGTTTACCATTTTTTCTGCTATATCAGCTGGTTTTCCTTCATTCATTACTTGTTCTTTAATTATTGTTTTTTCATGTTCTAACATTTCAGCTGGTACATCTTCTCTTGATAAACATACTGGAGACATTGCAGCAATATGCATACTAACATCTTTAGCTACTTCTGGGCTTGCTCCTTTTACAATTGTAAGAGCTCCAATTTTTCCACCCATGTGTGTATATGCTCCGAATACTTCATCATCTGATTTTGTTAAAATTTCAAATCTACGGAAACTAATTTTTTCTCCGATTTTTGCAGTGATTGCTATTAATTTATCATTAATAGTTTCTTCACCATCTTTAATTTCTAAAACTTCTTCAACTGTTTCTTTTTTATTCTTTAAAACTACATCAGCAAGATATGATACAAAATCTAAGAATTCACTATTTTTAGCAACGAAATCAGTTTCGGAGTTAACTTCAAGGATTACTGCATCATTACCATCTTCTTTAATAACACAAATTCCTTCTGCAGCTACTCTTCCTTCTTTCTTAGCAGCTTTACTAATTCCTTTTTCTCTTAGCCAATCTACAGCTTTTTCTTTATCTCCTTCGCATGCTTCTAATGCTTTTTTACAATCAAGCATTCCTGCTCCAGTCATTTCTCTTAATTCTTTTACATCACTAGCTTTAAACATAAATTATCTCCTTATTATTTTTCTAATGCTGCTATTAAATCAGCTTTCTTTAATCCTGTAGTAGCAATTCCTTTTTCTTTTGCTATTTCTTTTAATTCAGCAACAGTTTTTGAATTGTAATCAACTGTTTCTTTCTTTTCTTCTTTTACAGTTTCTTTAACTTCTTCTTTTTTCTCAGCTTTTGCTTCTACTTTTTCATTTGCTTCTTTTTTAGGAGCTTTTTTATTTGCTTTATCATCTTCAGTTATAAAGTCTAATACTTCATTTCCATTAACTTCTGCAATTGCGTTAGTTAATACTCCAAGAACTAATTTTACAGCTCTAACTGCATCATCATTACCTGGAATAACATAATCAACTAAATCTGGATCACAGTTAGTATCAACAATACCAAATACAGGTATTCCTAATATACGTGCTTCTTTAATTGCATTTTCTTCTTTACGTGGATCAACAATTACTAAAGCTTGTGGTAATTTTTTCATTTCACGAATTCCGCGTAAGTTTTTGTTTAATTTTTCATATTCTTTTTTGATTTTAATAACTTCTTTTTTAGGTAATAGACTAAATGTTCCATCTTCTTCCATTTTATCTATTTCATCCATTCTACGAACTCTAGAACGAATTGTTTTGAAGTTAGTTAATGTTCCACCTAACCATCTTTCATTCATGAAATAGTTATTTGTTCTTACTGCACATTCTTCAGCTGCTTCTTGAGCTTGTTTTTTAGTTCCTACAAATAAAACTTTTCCACCATCTTCAGCAATTTTCTTCATTGCTTCATATGCTTCTTCTAATTTTTTAACAGTCTTTGTTAAATCTATAATATAAATGTCATCTCTTGATGTATAGATGTATTCCTTCATTTTTGGATTCCATCTTCTTCTTTGATGTCCGAAGTGAACACCAGCTTCTAATAAATAACTCATTGATACGATTGTACTCATAATTCTTTTCTCCTTTTGTTTTTCTCTTCTATAAGTTCTATAACTTACCACCCTAAGGCACTAGGCAAGTAAAATAACTTATATGTATATTTTTTATTTATTTAATGCTTCTACTAAATCAGCTTTCTTTAATCCTGTAGTAGCAATTCCTTTTTCTTTTGCTATTTCTTTTAATTCAGCAACTGTCATTGAACTATAATCAACTGCTTCTTTTTTTGCAGCTTTTTTAGTTTCTTCTTTTTCTTCTTTTTTAACTGTTTCTTTTTTTGCAGTTTTTGAAGCACCTTTTATTGTTACTTCGTTTGTACTTTCTACTTTACTTGCAGCTACTTTTCCTTCTAATCCTTTTTTAGCAACATTTACTAATTCAGTAAATGCTTTTGGATCATTGATAGCTATTTCAGATAACATTTTACGGTTTACTTCTACCCCTGCTTTTGAAAGTCCGTTGATGAATCTAGAATAACTAATTTCATTTTCACGACATGCAGCATTGATTCTTGTAATCCATAATTTTCTGAAATCTCTTTTCTTTTGTTTTCTATCTCTAAAAGCATATTGACCAGAATGCATTAATTGTTCTTTTGCAGATTTATATAATCTATGTTTACTACCAAAATAACCTTTAGCAGCTTTTAAAACTTTCTTATGACGAGCTTTTGTTACAGCTCCATTTTTTACTCTTGCCATGTTTATTCCCTCCTATTATTGTATTAGATTAAATTCTTTAATCTGTTTTCATCAGCTTTACTTAAGCTATTTCCTTTTCTATTCTTTCTATTAAATTTTGATGATTTACTTCCAGTGTTATGACGACTTCCTGGACAATAAATTTTTACTTTACCACTTTTTCTAACTTTTAGAACTTTACTTAGTCCTTTATGTGTTTTGATTTTTGGCATATTTATTTCCTCCTATTATTTTTTATCTTTTTTTGGTACTAGTAGCATTGTCATCTGTCTACCTTCTAATTTTGGCTTTTCTTGTATATCAGCGTATTCTTCAAGCTTTGAAGCAAAACGATTTAATACTTCTTCACCAAGTTCAGTATGAGCCATCTGACGTCCCTTGAATCGCACAGAAACTTTTATTCTGTCACCTTTCTCTAAATATTTGATGACATTACGAAGTTTTGTCTCAAAGTCCCCTACATCTATTGTTGGTGACAACCTATATTCTTTAAGTTGTGACATATTAGCTCTTTGTTTTTTCATAGATTCTTTTTGCCTTTTTTGTTTTTCATAACGGTATTTGTTATAATCCATTATTTTACATACAGGCGGATTAGCATTTGGACTAATAAGTACCAAATCATATGATGCATAACTTGCTAGTGTTAAAGCGTCTTTTAAACTTTTTACACCTACTTGTTCCCCTTTAGGACCAACTACTAAAACTTCTTTAGCTCTGATTTGTTCATTTATTAACAAATCATTTTTACTGTTTGCGATATCTAACACCTCCATAAATAAGAAAAGTGAGTATATTTATACCCACTTTAAAAACACAATTAAAAATATTTTATTATTTTTATTGGCTTTTAACCTACCACTATTCGTTGGTCAGGTGGATACAAATCTCTTTCCATTTCTTAACTGTATTTAATTATATGTTAAAAGCCTTTAAAAGTCAACATTTTTTTTACTTTTTTCACCTTATATTGTATTTTTCAATAATTTAAGTTCTCTTCTTTTTCTATACTCGCTATATTTCATAATCTTTTTCCTGATATTCCAAGTTCTTCTTCTGCAATTATATTCTCATCTATAATTGATTGCTCATATGTATCATCAATATGACTTTCTATAAATGGTATTATATAGTTTCTTATCGAATTAATTTCAGTTGCTTTATTCTTTCTATCTGTAATCATTATTTTAATTGGTCTTCTTAGTTTTCTTCCTGCTTCACTTATTTTTTCGCCAACATATTTTATAGCCTCAAATTGTTCTTCAGTAATTGTTTCTTGTGTTTCAGGTAAATATATTAGAACATATTTTCCAGTACTATTATTAATATACTTTAATACTACCATTTCTCCAAGTGCTCTTTTTTGTCTTAAATTTAGCTTGCTATATAGTTTTTGATCATAACCATATCCTAAGAACAATCTTCTATCATATCCAAATATATCTGACATTATGCTTCCTTCTGTGTCAAAATGACTTCCTGTCCCTTTAATATTACATTTATTAAAATTTGAATAATCATTATATCTATTTATCATTTGATTCTGTGTAATTATTCCTGTTGCACCTATTCCCATACCACCTAATTCTTTATTCTTATCATCAAAAAATTCTACTAAATCTATCATTTCTATTTTCATTAACTAACTCCCCAAGTAGTAGTACTCTTCTTCTCTTTTAAGTTATTATGTTCATATAACTTACTACTTACTTTATTATATATCATTCTTTATTATAATTATAGATTATTGAATAAATTTTAACAACAAAAAAAAAGAAGAAAACTATTTTTCTCCCAATATTCCTGTAATAACATTAAAACAACTTAATAGTGTTATTGAAATAATTATTCCACCTACTATATCACTAAACCAATGTACTCCTGAAATAAATCTCCCTAGTACTATTAATGTCATTAGAATTAATAAGCCTATATTTGTTAATTTTAAATATTTTTTATTTTTTATAAAGTCTTTATTAACCATTATTGAACTCATACATATACATATTGCAAGCATAGTGTGACTTGATGGAAATGATGCTTCTAGTTCTCCATCTATTAAAACTGGTCTATAATTAATAATTAGTTTTTCAAACAATACATATACTATTCCTAATAATACATAAAGTATTCCTAGTGCTATTATTTTGTTGTCTACTTTCTTCAAACTTTTTCTTTTTATTAATTGTACTAATCCTATTACTGCATAAATTCCTACAATAAGCAGTGCTATCATTCCAAGTATTTCTGTAATTTTATATATTGTCATATTGCTTCCTAATAACTTATGGAAAAACGAGTTAATTGATGCAAGTCCTACTTCTGAATTCTTTGGGCCTATCATTTGAACATCCACTTTTCTTACTATTATTATGTATATAAATGATAATATTATTAATCCAAATGTTTCAATTATACTTTCTTTATCTATTCTTTTATTTTTTTCTTTTTTTGTCATAAATCCTCCTTCATCTTTTCTTTTATTATTGTAACATAGATTATGTTTTTTTTCTTCAAAATATTACAAAAAAAGTATGAACATTTAGTTCATACTAGTTTCCAAATGTATCCATAATTAGTGGTACAACATTTTTCTTACGTGATACACATTTTTCAATGAAGTCTCCAACATTCATTTCTTTATTATATGCTTCACTTATTACATCTTTACCTTTATCATTAAAGATTATGTAACTTCCATTTTTAATTATATCTGTAACGTATAATACTACTAATTTATAATTATTTGCTTCTGCAGCATCATTCATTACTTTGATGTATTTATCAATATCTTTGTTAATATCTTCAAAATTCATTGTAAAGAATTGTCCTATTGCAAATGTATTATCACCAACGTTATATAATTTATAATCGTTATAAAGTACATCTTCAATACTCATTCCTTCTAGTGAAGTACCTGCTTTTAACATTTCCATTCCATATTCTTCATAGTTTACTTCTGCTATCTTGCTTAATTCTGCTACAACTTCTCTATCTATATCAGTAGTAGTTGGACTCTTTAGTATTAATGTATCTGAAAGTATACCTGAAAGCATCATACCTGCTATATGTTTTGGTATTTCAATACCATTTTCTTTATATAAGATATAGTTAATAGTATTAGAAGATCCTACTGCCATATTTCTATAGTTAATAGGTGCATCTGTTGTAATACTACCAATATTGTGATGGTCAACGATTTCAACAATTTTAGCTTGCTCTATTCCATCTGCTGATTGTAATTTTTCACTATGATCTACTAGTATTACTTTTTTAGGTGATTTATCATTTAAATCTGTAATACGAAGTAATCCAAGACATTTATTATCTTTATTAACAATAGGATAATTTGTATGACGTAATTTATTGTTTACATCAAGTACTGTATCAACATAATCTGTTTCTTCAAATTTTGTTGGATTATAACTACATACCATTGTTTTTAAATAACTACTTAGAGAAATTAATTTGCTTATATGATATGAATCATAACTACTTCTAACAATGTTTACTTTCTTTTCTTTTGCACGTTTAACTAAATTATCATTTATTTTTCCGTCACCAGCAACAACAACCATTAATATTCCAGATTCAATAGCATATTCTAGTAAATCTTGTCTGTCACCTACAATTAAAATTATTTCATTGTCTAATTTTACTTTTTCTTTAAATGTTTCTGTTGAGTAGGCACCAACTAATAGCTTACCTTTTATTTCATCATCACATTTTAATACTTCTTCACCATCAAGTACTTTTAAAATATTACTATAAGATGTATGAATATCATTATCATGTGCATTTAAGAAAGCTTTTGATAAATCTTTAATAGTTAAAAGTCCAATAAATTCATCATTATCACCTACAATAGGTACACCAGTTAATCCTTCTTTTATCATATATTGGTATCCATCATAGATTGTTTCTTTTTCATTTAAAATAAAATCTTTATGATAATTGATATCTTTTAATTGTAATTTAACATCATTTAAATATTTAGGCTCTTCTACTCCAAAATATTTAAGTGCATATTTAGTTTCCTTATTTAAACTTCCTAGTGCTCTAGGTTCAGTTTTAAATCCTAATTTATTTTTTAAATAAGAAAGACTTATACTTGCTGTTATAGCATCTGTATCTGGTTTTTTATGTCCAAATACTAATATATTTTTTTCTTCCATAATACTCCTTCTTTCTATACGTCAAAATTATAACACAATTTTTTTTTAATTAAAAGAAATATTTGGTAAATTGATTTTTTATATTTTAAATGATATAATCTAGTAGTTTTATTTTTTAAGGAGGAAGTTATAATGGAACACTACGATTTATCAAAGTATTCAGGTAAGAAGTTTTCAGAAATTAAAAATGGCCCAGTAACAGATAATTCTAAGCGTTCTATTAGAGTTCTTTCTTTTATTTTATCTTCTATTCTATTTATTAGTGGAACTAGTATAGCCTTCGAAAAAGGTAGAAAAAGTAGTAAAGAATATAGTAAGAATGTAAGTTATGAAAATATTGATAAACTATATAGTGCTGTTAAAAATAATCCTAACTTAAGCGAGAATGAGAAAGAAATAATAAATAATATTGATGAATTGTTTGATGATTATTATCAATATATTGACTATGATACTGCTTGTAATCAGCTTAGTAGGTTTTGTGTAGAATATAAAGAATATGGTAATAATTTTATTAATACTGCTGGTCAATGGAATTATCATTTTCATGTTATGGATCTTTATACAAATGATGGTAAGGCTGTCTCTTTAGAGGATAATCCTATTGCAACGCATGAACTTATTCATTTGATAAGTGTAGATGGTTCTTATTTTCCTGATACACTCGAAGAAGGAATTGATTCACTAATTATTTCTGAGTATTACAATTTTTTTGATGCATATTCTAAGCAACGAATAATTACTTCTATGCTTTGTGAGATTATTTCGCCTGAAATTATTATGAAAAGTTATTTGAGAAAAGACTATTCTTTAATAGAAAAAGAACTATTAAAAATTAATCCTGATAGAGTCCAAGCTTATACATTAAAAAGCTTACTTAATCAATACCAAGAAATATATGAAGAAATTACATCTCTATATAATATAGATTTATCTGAGCATGAAAAAAAGAAAGCTGATATTTACTTTGAAGATGAAAAAGTTATTGTTAATTCTATAAACAAAATTCTTTGTGATTATTATAGTAAAAAGACTAATAAACTGGTTTCTAATTCATATTATGTTAATTCATACTTTTTTAATAATCCTATATTAATTAATTTTAGTGATAACAGATATAGCGTGATATTCAGTATATACTCTACTATGCTTATTACTAGTCCTTATACTTTATCCGAATATGGTGAAACTTATGACTATTATAAGGAGTATGATGTAAAAACAGGATATTTTAATAAAGATATTGATTCAAGAGAAGTTATTATTGGTGATACTTTAATAGTTGATACTGAAAAAAATAAAGTTAAAAAGATTTAGATATGCAAGTTTTTATTTACAAATTAGTGGCTTTTTGATATAATACTACATCTGAAGGGGGCAATGTATGCTAGACAATTTTATTTTATTCGTAGAAAAGTTAATTACTAGCTTCTTTAAGTTTTTGTTTAGAGTATTAAAGAGTGGTTTTATAAAGCTTTTTAAATTTTTATTTAGATTAGTAAAACCCTGTCTAGTAAAATTCAAGAGTTTTATTTCAAATAAATTTAGTACTCAAATAAAAAAGATAAAAAGTTATTATAAAAAATATATTATTGATAGTTTTAGAAATTTAAAGCATGGTATAAAGAATTTTAAACATAAAAAACTTGTTATTAGATTTGCAGTTATTCTTTTATTCATTTCAGTAATTATGACTGGATATTATTTTGGGCCTACTGCAATCAAGCATTATAAGTCTACAAATAATAGTTTAACTTTTGTTGAGTATAATACTCATGTAGAAAATAGTTCTGATAATAAATCAGCTAATGTAGTTCAAGTTAATAATGAAGTTAAAACTGAACCTGCTCCAGAGCCAGAACCTGCCCCTGTGATTGATACTAGTTATAGATGGCCAACTGAAGATGGTTATTATATTACTACTTACTTTTCTAGAACGCATGATGGTATTGATATAGCAGGTTGTGGATGGAATTCCAATATTTATGCTATATATAGTGGTGAAGTTGTTACTTCTAGTTTTACCTCTACTAATGGTAATTATATAATTATAAAAGATGATAAAGGTGTCTACTCTATGTATGCTCATCTTGCTAATAAATATGTATGGGCTGGTCAAAGAGTTGAAAAAGGACAAGTTATTGGTGGTATGGGTTCAACAGGTTTCTCTACAGGAACACATTTACATTTTTCAACATGGAATGGTTACCCTTATTATGGAGGAACAGCTTTTAATCCATATTCAATTTATTAAAATGAAAAAGAGTTTATTATTTGATATGAACCCCGTTTCTTGGACATAGAAACGAGGTTTTTATATGGGTAAATTAAGTTATGAAGATAAAATAAATTTATATAATGATAGAAAATCAGGATTGTCAATAAGTTCAGTTTCAAAAAAGTATGGAATTAGA
>JAGAWU010000021.1 GCA_017941235.1 Bacilli bacterium | reverse complement strand
GTTCTAATTCCATATTTTTTTGAAACCGAACTTGTTGATAATCCTGATTTCTTATCTTTATATAAATTTATTTTATCCTTATAACTTAATTTACCCATATAAAAACCTCGTTTCTATGTCCAAGAAACGGGGTTCATATCAAAATGTAGCTCTCTTTTTTGTTGTCTTTAAATGTGAATAAAAGTATTTTTTGTTCATAGTAATTTTATATAAGACAATAATTTTCATATTAAGGGAAAGGCGGTTTTATGATGGACGGAGATTTTAAAATTAATTCATTTTTTGATGATAAGGGAGAAGAAATTGAAAAGTTATTAGCAGATTATCTCATTTCAGCTATTAAAACTGCTCATTTCCAAAATTAACGCTATAATAAAGAATTTGAATTTAGAGTTTTAAATATTGCTATTACATTTAAACAACGGTACAATAACATCATGAATTCAAATTGTTTTTTCAAGCGTGGAAGGAGGAAAAATGCTTGGAGAAATAATTAGAACAATATATAAAGTAGCCATTTATATAAGATTATCTAAAGAAGATGTAGACAAAGGCTTTGATGAAAGCGAGAGTATTACCAATCAAAAAACATTACTTTTGGAATATGTAAAAAATCTTGGAGCAAATTATGATTTAGTAGATGTTTACATTGACCCAGGATATACAGGAACTAATTTTAATAGACCAGATTTTAAGAGAATGATAAACGATATAAATTTAGGAAAAGTAAATATGGTTGTTACAAAAGACTTATCTCGTCTAGGGCGTGATTACATCGAAACGGGAGAATACATTGAAAAATGGTTTCCAGAAAATAATGTAAGATATGTTTCTGTTACTGATGGAATTGATACATTTTCAGAAAATAATGGGAATAATGATATAGCACCTTTTAAATCAATTTTAAATGATATGTATTCAAAAGATTTATCTAAGAAAATAAGAACAGCTCTTCATACTATGCAATCACAAGGAAAGTGGGTAGGAGGTAAAACTCCACTTGGATATACTAAAGATCCAAATGATAAAAATAAACTTGCAATTTGTGAGGAAGAGGCAAAGATTGTAAGAATAATTTTTGATATGGCATATTTAGGTAAAAGTGTGGGGGCAATTAAGAATTATTTAACTGACAACAATATTCCTACAGCACATAGGTTAAGATATAATGAATTTACATATTGGAGTAATAAAGCAATAAAAAGAATTATAACTAATCCAGTATATAAAGGAGTTACAGTTCAAAATAAAAGAAGTAGAATAAGTTATAAAAATAGAAAACTACGACCAAATCCAGAAGAACAATGGTATATTGTAGAAAATACTCACGAACCAATTGTTGAAATTTCAAAATTTGACGCAATACAGAAAATGCAAATAGCACAAAATTATACAAGGCTAGATAAGAAAAATTATTTTCTTTTAGATGGATTAATGGTTTGTTATGAATGTAAGCATAAAATTGGAGTAAAAAAAGATAGAAATAATTGGGGAATGATTTGTAGCTATTATCGTAGATTTTCAAAATTAAAAGTTTGCACTGCACATGGATTTAATTACACAAAGTTTGAAAATACTATACTTTCATATTTAAGAAATTTGTTTAAAGAGATAGATGAAGGAAAAATTGAACTAAATATGAAAAACAGCAAATCAATTGTTGATTATAGTGTTCTACAAGACAAAATAAAAAAAGATATACTTATTATAAATGGAAATATAGATAAAATGTATATGGATAAGCTAGAAAATAAGATAACAGAAACTATGTATGATAGATTATATAATAAATTTCAAGACAATATTAAGCAAAAAGAAAAAGAGTATATTGAATTAGAAAAAATGAAAAGTGATATGGTGGGAAGTAATGCTGAAGAAATTAAAAAGCTAATAAAAGAATATTTATCTTTAGAAAAGCCTACACCGGAACTAATGAAATTACTCATAAATAGAATAGAGGTACATCAAAATAAAGAGATAGATATATATTTTAATTTTAAAAAATTAAATGAAGTTAAGAAAACTACACTCTAAATTAACCTCAACCAGAAGGAATGGCAGTAGGTGTAACATTTGCAGGTGCATTAGCAGGAAATAGCAACATAACAATGGCGGGAGCAACAGCTCTAGCTCTTGGTATAGCAATTCAAAACTTTCCAGAAGGAGCAATTATCTCTATGCCATTAAGAGCAGAAGGTGAAACTAAAATGACTGCATTTATAAAAGGTACATTATCTGGAATAGTTGAACCAATTGGAGCAATAATAACGATTCTTTTAACAAAAACAGTAATAAATATTCTTCCATTTATGTTATCATTCGCAGCAGGAGCAATGATATATGTCGTAGTTGAAGAATTAATACCATCATCTCAAGATGGAAAGCATTCTGATTTAGGAACAATTGGAGTAGCAGTTGGATTTATATTAATGATGATCTTAGATGTAGCACTAGGTTAATACAATATTGTTATAAAATAATAGAAATGTTAAAATAAAAGTATTAGAGGTGGTAAAAATGTTATGTCCAAAATGTAAATCACAAATAGAAGAAGATAGTAATTTTTGTACAAATTGTGGAGCAGTTATAGAAAGAAAAAATGAAGTAATCCAAACTAATGAAGAAAATAAAAATAGTGAAGTAAAACCTCAAACACCAATTACAATCAATAATGAACAAGAAGATAATAACAAAGCAAATATATTATGTTTTATCTCACTAGCTTTAAAATATATAC
Source organism: Bacilli bacterium (assembly GCA_017941235.1). GTDB lineage: Bacteria > Bacillota_I > Bacilli_A > RF39 > UBA660 > CAG-417. Next base: position 35,167 of record JAGAWU010000021.1, on the reverse strand, counting down.
CTTCAATTCTAACTGGTATATTTTATGGAATAACTGATAATTTAAAAAATACTAACAATCCAATTATTAGTTTATTAGGAGTTGGACCATTAATTGCATTTGTACTAATGATTGTAGTTAGAGTTAAATACCCAAAAAATAAATTTGGTAAAGTATTAATGTGGATATATATTGTTGAATTAATAATAAGTCTTATATTAATAATAGTAATAGTAATTGCATGTGCTAAAATACTTAATGATTGTGGACAATCTGGAGCCTTTTAATGTTACAATTTGTAATTAGTGAAAATAAATTTAATTTTTATGGATTTTTTATAGTCTTATCATTAATACTAAGTATATTTTATATATACTTTTTTCTAAGAAAAGAAAATATAGAAAAAAGAATCATTTTTCTTTCAATAGTTTTATCAATACCATTCATATTATTTGGTGGAAAATATTTAACAATATTTACTTCAGAAGAAAAAGTTAATTTAATAACAGCAGGACTATCAAGTTATGGTGGAGCAATTGGATTAATAATAGCAAGTTTAACATTTGAAAAAATATCAAATGAAAAAAGAATTAAAGTGGCCTATATAATGAGTTTACCATTAATGTATTCAATATCAAAATTAGGATGTTTTTTTGCTGGTTGTTGCTATGGTATAAAATATAGTGGAATATTTAGTATAAGTTATCCACATTTATATGAGTACACAGTGTTTCCTATTCAATTGTTAGAAACAATAACTTTTTTTATAATTTTTATAGTATCAAATACTATTTATAAAAGAAAGAAAAGTGAAAATATAATATGGTACGTGATTATACTTTCTGCATTAGCAAAATTTCTTTTAGACTATTTAAGAATTTCTCATACTAATATATTCTTATCAACTAATCAAATAATTAGTATAGTTTTTATAATAATAAGTATAGCATTTATTATTTATAATAAAGCAAAAAGAAGGAGTAAAATATGAAAAGATGCAGATGGGTTAATCCGAATAATACATTATATATAAAATATCATGATGAAGAATGGGGAATACCTTCTTATGATGATACTTATTTATTTGAAATGCTTATTTTAGAATCATTTCAAGCAGGATTATCTTGGGAATGTATTTTAAATAAAAGAGATTCATTTAAAAAAGCTTATGATAATTTTGATTATGAAAAAGTAGCAAAATACGATGAGAAAAAAATAGAAGATTTAAAGAACAATAAAGATATAATTAGAAATAAATTAAAAATAAAAGCAAGTATTGAAAATGCTAAGATTTTTATAAATATAAGAAAAGAATATAAAACATTTTCAAATTACATATGGCATTTTACAGATAATAAGATAATAAGAAATGAAGGAAATCAAATAAAAACAACTTCACCTCTTTCAGATGAAGTATCAAAAGACTTACAAAAAAGAGGAATGAAGTTTGTTGGAAGTACGATAATTTATTCTTACTTACAAGCAATTGGAATTGTAGATGATCATGAATTAGATTGTGATTTTAGAAAATAAAGCATTTTGCTTTATTTTTTTATTTACATAAAGGAAATATGATATAATAAAATAAATAGAGGAGTGATAAAATGGGATTACTTGTAATTGCTTTTTTAGCAGTGATTATTATTCTAATTATTCAAAATAATAATTTAAAACAAGAAATAATAAGATTAAAAAACCAAATACAAAAAAACAACACAGTAACAAATAAAAAAGATAATTCAACAAGTGAAGAAAGTAAGCAGAATTTTGTAAGGCATTTTTGTCCTAATTGTGGACAAAAAATAAAAGAAAATGCAAAATTTTGTAAAGAGTGTGGATATGACTTAATTAATAAAAAACACTTTAAAGATAAAATAGTCACAGATAATAAAGAAGTAACACCAGTAGTTATAAAGCCAAAACGAAACGAAAAAGAAATTAAAAATAATTTTATATTAATTACAGGAGCAGTATTAGTTATATTATCAGCAATACTATTCTTAGCAACAACATGGAGTACATCTACAAACTATTTAAAAACATTAATATTATTTTTAATGTTAATAGTATTCTTTATAACATCAAAAATAGCAGAAAATATACTTGATTTAAAAGATACAGGAAGAGTATTTTTTAACATAGCACTTTCATATATGCCAATAGCATTATTTTCAGTATCACTATTTGGTGTCTTAGGAGAGTATTTGTCAATTGATGGAACTGGTAAATATATATATCTTTCTAGTGCCTCATTTATTACATCAATAATATATTATATTGCCTCATTTAAGAGAAAAAACAATTTTTTAAACATAGGAAGTTATTTATTTAATACTTTAACAGTAATACTAATAGCACTAATATTCACAAGCAACTTTAATATAGTAATGATAAGTCTATTAGTATATACTGCATTTATAAGCTATTTACTTCCTAAACTATTATCATTATATAGTGAAAAAATTAACAAAATATTCAGTACAACATTATATGTATTACTTTCAATAATAATGATAGCAGCACTATTTATAGAATCATTAAATGATAGTTTAACAATAGTAACATTGTCATTATTTATAATATATTTATTAGTAAGTAAAATAGTTGTAGATATAACATTAAATAGAAAAGATATCTATAATGGAATATACCCAGTAGTATTTGAAATAATAGTATTTAATTTAATAACTCTAATCACAACAAAATTTATTGTTATGGAAATAGGATTATTAATAGGATTATTACTATTAACTTTATATCAAGTTATTAAAGATAAAAAAATATCTACATCAATATTTATAGAAATATTATTATTTATACCACTACTATATATGATTACATTAGTAGCAGAAACTAAAAACGAATACATAATATTAGCTATAGTACTATTAATAACAACTATAACATATTTATTTAATGAAAAACTAAAAAAATTCATAACATTCCTAATACCAATCTTAATAAACTTACTAGTGGTAAATATAATATTAAGATTAGAAATTAATACACTTTTTATAACACTAATTAGTATTATACTATTTATAACAGGAATAGTCTTAGAAAATAAAAGTAAAGACTTTAGTTTATCTTTCAAAATAATAAATACAATATTTGTAATAAGTTCTTTACTATTAAATATATCTGTTCATTTTGAAAACACATTATTCATAGCAGTATTATTATTAATAAGTATTACATATATTTTAACTGGTATATTTAAAGATAAAAATATATATAAAGTAATAGGATACTTATTCTTAAATCTATTATCGATTAGAATATTTAATAAATTAGAAAGTTTGCAAGTATTAACTATACCATTAGTTACAATAGTTATAACAATACTAAATATTTTAATAAAGAAATCAAAAGTAAAAGAATATTTAGTATTCCAATACATAATATCATTTATATCAATATATATATTTGAAGTAACTATTCATTCATTAATAATAAATATTATATTAAGTATTTTATTCTATAACTTCGGCGTTGAGAAAAATAATAAATTAAAATACATCTCAATACTTAGTTTTATACCAATAATTTATTTAAAAGAAAATTCTATATTATCAGATTCAGATATAATGTATATTGTTTCACTTGCAATAATAGGTATTTTAACATTTGTTGCATATAAGAAAAAAGATTTAAATGATTATAGCGCTTTAAGCTTTATATATATAGTATTTCATATAAAAGAATTCTATGATGATAAATATATGTGTTTGCTTATACTAATAGTTTCATCTTTAATCCACTTCCTAATTACTAAAGATAAGAAAAAAGACTTATTTAAAACATTAATGTATATATTTATTTATATATTAGTAATGATTATATTAAATGATGCTGATTTAATACATATAGTAGCACTCGGATCATTATTTACTACAGTATTAATATTATTAATTACAAGAACAGTAATTGCTAAATATAATAAAAATTATAAAGTATTTGAATATATTGGATTAATTATAAATAATCTAATCACAATAGGATTATTAGATAGTGAATCTGGTGCAATACTTCTAATAGGATTATTCTTAATAGCAATAATATTTGCATATATAACAAAAGTAGGTCCACTATTATTATGTAGTTTAATATCACTTCTAATTACAGTGTTTAAACTAACAAAAGATTTTTGGTTAAATCTTTCTTGGTGGATTTATGTACTTGTTGTAGGAACAATTTTAATAGTATTTGCAATTAGTAATGAAGTGAAAGAGAAAAAAGGAATTACTAGAAAAGATAGATTAAAAAATTTAAAAAACAAGCTAAATTTATAAGAATGTTAAATGTGGTTGACAAATTTCCAATGTTAATTGGTAGTGCGCAACCGACAAAAATGATATGATTTTTTCGAGGTGAGAGAAAATGAAAATTGGTGAAAAAATTTATTCACTACGAAAGAAATATAATTTGTCACAAGAAGAACTTGCGAATGAATTAAATGTTTCAAGACAAACAGTTTCAAAATGGGAGGTTGGAGAAAGTTGCCCAGACTTTGATAAAATTGTTCCACTATGTGAACTGTTTGGTATATCAACAGAGGAATTACTTAGAGATAAAAAAATAGAGGAGAAAGAAGAAACTCCTACTGAAAAAAAGGTAGATGTAGTTAAAGCCGTATTAATCTGTATTTCTATATTTATATACTTTTTAGCAATAATATCTGTAATTGTGTTAGACGATGTAGCCAACGTAAATGAAGGAATATCAGCGGCATCATTCTTAACACTTAATGGAATAGCTACAGTAATATTAGTATTTACACTTATGACTAGAAAAAATAAAACAGAAAAAAAAGTAGAAGAAATAAAACTAAAAAAAGAAAATACACTACAAAAATCAGTTATTAGTATAGCTGGATTAATAGCAACTATTACATATTTATTAGTTAGTTTTCTAACAATGGCTTGGCATATAACTTGGATTATATGGCTTGTATATGCAGTCGTAATAGAAATAATAAAACTAATATTTAGTTTGAAAGGAAAAGAAGAAAATGAAGAGTAAAGGATTAATAATTACATTAATAGTAATTCTTTCTATACTAGCAATATCACTAGTTGGTGGAATGATATTACTAATGAATAAAAGCTATAATTTTGACTTAAGTTTTAATATTGAAAAAAGTAATTTAAAACTAATAGATAGTTATGAAACTACACCTAACAGCATACAAAAAGTTGACTTTGATTTAACAAATGTTGATATAGAAGTTAAAGAAACAACTGAAGAAACTTTTAAAGTTGAATATTATAGTAACAAGAAAAAAGATATTAATATGAGTGAGCAAGGAAATAGCTTAATTGTTGAAGATAAAGATAAAAATAGTGTATGTGTAGGAATATGCATTGAACATAGAAAAGTAGTTTTATATGTACCACAAAGTTATACTGGTATATATAATTTAACAACAAAAAGTGGAGATATAAAATTTGAAAACGATATAGTTAATAATGAATTAACAATTGACACTACAAGTGGAGATGTAGCTCTTGAAAATGCTGGTAATGTTTATATTAAAACAGTAAGTGGTGATGTAAAAGCTGCAGAAATAGGTAAAAGCAAAATTAAAACAACAAGTGGAGATGTAAAAGTTAAAACTGCAATTGAATCTACTGAAATTAGTACTGTAAGTGGTGATATTATTCTTGGAGAAGGAACAAAAGTTTCCACAAGTACAACAAGTGGAGATGTAGATATTACAAAAATATCAAAATCAATCAATTCACAAACAGTAAGTGGTGATATTATAATAAGTAACCTAACAGTAGTTGAGAATTCTAGTATTAAAACAACAAGTGGAGATGTAAGAATTAGTAATAACAACAGCACTTGCTATGTTGATGCATCTTCTACTTCAGGTGATATAAGTATAGAAAAAAGTGATAGAAAAAGTGATTTAACATTAACAATTAAGACATTAAGCGGAGATATTATAGTAAGATAATATCTCTTTTTTTTATTTTTTTTCGCAACTATATTTTATTAATGATATAATAAATTTATAAAATCAAATAAATGGAGTGAGTAAAATGAGTAAAAAAGAAAAAATAAGTACTTTATATGTAGTTGTACCTTGTTACAATGAAGAAGAAGTTCTTGCAGAAACAACAAAGAGATTAAAAGAAAAAATGGAAACTCTAATAAAGAATAAAAAAATTTCTGATAAAAGTAAAGTAATGTATGTTAATGATGGTTCTAAGGATAAGACATGGAGTATTATTTGCGATATAAATAAAAAAGAAAAACTTTTTACAGGTTTATGCTTATCCAGAAATAAAGGACACCAAAATGCACTTCTTGCGGGATTAATGACTGCTAAAGAGTATGCAGATATCGTAATAAGTATGGATGCAGATCTTCAAGATGATATCAACGCAATGGATGAAATGATCGATAAATACTATGATGGCTCTGAAATAGTATATGGTGTAAGAAGTTCTAGAAAAAAAGATACATTCTTCAAAAGATTTACAGCAGAAAGTTTCTATAAATTTATGAAATTTATGGGAGTAGATGTAGTATATAATCATGCTGACTATAGATTAACAAGTAAAAAAGTATTAGATAATTTTTCAGAATTTACTGAAGTTAATCTATTCTTGAGAGGTATGTTCCCATTAGTAGGTTATAAATCAGATGTAGTTTACTATGAAAGAAATGAAAGATTTGCAGGAGAATCAAAATATCCACTTAAGAAAATGCTTAATTTTGCATGGGATGGAATAACATCATTTAGTGTAAAACCAATAAGATTAGTACTTAACTTAGGAATAATAATTTTTGTACTTAGTTTATTAATGTTACTTTATTGCTTAATTGTAAAAATATTAGGAAAAACAGTAGAAGGATGGACTTTTATAGTAGGATCAATTTGGTTAGTTTCAGGAATACAAATGCTTTCTATCGGGATAATAGGAGAATATGTAGGGAAAATTTATAGTGAAGCAAAAAGAAGACCAAGATATATAATAGCTGAAAACTTAGAGGAAAAAAATAAATGAGAAATATATTTAAGCAAAATAAATATTTAATATCATCATTCATTATATCCATAGTATTAAGCTTTATATTTAGTCTAGTAAAAATAAAGAATTTAACATTTGTATCATTAAGTATAGCTGCTAATATATTCTTAATAGCACTAATAAAAATAATAAAAGATAAATTAAAAATAAAATGGAATAAATATGAAAAAATAAGTATTATAGCTATAATACTTGTTTTATATACATTCTATTTTATAAGCATCCTAGGACGTAAATTTATATATTATTGGGATTTTTCTTGTTACTATAATTTACAAATAGGTGCAGAAGAATTCTTTAACATAAATATACTTGAAGGAATAAGAAATTTTATAGGTTCAACATGGTCAGGAGAATATGGAACATTTATATCATTCTTTCCAGAAGTTTTATTTAATTTTTCAAATAAAACAATTAACGCATATTTAATTAGTACCGTAATAGTTTTTATACCATATATAATAATTACTTTTTCCATATTAATAAAAAGATTGATTAAAGTATTAAAAATAAAAAAAGAAAAACTATTCTTTATATCATCACTATTAATCTTTTCATTATTTCCTATGATACATTCAACATTTGTATATGGACAACCCGATTTATTTGGACTTGCATTTATATATTTGATAATCATACTTACAATTGATTATGATTTTTACAAATTAGATTATGAAAGACTATTTGAAATTGGAATAATAACATTTATGCTTCTAATAACTAGAAGATGGTATATATATTTCATATTAACATATTATATTCTTTATGGATTTACAATTATAATACTTAACATAAAAGATAAAAAAAGACTAAAAACTATTTTAAAGCATGCCTTATCTTTTGCTGTAGTAACAGGAATATTCTTTTTAGTGACATTATTTCCAATGTTTAAAATAATAATAACAGAAGGATATTCATATGATTATTATTTATCAGGTGGCTTTATTGGAGAATTAATTAGTCAAAAAAATCATTTAGGATATATTTTTCTATTAATAATTATTATAGGTCTAGTATATGGAATGATAAATAAGAATTATAGAAAGTATAGTTTGATATTATTAATACAATATTTTTTCATAATAATTTTATTTACTAGAATGCAAAATATGGGATTACATCATTCTCTATTGTTAACACATATTTACTTATATTATGTATATATGTTTTTAATTCTAATAGTAAATAAAAAAGTATTTGTAATAATACTACTTCTTTTGCAAATATTAAACTTTAGTTTTGGTATATATAATGTTAATAGTAAAATATTTACTAATGTACCACTTCAAACCCCTAAACAAAAGGATTATAAAGAATTAACAAAAGTAGGAAAATGGTTGAATGAAAAATTAAAAGATAATAATGCTTATATGATTACCCACAATAATATGTATAATCCAGATAAGCTTAGAAATCTTTACGTACCAGATAATACAATAAAAAAACATCTTCCATATGGTTCAGCTATAGAAGGAGTACACCTATTTCCAATAGAACTATTTGAAGCAAAATATATAATAACTACTAATCCATTTGAAAATGTATCAATAGAAAATAAATATAATAAAATATTTTTAGAATTAGTAAATCAAAATAAATTTAAGAAAATAAAAGAATTTGACATGAAAAATGGATATAAAATATTAGTATATGAAAGAATAGAACCTTGTACAAAAGAAGAAGCAGAAAAATATTTAAATGAATTAGAAGATTTAAGTAAGAAATATCCTAAACTATATAAAGAAGTTATAGAAAAATATATAAAAGAAAATTTATAAGAAAGATATACTAGTTATATCTTTTTTTGATATAATTAACAAGAAAGGAGTGGATAAAATGAAAAAGTTCATGCTTATTGGTGGAGGAAACATAGGAAGAGGAGAAACTGAATATGAAACTAAAGAAATTGATGAAGAAGTTGTAAGAATGGCTGAAAAAGAAAATCCTAATTTTTTGTTTATTGGTTTAGCAAGTAGTTTTTCAGATTCATACTATGATATAGTAAAAGTAATATATAAGAATTTAGGATGTACTCCAGCATATTTAAAAAAGAAAAATATTTTAAACAATCCAGATATTGTAAAGAATAAAATCGAAAGTGCAGACATAATATACTTTGGTGGAGGAGATACTATAAAGTTATTAGATAACTTAAGAGAGTATAATATGATTCCGTTAATAGAAAAAGCAATAGAAAGAGGTTGTGTATTGGTTGGAGTGTCGGCTGGAGCTATAATGATGTGTAAAGAAGGATACTCAGATTCATATAAATTAAGAGGAGAAAGTGATTCGTTTGATTTCCTAGAAGGACTAGGATTTTTAAATATATCATTTTGCCCACATTATGAAGATGATTCTTATAGAAAACATGATTTAATTGAAGACTTAGAAAAAGAAAATAGAATGGTTTATGCACTTCCAAATAATACTGCAATGAAAATAATAGATAATAGTTATGAAATTATAAAGAGTGATCCAAGTAAGAAAGTCTCAATAGTTACACTAAAAGATAAAAAATTAGAAGAAAAGACAATAGAAAAAGGAAGCTTAAAATGATGATATTAATTGACTTTTTGCCCTTAATATGATATAATCTACTAGCAATGTGAAAGAAGGGGTTCATGTGAAAAAAAGAATAATAATGAGAACAAAAAATGGAGAAGAATATATTGTACGAGAAGGTAGTGTTGATAAAATAAGAAAATTAGCTAAGAACATAGTAATATTTGCATCAGCTACAGTAATTACAATAAGTGGAGTAAAACTTTTAACAAAAGATAAAGAAAAAATGAAAACACCAGAACATTTTGAAATGGTAGATACAAGTATAGAAGAAAATACAAATATTATAAATTCTGAAAGTGAAAATAATAAAATAAATATAGATAATGATAATTCAAACGAAGAAATGAACATAGAGTTTAGTAAATTAAAAGTTTTACAAAAAGCCTATGATATTAACTATGAGGAAATAAGAGATTTTGTTAATAAGTATTCCGGGTATGCTAACTATACATATGAAGAAGCATTAGATGTTGTTTATAATGGAACAATTAATAATGAAAGAAGTATGGAAAAGAATCCAAAAACAAGAATGATGTATATAATATTTGATAACGCAGAAAAAGAAGGTAAAGTTAACTCTCATTGTGAAAATTGGGAAATAGAAACAAGATATTCAACATTCCCTAACTCATACTATGATGTTGATGAAATGAATTCAAAACTTATACAAAATAGTGAAATTGAGAAAGAATTAATAAGTTTATGTGATGATTTAGGAATAGAAGGAGAAGATAAATATCTTGCTATTGCAATTTTTAGACAAGAAACAGATTATGGCGCTTCAGAGAGATGTGTAAAAGAGAATAATTTTGGTGGAATTGTTTTTGATAATCAGTTTGCAGTATTTTCAAATCCAGATTATGGTATGTATAAAACATTAGATGTAATTAAAGGATTTATAACAACTGCAAAAAGCGAAGGATGCTATGACATTGATTCAAAAATAGTAAATATAGCCCCAACATACTGTACTCATACACCAGATGAATGGATTGATGCTATTTACCCAATGTATTTAAATGTAGTAAATGATTATAATTCAAACGATAAGAACTTAGTAAGATAAAATAAGGAGCTGCTATGAAAAAATATTTATATGATTACATAAAAGAAACAGATAAAAAACTAGAAAATAAAAATACAGATATAAATGATCTTATAAAAGTGCATTTAGAAAAAATTAAGTTTTTTCAGCATGAAAGATTAATACATCTTCTAGTAACATTATTTTATGCAATCTTTATGATGATTTTCTTAGTGTTTAGCTTTATACATTATATATTTATAATTATATTCTTCATAATAACCATATTTCTAATATTTTATGTTGTTCACTATTTTAGATTAGAAAATGGTGTACAATATTTGTATAAACAATATGATATAATGATGAAAAAGGTGAAGTAGTAATGAATATAATTGATTATGTTAATAAATATGGTAATTTTGATTTTAATGAAGAAGAGTTTAATGATATAGATAATGTAATATTATCATTGGTATCATATGTTGACTTTTCAGGCATAGTTTCAAAAGAAAGAAGAGAGATTAGATTACAAGATGCAGCAAATAGATATTTTGAAACATATACACAAAAAGAAATTAATGAAAATATATTTTCAATTAAAAGTGCAATTAGATTATTCGAACATATAAAAGATTTTAAAAGATATAAAGATATTAAACTATATAACTATGTATATGAAGGAAATAGTTATAAACAATTTTCAGCAATCACAATGAAGTTAAATGATCAGTTAATATATATAGCATTTGAAGGTACAGATGAATTAATTAGTGGTTGGAAAGAAGATTTTGAACTTGCATATCTTTATCCAATACCTTCACAAGTAGATGCCATAAACTATATTAATAAAGTTATAAAGTTCAAAGACAAAAAAGTAATTGTTGGAGGTCACTCAAAAGGTGGTAACTTAGCAGTAACAGCTGCAATGAACTGTAATATATTACTTAGAAATAAAATAATTAAAGTATATAGTAATGATGGACCTGGTCTTTTAGATGAAGAATTAAATTCAGTAAAATTTAAAAGAATAAAATCTAAATATATACATATCATGCCTAATTATAGTATAGTTGGAATATTACTTGGAAACGTTAATGATGAAGTAATAAAATCTTCTAAAAAAGGAATTTTAGCGCATGATGCACTAAATTGGGAAGTTGAAGATACACACTTTATATCAACAACACTTGATGAATCAAGCAAAAGCTTAAAAAATATTTTTGAAAAATGGTTAGAAGAATATGGCTTTGAACAAAGAATGATATGTGTTAATGAACTTTTTGAACTTTTTGAAAAGAATGAAATATATACATTAATTGATATAAGAAAAAAAGGTTTACAATTTGTATTAAGCATAATAAAAAGTAGTAAAGAATTCGATGAAACAGCAAAAGAGATGTTCAAACAATTATTTACATCAATATATAATGATTACACCATAAAATTAAAGGAGAAAATAGGGTTCAACAAATAATAAGTGAGGGGATTTTCGGTGAGTAATAAAATTAAAAGGGTATTTAACATAGGTGAATGTACTATAGAAGAACTAGAAAATATACTAGTTTTTTACAAAAAAAGAGCTAGAGTAGATTGCGATATTGATATAGAGTATTATATTAATAGATTATTTTTATATTGCTATAAACCAACAAAATTAATACCAGAATATCCACAAAATAATTATTGTTTATTGGGTATGGCGGATATAACAAGTAAGTTAGCTAGAGGCAGTAAAAAATATGATGAAGAAACTAGAGATAGGATATTATTATATTTAGAAAAACTGCATGATTATTACCTAAAAATATATTGTGATAGGGATAAACTATTAACTAATGATGTTTTAGCAGTTTCATTAATTGATAGACTTATAACACTAGAGGAATTTGGTAATAAAGAATATATGGATAATTTGAGTGAATTAACTGATAAACTATTTAATACAGAATTTACTAAATTAGAATTAAAAGACAAAATAGCAGATGAAACATTTAATGAGAATATTAGGTTAATAGCAAGTAATCCATATGCATTAGCTGGCTTTGATTTATTCGCAATTGATATACCAAGAAATGATAAAGTACTTGATATATTTAAAGAAAATTTAATTAAAACAGAATCAGAATATTTAAGGAAAAGAAAAATCAGAGAGCCTTACAAAAAATAAGACTCTCTTTTATTGACATAAAAATACAATAATGATACTTTAAAATCAGGAGATAATTATGTATAACGAAAGAGTTAATAGTATATTATATAAACTTTCAAAATCAAAGTTTAGAAATAGCTTTCATTTAAGAAAATATATGATTGATTATATAAACGAAAAGGGTCTGGATAAAATAAAAGAACATACAATAAATTTTATAAATGAAAAATTAGCAGATGAGTATCCTAAGAATGATGGCAGACAAACTCCAACAAAAAATCACCCAACGTTTATTGCAATGCATGCATGTGCATGCTGCTGCAGAGGTTGCTTAGAAAAATGGCATGGTATTCAAAAAGGAAGAAAACTAACAAATGAAGAGAAAAACTATATATATGTCCTTCTAATGACATGGATAATAAGAGAATTAAAAAATAAAAAAATGTATAATTATAAAAATTATTAGCTCTAAAAGAAGTTATAGAACTTAACTTCTTTTATTTTTTAAATAAATATTGAAATCCTACTAAAACGGTAGTATAATTTAACTACTGGAGGAGATTATATGAGAATATCGACTAAAGGACGTTATGCAACTCTAATAATGCTTTACTTAGCAAAAGAATATAAAAACGATAGATACGTAACTTTAAAAGAAATATCAGAAAAAGAGGATATTTCACTTAAGTATTTAGAAAAAATAATGCTTGATTTAAATAAAAAAGACTTTTTTGTGTCCACTCGTGGAGTAGGTGGAGGATATAAATTAAAATATCATCCAAAAGAGTATTCTTTAAAAGAAATACTTAAAGCATCAGAAAAAGATATAGAAGTAGCAACTTGTATTAGTGATATTTGTCCAAAAAAAGATTCATGTATTACTTTTTCAGTATGGAATGATTTAAATAATGTAGTAGATAATTTTCTAGAAAATAAAACATTAAATGATTATATAGAGGTGAAAAAATGAAATTACTTGAAATAAAAGATTTATATACAATAGCAGAAGATGATAGAGAAAAAGAAATATTAAAGGGACTTAATTTAGAGATTAATAAAGGTGAAACTCATGTAATAATGGGACCAAATGGTGGAGGAAAATCTACTCTTGCTAACTCAATATTACAATCACCAAAATATATTAAAAAAAGTGGAAAAATAATATTTGATGGAGAAGATATTACTGATAAAAGAACTGATGAAATAGCCAAACTAGGAGTATTTATGTCATTTCAAAATCCAGTAGCAATACCAGGAATAACACTTGCACATTTCCTAAAAACATCTAAAAAAAGTATAACTGGAGAAAATCCTAATATAGCAACTTTCTATAAAGAAGTAGGAGAAAAGATGGAAAGTCTAAACATGAATAATAAATATACATCACGTGAATTTAACGTTGGATTTTCAGGAGGAGAGCAAAAGAAAAACGAAATATTACAAATGCTTTTATTAAATCCTAAACTTGCAATATTAGATGAAACAGATTCAGGACTTGACGTAGATGCCATAAAAACCGTATCAAAGGGTATTAATCTATACAAAAATAGTGAAAACGCTGTTTTAATTATCACACATTCAACTAAGATATTAGAAGGACTTAATGTTGATAAAGTTCATATATTAATAGATGGAAAAATAGTAAAAACAGGAGATATGTCTTTAGCAAAAGAAATAGATAAAGAAGGATATTCAAAATATTTTAAATAGGTGACTTATGAAAACAGATGTTACTAAATACCAAGATGAAAAAATAAGAAATATTTATAATGAAAAAGCTAAAGATACTTCTATAAAAAAAGAATATGGACTAACTCGTGAAATAGTAGAAAATATATCAAAAGAAAAAAATGAAGATGCTTGGGTTTTAGAATTAAGACTTAAAGCACTAGAGTTATATTATAAACTTGAAGAACCAACATGGGGTCCTGATATCAGTTACTTTGATGTAAACCAAATAGCAACTTATGTAAAGTCAAACTCAAAAGAAGAAAAAAACTGGGATGATGTACCTGAAGATATTAAAAATGTATTTGATAAACTAGGAATTCCAGAAGCAGAAAAGAAATCACTAGCTGGGGTAGGAGCACAATTTGATTCTGAAGTTGTTTATCACAACCTAGAAGAAAAGATGAAAAAGCTAGGTGTAATTTATACTAATTTTGATACAGCACTAAAAGAATATCCAGATTTAGTAAAAGAGTATTTTACAAAAATAACGCCAATATCAGACCATAAATACATAGCCCTTCACTATGCACTTTTCTCAGGCGGATCATTTGTATACGTACCAAAAGGAGTAAAATTAGACTTACCACTTCAAAGTTATTTCAGATTAAATGCAAAAGGAGCAGGACAGTTTGAACATACTCTAATAATTGTAGATGAAGGAGCAAGTATGGAGTTTATTGAGGGATGTTCCGCTCCAGGATACAATGAATTAAATCTTCATGCAGGATGTGTTGAACTTTATGTAAAGAAAAATGCATCATTACGTTTTTCAACAATAGAGAATTGGTCAAAAAATATGCTTAATTTAAATACAAAAAAATGCTATGTAGAAGAAAATGGAAAAATAGAATGGATAATGGGATCATTTGGCTCTAAAGTTTCCATGCTTTATCCACTAAGTGTATTAAATGGAAAAAATGCTAAATGTGAATTTACCGCAATATCATTTGCTGGATCTGGTCAAAACTTAGATACAGGACTTAAAATAATACATAATGCAGAAAATACAAGTACAGTAGTAAACTCTAAATCAATTTCAAAAGATGGAGGAATTTGTACATTTAGAAGTAATGCATTGGTTAAAAATAATGCCAAAAACTCTAAACTTACTTTATCATGTGAATCATTAATGATGGATAGTATATCAAGAAGTGATACAATTCCAGTAAATACATTAGAAACAGAAGATGTAGTATTTGCACATGAAGCTAAAATTGGAAAAATAAATGATGAAACAATTTTCTATTTAATGACTAGAGGTTTAACAGAAGAAGAAGCAAAAGCACTAATAGTAAGAGGTTTTTCAGAACCAATAGCAAAACTATTCCCTGTAGAATATGCAGTTGAAATGAATAGATTAATTGAATTAGAACTTGAAGGAACAATAGGATAGGAGGTTATTATGGAAAAATATATATTAAATGAAACACCAGTTAAAACAACCTCAAACTTTAAAATAAATGACATAAAAGTAGATTTAGATATACCAAAAGAATATCATTTTCACCAATTTGATATAAAAGGAGATATTTCTAAATTAGAGTTTTCAATAGAAGAAGGAAGAGGTTTAGAAAGTAAAATAGGGTTAAAATTTGATAAATCATTAAATCTTAATATAAAAGTAAAAAAACAAGTAGTAGTAGAAAAGCCAATATATATTACTTATAACTTTAATGAAAATGATAACTTGATTAATAATATTAAAATACATTTAGAAGAAAACTCAAAAGCTAGTTTTATATTTAAGTATAAATCGCTTACAAATGAAAAAAACTTTAATCATATAAAAGAAATAGTTATAGGAGAAAAAAATTCAAAAGCAAATATTACTATATTAAATCTACTAAATGAAAATAGTAATAACTTTATAGGTATAGAATTAGAAGAATATGAAAATTCAGATATAAAACATAACATTATTGATTTAGGTGGAAATATATCAATTAGTAATGTTTATGGTGAGTTATTAGAATATAATAGTACTCATTACTTAAACAATATTTATTTTGGTAATAAAAATGATAAACTAGATATGAATTATCATATAAAAAATATTGGCAGTAGCAGTAAAAACTACATAAACGTAGAAGGAGCACTTACTGATAATTCGATTAAACACTTTAAAGGAACAATAGACTTTATAAAAGGATCTTCAAAATCAATAGGTGAGGAAAATGAGAACTGTATACTTTTAAGTGATACATGTAAATCAAGAAGCCTTCCAATGCTTTTATGTAATGAAGAAAATGTGGAAGGGGCACATGGAGTGTCAAGCGGTAAAATAGACTTTACAAAATTGTTTTACCTAATGTCTAGAGGATTATCTGAAAAAGAAGCCGAAAAATTACTAGTAGTAGCAAACTTTAATAAGATAATAAAAGAAATAAATGATGAAGAAACTGAAAAAGAAGTTTTAGATATAATTAACACATTAATATAAATTTTAACTATTTTTTGATTGTCTAAAAAAATATATATGTTATAATGATAATAGATAAAAAATAGGAGGATATATATGAATAGTGATATGAATAGTGTTAATAATTCACAAAAAGTTGAAAAAGTAGTTGAAAGAAGAAAATCAAGTACTTCAGAAATAGTTCTTATAGTATTAATGGTACTAGTACTATCAATCAGTGTTGGTTACGCATTATTATCAACATCTCTAAATATTAGAGGTTCATCTACAGTAGAAGATGCTAAATGGAGTATTGATACAGGTGATATCGAATGTGAAGAAGGAGAAGTTTGTACAATTAATCCTGATGATCCAGATAATACACCACCAGAAGTATGTACAGTAACTAATACAAACGATTGTAATGGTGCAGTTATATGGATGGATGGAGATACAATTTACTTCAAACATATTTTAAGTAAACCAGGAGATACATTCACATTCTATGCAAGCATTAAGAATAATGGTAATATCAATGCTAAGGTAACAAATGTTACAAAAAATGAACTTAATACTACAGCAAGAAGATTCTTAAATTATAATGTGACAGATGCTAGTGGTAATGCAATTGCCTCAGGAAGAACATTAAATCCAGGTGAAACATTAAAAGTAAAAGTAACAGTATCATATAGAACTGATATAGCAGCACTTCCAACATCAGAAGAAATTGCTTTAATCAATGAAGTTGCAGAAGGTAATACAGGAGCTACTTCATTCTTCAGTGTTTCATTTGAACAAGCACAATAATGTAATTAAAAAGAAATATATTTAATTGTATTTCTTTTTTTGTTTATGTTATAATTATTAATAGAAAAAGATTGGGGCGATGATTATGAATGAAGAAAACAAAAACAATAACCAAGCAAATGAAAATTCTACATACCAAATACCAGGTGTAATAATTCCAGATCAAGTAACAGATAGTGGTAATCATATTAGCCAAAATTTAGAAGAAAAGAAAGAAATAAAAACGGAAGAGCAAGCACAAAAGCAAGAAGATAAGAGTGAAGGAAATATATATACAATTCCAGGCGTAATAATTCCAGAACAGACTACAGAAAATGGCACTATTAAAGAAATAAATAATGTTACAGAAGAAAATATTTATAAAGCACCAGAAAAAGAAGTAATTAATACTGATGAAAAACCATTAATGCCTGGAATGATGCCTGAAAAAAAAGTAGAAGAAAAACCTGTTGAAGCACCAAAAAAAGTAAAAAAAGAAGGTAATGCTAAACTAGGATGCCTATATTTAATAATTATTGCTTTACTAGGTATAACACTATTTTTAGCATATAAAGCTTTCTTAAATCCAACGGTTAAAGTAAGTGATGATGTAAAATCTTTAAATAAAAAGATATATAATAAAGAAGGATTAGTAATAGATGAATTATATAGTAGAATAAACTTATCTGGATGTAACAATATTTACTATAATTTATATAATCCAGAAGTTGATAAAATATTAAGAACTGATTTAAGTGATGAATTTAAACTATATATGGCATATCTACAATTAAAAAACTCTGATATAAAAGAAGTTTCATGTGCTAATAATACAATTGCTCTTAACAAAAATGATAAAGAAAAAAAATGGTATTGTGGACGAGATTATTTAGAATCAAATAGTGCTGTATATGATGATAGTAAAGACAAAACAACTACTATAGATGGTAAAGTACTAAAGAAACAAGTAGAAAAAATGTTTGGACAAGGTGAATATAAAAAGAAAAGTTTTGGTATAAATACTGATTCAAGATACTATTATGATAGTAACAGTGAAAAATATATTATGCAGTCAAAAAATGAAGCTGTTGAATGTAAGGAATTTAAAACAAAACTTATAGATGTACTAAATGGAAATAATGAAATACTATTAAAAGTAAGATTAACAATAGATGGAAAAGAAATAAATAAAAATGTTGTTTTTGTAAAAACAGACACAGGAAATTATTATTTTGATAGAATAACTAATTAGGAGGCTCCTATGAATTACTTATCATTAGTAAATAAACAAAATAAAATAAAAGAATCATATTTAAAAAATATGATTCTTTCTACTTACACAAATATTTTTAATGAAACAATAAGTATAGAAAAAGAATCAAAAGAAGAATTTATAAAATTAAAAGAATACTTAGAAAAAAAGAATATAGAAGTAGGCATTAGAGACTCTTATAGAGATATGAATACTCAAAAACAAATATATGATTATTACTTAAATAAAGAGGGAATAGAATATTGCAATAATTATGTTGCAATTCCTGGATATTCAGAGCATCATACAGGACTTGCTATTGATATAACTATAAAATATAATGGTAAGTTTTTAAAAGATGATGAAGAATTAATATGTTTAGATGATGAAAAATATAAAGAAATACATAAGAATTTAAGTAAATTTGGTTTTATATTAAGATATCCAAAGAATAAAGAAAAAATAACTGGATATAATTATGAACCTTGGCATATTAGATATGTAGGAAAGATACCAGCAAAAATAATCAGTGAAAACGACTTAACTCTAGAAGAATATTTAAATGAATTTGGTGGAGTTTTGGTAGTTAACAAAGAAAAAGATATGACATCTTTTGACGTAGTAAGAGAAGTAAGTAAAATACTAGGTATAAAAAAAATTGGTCATACTGGAACACTTGATCCATTAGCAGAAGGTGTACTTGTCTTAACAATCGGTAAATATACAAAACTAGGAGAAGATTTAACATCTTTAGATAAGGAATATATAGCAAAAGTAAAACAAGGTATTTTAACAGATACATTAGACATAACCGGAAAAATACTAGAAGAAAATAGTAAAAGAATAACTAATATAAAAGAAGTGTTAAAGAGCTTTAAAAAGACATATATGCAAGAAGTACCAAAGTACTCAGCTGTAAAAGTAAATGGAAAAAAACTTTATGAATATGCAAGAAAAAATGAAGAAGTAGAACTTCCAAAAAAAGAAGTAACAATAAAAGAAATTAAATTAATAGAAAAAGATGAAAATACATTTACATTTAAAACTTCAGTATCTAAAGGAACATATATAAGAAGTTTGATTAGAGATATTGGAGAAAGCTCTAATACATTAATGACAATGACTAATCTAATAAGAACAAGACAAGGTAAATTTAGAATAGAAGATAGTTATAAATTAAATGATATAACAAATGGTGATTTTAATATATTAAAAATAGAAGATATATTAGATTATGAAATAATAGATATTGATGAAAAACTATTAAAAAAAATAGAAAATGGAGTAGTAATTGATAATGCATATAATATTAAAGATAAAGTAATATTTAGATATAATGGAAAGAAAATAGCTATTTACACGGTTGACAATAAAAAGTTAAGAATGTATTTAAAGCTATGTTAAAAAATGTTAATATAAGAATAATAGGAGGAATGAGAAATGAATAATGAAGAAAATAAAACAGAAGACCAAGAAATAGCTAAAAAAATAGAACCAACAAAAAAAGAAAAGAGTTCAAAATCACTTGTAGTTATAATAATTATTCTAATAATAGCAATATTAGGATTAGTAGGTTATATTGCATATGATAAACTAGCACAAAAAGAAGATAAACAAACAGAAGAAAAAGATAAAGAAAAAACAACAAAAGAAGAAGAAAAAGAGAAAAAAGAAGAAAATAGAGAATTAACACAGGTAGAAAAAGAAAAGTTTGAAAATATAATAAAAAATATAAATCCTTATTTCTCACAATACTTTCCAGTAAATAGTCCTAAAAATGTTATTAATAATGATGAATTATTATTATTTGCACTTATAAAATTAGGATTTGATAAACAAACTTTTACAGGAAATGATGTAGAAAAGATTATTAAAGATAATTTTGGAAATAGTGTAAGTGTTACAAACAAAGATATAATGTGTTCTATAGATAACAATCCATTCTATACATATGATGCTACATCAAATACATATACAAAAGCAACAAATTATAACCATGGTCATGGTGGTCCTGGATTTATGGAAACAAATAATTACTTTGAGTCTAGTAATATAAAAGATGAAAAAATTGTAACAATTAATGCAAAGATTATGTATCTTGGATATAGATCAAGTACTTGGGGACCAACATATGAAGTATTTAAAACATATGATGATGCTAAAAAAGGAACAAATGCAGTGTATAAAGATGAAAAAGAAGAACAAATTGATTTTAATGATGGCTTTTATCAAAGTATAAAAGATAAACTTCCAACAACTACATATACATTTGAAAAAAATAGCGAAGGGTATTTCGATTTAGTATCTGTAACTATAAAATAAAACTGGGAAACCAGTTTTTTTTGACAAATATTTTAAGAAAAAACTAATATAATAATAATGGTGATAAAATGAAAATAAATTTTAAAAAGTTAATACTAATTATATTAGGAACAATAATAGTAGGTAGTATATTTGCTATATTTACAATGAATAATAGTAGTTATAAAGACTTAGTAAAACCAATAAATATAAAAGAAATAGTATTTCCAATAGTATGGGTTATTCTTTATATATTAATGTCAATTTCTATATATATAATAAGTGAAGAAAAGTATGGAGATAAAACTAAGTCTTATATTATTTACATTGTACAACTAGTAATGAATTCACTTTGGACTTTATTTTTCTTTGGATTAAAGTGGTATGGTTTTTCAGCATTTTGGATATTTCTTTTAATAGTAGCAGTATTAATTATGATATATGATTTTCTAAAGATAAATAAAGTAGCTGGACTTCTTCAAATACCATATGTACTTTGGCTATTCTTTGCACTTTATCTAAACATAAGTATTGCTGTATTAAATTAGATAAAACTTGATAAAAGAAAGAAAATATTGTAGTATATAACATTGAAAGTTGGGATGTCTATGCAAATACTTTTAATGTGGCTAGGAACAATTACTTTATCTTATACATTTGACATTATATTTATAGTAAACCTAATGAAAGAAATAGCGGAAGCAGGTTATTATATTGATGAGAGTAAACTAGCAAGAATAAATGAAAATTTTCAAAGAATACTTGGTGAAAAAAGCGATACAGCAGATAAATTAAAACGCTTTATTCCATTCATGAACATTTATAATTCATTTTACTTAGTCATATATAAAGAACAAATACTTTCACAAATAGATGCACTTAATATAGTTAAAGAAATGACAGAAGAAGAAAAAAAACAATATCAAGAAAAGCCAACTTTTTTAACATTATTAAAAATAACATATAAAATGGAAAATGAGAAAACTTCATCATGTGAGTATAAAGATGATAATGAAACAGATAAAATAAATAATGATGAACGAGAAGAAAAAAAGATAGAACAACCTTTACAAGAAACAGCAAAACAAAAAAATAGAATTGATGTATTAAATGAAATAGCACTAAAAATAATTAATGATGAAATAGATATTTCAGAATTAGAAAACTTAACATACAAAGAAAAAGAATATATATTAAAGAAGGCAATATATATTGGTATGCAGGAAAGAAAAAACAAAAAGAAAGAACTAAGAATTAGAAATAAAAAGTATAAGATTAAAAAGAAAAAATAGGTATATATTATATATACTTTTTTTTATTTATCATATTATATATTAAAGTAATTGAGGAGATAATTAATGTATAAAGATATAAGAATAAAATGTATACCTAACTATTATAATTACGAAATAATAATAAATGATGAAAATGATAGAACAATTTGTTATGAACAGATTAAAGAAAGCGAAATTAAGTTTTGTGGAATAATAGGAAAGATTTATATAATAAAAATAAGTTCTCTTGGCAAAGTATTTTATGGTGTTATTAGAGTTAAGGAGAATACTAATATATTATTTAATATAGATTTATATATTAATAATAATCTCCAAAATATTAACTTTATATTACAAGATAAATTCTATAAAGGATTAAAAATACAGAAAGGGGAATTAATTTTATGGCAAAATCTTATACAATAAATATTGTAAATGGTAAAGGAGAAGAAAGTGTATTAAATGACACATATGCTGTAGAAGGAAATGTCACTGGTTATGATAATACAAGTATATTACCTAATAATATTACAGTTGATGGTACTACAACTACATATAATTTTACAATATCAGCAGAAGGTACATTAACACTTCATGTAACAGAAGATGGAACAACTACCGGTACACCAGTAGTTGGAGCAACATTTAATAGAACTGATCAGGAAGGTAATATATATGGAAATGTAATAACTACTGATTCAAATGGAGATGCAGTATTTAATAATGTACCTTTTAGTGAAACAGGAGCACCAATAATTTACTACAAACAAATAGCATCAGATGGTAACCACAACTTTGATAATACAGTAAAAAATATTACATTAACTACACAAACAGAAACAATCGAAATAGAAAACACTGCACCTACACTACAAACTTTTAATTTAACAGATGCAAATTACGAAGGATTAACAATTAATACTGGAACAATTAATTTATCATAATAGACCAATAAAAGATGTAAAACATCTTTTATTTTTTTATTTGACAGAATAACAGTTTTATGGTAAAATCATTGATGTTTGAAGCTTCATGCTTTAAACCGCATTGAAAAGGTTAAAAAAACATATTTATGTACCTTAAGAGCGAGTCTTAAAATTTAAAAGGAGGTATAAGTATGAACGCTGTTATAAAAGTTGGTGGAAAACAATATTATGTAACTGAAGGTAGTGAAATCTTTGTTGAAAAGATTGAAGCTAATAGTGGTGATGTTGTTAAATTTGATCAAGTATTAATGCTTGATAACAAAGTAGGAAGTCCTTATCTTACTGATGCAACAGTTGAAGGTGAAGTTCTTAAAAATGGTAAACAAAGAAAAATAAGAGTTTACAAATATAAATGTAAATCAAGAGCTAACCGTAAGACTCAAGGACATAGACAACCATATACAAAAATTAAAATTACTAAAATTGCTTAATTATGATTAAAGTAGAAACAGTAAAAGAAAAAGGAAAGTATACTGAAGTAAAAATACTAGGGCATGCTATGTATGATGATTATGGAAAAGATATAGTATGTAGTGCAGCAAGTAGTATAGTAACTACTACTGTAAACGGGATACTTTCACTAAAAAAAGGTAGTCTAAGTTACATGATTAGTAAACAAGGAATGAAAATTAAAATACTTAGTGATGATGAAACAACACAAGTACTAATTAAGAATATGATAAGTTTACTAAAAGAGTTAGAAAAAAATTATAAAGACAATATTCAAGTAAAGTAAGGAGGAACTAAAGGTGAAATTATTAAAGTTAAATATCCAATTATTTGCTCACCATAAAGGGCAAGGATCAACTTCAAATGGTCGTGATTCAGCTGGTCGTAGATTAGGTGCTAAAGCTGGAGATGGACAATTTGTTACTGCTGGATCTATCCTTTACCGTCAAAGAGGAACAAAAATATTCCCAGGCACAAATGTAAGACGTGGTAAAGATGATACACTATTTACTACTGTAGATGGAATAGTTAAATTTGAACGTATTGGAAGAAAAACACAAGCTTCTTGTTATCCAGTAGAAGATTAATTAAAATATAAATATATAGTAAGGGAAATGTAAATCATTTCTCTTTTTGTTTACTAAAAAGTAAATAAATGCTATAATACATCTAGTTAAAAAGGAGGTCTTAACATGTTTGTAGATGAGGTAATACTTAAGGTTATAGCTGGAGCTGGAGGAGACGGTTGTAAAGCATTTAGACGCGAAAAATATGTTGAAATGGGAGGACCATTTGGAGGAAATGGTGGTAAAGGTTCAGATATAGTTTTTGAGGTTGATGAAGGTCTTCATACACTTCTTGATTTACGTTATCAAAAGCAAATCAAAGGTAAAAAAGGAGAAAATGGAAGAGGAAAAAATCAGCACGGTGCATCTAGTAGCGATATAATAGTAAAAGTACCACAAGGAACAGTAGTAACAGATTTAGATACAGGCTTAATAATATGTGATTTAAAAAGAAAAGATGATAAATTCATAGTAGCAAAAGGTGGACGTGGAGGAAGAGGAAATACAGCATTTAAAACTCAAACCAATACAGCACCAGATTTTTGTGAAAATGGTGAACCAGGTGAAGAAAGAAATTTAAAAGTAGAAGTAAAAATGCTTGCGGATGTAGGACTTGTTGGACTTCCAAGTGTAGGAAAAAGTACAATAATTTCATCTATATCAAGATCAAAACCTAAAATAGCTGCATATCATTTTACAACTCTAGTACCAAATCTAGGAGTTACAAAAACAGATGATGGATATAGCTATGTAGTTGCAGACCTTCCTGGACTTATAGAAGGAGCTAGTCATGGAGAAGGATTAGGCGATAAATTTTTAAGGCATATTGAGAGAACCAAAGTAATAGCACATGTAATAGATATGGCAGCAGTTGAAGAAAGAAATCCATATGAGGATTATGAACTTATAAATAAAGAACTAGAAGATTTTAATCCAAAATTACTAAAAAAACCAATGATTATTATAGCGAATAAAATGGATTTAGAAGGAAGTAAAGAAAAACTCGAAGAGTTCAAAAAGAAAGTTAAAGATAAAGAAATATTTGAAGTTAGTGGAGCAACAGGAGAAGGATTAAGAGATGTTGTGAACTACTTAGGAAAAGTATTAAAAGAATTACCAGAAGAAGAACTATATGATGATGATAAAATAGAAAGTCATGTTCTATATAAATTCAAAAAAGAAGAAAAATATACAATTACAAGAGAAGATGATGTTTGGGTAATTCATGGTGATGAAGTAGAAAAATTATTTAAGATGACTAAATTCTCATCAGATGAAGCAGTTTATAGATTTGCAAGAAAATTAACTAAAATGGGTATTGATGATAAGTTAGAAGAACTAGGTGCAAAAGAAGGAGATCAAGTTAGAATTTTAGATTTCTATTTTGATTATAGAAAATAGTATAACAATTTAAAAAAATATGATATAATCATTTTAAAGTAGAGGTGTTATACATGAAGAATATTGAATTTTTAAAAGAAAATGGTGTGGATATAGATAAAAGTCTAGAATTTTTTGGAGATACAGAATCATACAATGAAAATGTTAGAGACTATCTAGTTAGTGTGCATGATAATGTAGAAAAACTAGTTAAATTTATACAGACTGAAGATCTTGCTAATTATAGCATATGTGTTCATTCTTTAAAAAGTGATTCAAAATATTATGGTTTCAATAAACTATCAGATTTAGCATTAAATCATGAGATGAAATCAAAAGAAAAAGATATGGCTTATGTTAAATCAAACTTCATTGAGTTAGTAAATGAAGCAAATAGAGTAATAGTTCTTTTAAAAGAATATATTGAAGGTCAAGATGAAGATAAAAAAGAAGAAATACTTCCAAATGAAAAACTTTATACAACAAAAACTATATTAGTAGTAGATGATTCAAATATTATAAGAAATTTTGTAAAAAGAATATTTAGTGATGAATATAATGTAGGATCAGCTGAAAACGGAGAAGAAGCGATAGAAATAATTAAAAATAATAAGGATAATGACATGATAGAAGCAATTCTTCTAGATTTAAATATGCCAGTACTTGATGGATTCGGTGTACTAGAATTTATGAAAGAAAATGATTTACTTCAAAAAATGCCAGTTTCAGTAATTTCAGGAGACTCAACTAAAGATACAATAGATAAAGCCTTTGAATATCCAATAGTAGACATGTTAAATAAACCTTTTAATGAACAAAATATTAAAATGGTAATAGAAAAAACTTTAATATATAAAGGAGCAAAATAAAATAACAGTAAACCTGTTATTTTATTTTTTCTAATAATTCTTTATCCTTTTTAGTTAAAACTACATCTAAAGTATCACCAATATTATAATAATCAGAAACACCTATAGGAAAAACATATGTAAAATAAACTTTTCTCTTTCCTCTATATCTTGACTCTGTATGAGTATTTTCAAATATATTTAGTATGACATTATTTTTGTCAGTCATAATAATATCGAATCTTTGACAATAAAAATATGTATTAATTCTTCGCTTCTTAGGAAAGCATAAAGCATATTCAAGGTCACTAATTTTAAATCTAAAACTTTTAACTCTATCAATAAAAGATGTTTTAATTTCTATAGGAATCTTAGAATTATTAATTTTTAAGTACATACAATCACCAATAAAATAGTATCATAAATTTAAAAAAATAACTAGCTTATATAGACTATTCGTGTTAAAATAATAGAGAAAAAGAGGAGGATTATTTATGAGTGGACATTCAAAATGGGCAACTATACACCGTAAGAAAGGTGAATTAGACGCAGCACGTGGAAAAGTATTCCAAAAATTAGCTAAAGAAATATATGTAGCAGCAAAACAAGGAACTCCAGATCCTTCAAGTAATGCTTCATTAAGAATGGTAATAGAAAAAGCAAGAAGTGCTAATATGCCAAAAGATAATATTGAAAAAGCAATCCAAAAAGCAAAAGGAGCAGCAGAAGGAGAAAATTATGAATCAATAAGATATGAAGGATATGGTCCAAATGGTGTTGCTGTAATAGTTGATTGTTTAACAGATAATAGAAATAGAACTGCAGGAGATGTTCGTAGTAAATTTACAAAACGTGGTGGAAACTTAGGAACAGCAGGTAGTGTAAGCTATATGTTTGAAAGAAAAGGAATTATTTCTATACCTAGTGAATACGATGAAGAAGAAATGATGATGACTTCACTTGATGCAGGAGCAGATGATTTTGAGACTGAAGAAGAAGCTTATGTTATAACAACTTCACCAGAAAACTTTGTAAGTGTAAAAGAAGCGTTAGAAAACGCAGGAGTAAAAGAATTCTTAACTAGTGAAGTAACATTTACACCAAATAATACAGTAGAACTTAATGATGAAGAAGCTATAGAAAAAGTACATGCTCTAATAGAAGCATTAGAAGAACTTGATGATGTTCAAGATGTTTATTATAATTTAAAAGAAGATTAATACTAATTTTCTTTTTTTAAAGTTTATTGACAAACAAACGTATGAATATTATAATTATAATGGTTTTGCAAAATAACTAAATATTGTTATAATTATAAGGGAGTGATTTTATATGTACGATTATATGAAAGGTAAAATAACTGATATAACGCCATTAGGAATAGTACTTGAAGTGGGAGGAATAGGTTATTTTATAAATGTAGCAAATCCTTATAGTTTTGAATATAACAAAGATTGTATTGTTTATTTGTATCATCAAGTAAAAGAAGATGAACAAAATCTATTTGGTTTTAAAACAAAAGATGAAAAAGCGTTATTTTTAAAACTTATAAATGTAAAAGGATTAGGATGTAAAATGGCACTTCCTATACTTGCAACTGGATCAATAAATGGAATAATAGAAGCAATAGAAAGTGAAAACATTGCATACTTAAAGAAATTTCCTAAAATAGGAGAAAAATTAGCAAGACAAATGATACTTGATTTAAAAGGAAAAATAGGTAGTGTTCATACATTATTTGATAATAATGAAATAAGTTATACAAGTACAGAATTACACGATGCTTTAATTGCACTAGGATATAAGGATAAAGAAATAAAAGGTATAGAAAATAAAATTGATAGTAGTCTATCAATAGAGGATAAAATAAAAGAAGCATTAAAACTTTTACTAAAGTAGGAGGTATACCATGGATGAAAGAATAATTACAACTAGAGAATTATTTGATGATGGAATAATAGATAATAGTATAAGACCAGAATCTATAGAAGAATATATTGGCCAAAAAGATGTAAAAGAAAATATAAAAGTATTTGTAGAAGCAGCTAAAATGAGAAATGAAGCACTTGACCATGTTCTTTTATATGGACCTCCAGGACTTGGTAAAACAACACTTGCTTATATAATAGCTAATGAACTTGGAACTAATTTAAAAACAGCAAGTGGACCAAGTATAGAAAAGTCTGGTGATTTAGCTGCAGTACTTTCAACCTTAGAAAAAGGTGATGTATTATTCATAGATGAAATACATAGAATGCCACGATATATTGAAGAAATACTATATCCAGCAATGGAAGATTTTACACTTGATATAATAGTAGGTTCCGAAGGTAATACTAGAAATATAAAAATAGATCTTCCACCATTTACATTAGTTGGTGCAACAACTAGAGCAGGAGACTTGTCAGCCCCTTTAAGAGATAGATTTGGTATTATTTCAAAACTTCAATACTATACAATTGAAGAATTAACAGAAATAGTAAAAAGGACTTCAAGAGTACTTGGTATAGACATAGAGGATAAAGCAGCAGTTTCCCTTGCATCAAGGAGTAGAGGAACACCAAGAATAGCAAACAGACTATTTAAAAGAGTTAGAGACTTTGCGATAGTAGAAGGAAAAGAATGCATAGATGAAGAAGTTATAAATAAAGCATTAAAAAGATTAAAAGTAGACGAAAAAGGTTTAGATGAAACAGACCATGAATTACTACTTGCAATAATAAATAAATTTAATGGAGGACCTGTAGGTATAGAGGCAGTAGCAAGTGCAATAGGAGAAGAGGTAACCACAATTGAAGATGTGTATGAACCTTATTTACTACAAACAGGACTTTTAAAAAGAACTCCACGTGGAAGAATGGCAACACCACTCGCATATGAAGTTCTACATATAGACTATATGAAAGATGTGAAGAGAAATGAAAACAGATGATTTTGATTATTACTTACCAGAAGAGTTAATAGCACAAACTCCCTTAAAAAAAAGAGATTCATCAAGACTTCTAGTACTTGATAGAAAAACAGGAGAAATTGAGCATAAACATTTTACAGATATTATTGATTATTTAGAAGAAGGAGATACTTTAGTACTTAACGATACTAAAGTACTACCTGCAAGATTAATTGGAACAAAAGAAGAAACGGGAGCAGTAATAGAAGTATTACTTTTAAAAAATATTGAAAATGATATTTGGGAATGCTTAACAAAACCGGCAAGAAGAGTAAAAAAAGGAACTATAGTAACTTTTGGTGATGGAAAACTAAAAATGAGATGTCTTGAAGAATTTGATGAAGGAATTAGACATTTTGAAATGATATATGATGGAATATTCTATGAAATATTAGATGAACTTGGAACAATGCCACTACCACCATATATACATGAAAAGCTAGACGACCAATCTAGATATCAAACTGTATATGCAAAAGAAACAGGAAGTGCAGCAGCTCCAACAGCAGGACTACACTTTACAAAAGAATTATTAGAAAAAATTAAAAATAAAAATATAAACATTTGCTATGTAACACTTCACGTTGGACTTGGTACATTTAGACCAGTAAATGTAGAAAAAATAGAAAATCATGAAATGCATTCAGAGTTTTACACGATGTCACAAGAAACAGCAAATATTTTAAATAAAACTAAAGAAAATGGAAAACGAATTATAGCAGTCGGAACAACATCAACAAGAACACTAGAAACAATAGCAAAAGATAATAATGGAAAGTTTGCAGCAAAAAGTGGGTTTACTAAAATATTTATTTATCCAGGATATGAATTTAAAGGGATTGATTGCTTAATCACAAATTTCCATTTACCTAAATCAACATTAGTAATGTTAGTTTCGGCACTTGCTGGAAGAGAAAATATATTAAATGCATATAAAATTGCAGTAGAAGAAAAATATAGATTTTTCTCATTTGGAGATAGTATGTTCATAAAATAAGTATAAGTCAAAATGATTTATACTTTTTTTGTATGAAAATAATATAAATGTAAATAATAAAATAATAGGAGTGTTAAGTTTACAACATTTTTTAAAATAAAATAAAAAAACATTGAAAAAAAAGATTATATATATTATAGTTAAATTATAAATAAGATAGGGGTATCCTATTATATTTGTAATAAAAAAGAAAAAGGAGAATAAGTATGAGTAAAAATAATAAGAAAAACTCTAAAAAAACAGTTTACCTAATTTTAGTATTAATTTTAGGAATCAGTGTTGGATATGCAGCATTATCAGCAACACTAAAAATCAATGGTACTTCAACAATTAAAAGTGCTAAATGGAGTGTTCACTTTGGAACAGAAGCAAATGATATTGAGGTAACAGAAGGAAGTGTTACTGGAGCAAACGTAACAACACCAGCACAAATCAAAGCAGGAACAAATAATACTGAAATTGAATTTTCTGTAAATTTAGCAGAACCTGGAGATTTCTATGAATTCACAGCAAACGTTGTAAATGACGGAACACTAGATGCAATTATTGGTGGAGAAAATGCTGTACAATTAGACATAGTAGCACATGAATTAAATGATGATACTGAAGGAGATGAAATTCCTGAAAATTCAGGAAATGGAAAAACTGGATGGAGTAATTATTTCACTTATGAAGTTGTTTGGGATGATACAACTCCAAAAAGATTACCAGCTGTAGATGATAAATTAGCAGCACCAGTATCACCAGCTACTAGAGTTGCTAGACCTGTTAAAGTTAGAGTTTATTATGATAAAGATAAAGTTAATACAAATGATGACTTACCTAAAAAAGATATTAAATTAGACTTAACTTTCTCAATGAACTTTATACAAGATAAAGCAAGTAATTAATAATCAAATAAATGATTACTCTCATATAGGGTAATCACTTATTTGTTATATATACTAATACAAATTGTATTAATATATATAAGAGATAAGTAAATATAAAAGAATAAAATGGAGTAAAATATGAGTAAAAGAGATGCAAAAAATGTAATATTATTATTGCTTCTTCTAGTATATTCAATTTTTTATAGAATATTTATCTATAAAAATATATTAGAGTTTTCAGAAGCAATATCAGCTACATTTATTATATTGTTAACCTTTCTAGCTATAAAATTTCTTGGATTTCAAAAAAATAAGAATACAAAAATAAAACAATATATAACAAATGTAACTATAGTAATGATAATACTATTCTTTGTATTATCATATGGAGTAGGATTATTTGTTGGATTCTTATCCAATTCATATTCCAGAACAATTCAAGCAATAATTAGCAATACATTGTGCCAAATAATTATAATAATAGCATGTGAGTTATTTAGATATACAGTAATTAGGGCAAACAAAGATAAAAAAAGTGTAGTAGTATTTGCAACAATAATAATTACTATATTTGAACTAGTAACTACACTTCAACGTGTACCTTTAACAGATTATGCAGGATTATTTAGAATGATAACAGCAACTGCTTTACCAATAATATCTAAAAACATAGTTATAAGCTATTTAGTTTACCATATTGGATATATACCTGGATTAATATATAGATTAGTAATGGATATATACATATTTGTAATGCCTATTATCCCCGATTTAGGTGATTATCTTAATTCAATGCTTGGTATTGGATTACCATTTCTAATCTACTTATATGCATCAAGAACACTAAATGAATATAACAATGGAGTAGAAAGAACTTATGGAACAGAAACATTTAAGTTGATTGATATACCATTTATTGCATTTATGGTAGTACTTATATGTCTGATTTCAGGATTCTTCCCTTACTATATGATAGGTATAGGATCAGAATCAATGACACCTAAAATATTAAAAGGTGATGCAGTAATAATTCATAAAATCCCATCTAAAGATAAAAAGAATGGAACAGTGAATTTGAAAAAAGGACAAATAATAGCATTTAAAATGAGAGATAAAACAATAGTTCATAGACTAGTTAAAATAGAAAAAATAGATGGTGTAACATACTATAGAACTAAAGGTGATGCTAATAATTCTATTGATAACATAAACTTAACATCAAAGAATATTTATGGAGTTGTAGAATTTAAAATACCATATATAGCAAAACCAACTATTTACTTAACTGAATTTTTGAATGGAGAGAGATAGAATGAAAAGGACAATAAAAATAGTAATTTTAACAGTAGCTTTAATAGCTTCAATAATTATAGGATTATACTTATATAAAAATGAATTACAAACATATGCATTAATAGCAGCAGCAGTAGGATTAATACTAGTTATAACATTAATAACATATATATTTAATACAAGAAATGAAGAAGCAATATATAATAGTACATTAAAAAAAGTATTAAATAATTACGATGCTATTCTTGTTGAAAGTCATAATTTTCCTGATTTAAAAGGAAAAAATATTATAAAAGTAACTAATATGGATGATTTAGTAGATGCACAAATAGAAATAAGAAAACCTATTTATTACATGATAGAAGGTGAAGATTCTTGCTCATTTGTACTACTTGATAATAGTGAAGCATGTATATATATATTAAAGCAAAATGAAAATGTAACATCACCACTTGAATTAATAATTAATGAGTATGAAAAACATAACGATATAGATGCAAGTTTACTTGAAGATATTGAAAGAACAACAATAATTAAACTAAATAATATGAAATCATTCAAAGTTTCTCCATATAAGAAAAATAAAGATAATGTAAATAATGAATCAGTAGAAAACAAAGATGAAAATGTAAAAACACTAGAAGAAATAAAAGAAAAAATAGATAAGCAAGAAGAAAAAAGTCAAAAAGCACCTGAAAAAGAAGATAAAAAAGAAAAAGTAGTTATCAAAGAAGAAACAAAAAAAGATAATGATATAGAATTACTATAATTAATACCATAAAAAAAGCTTCAATTTGAAGTTTTTTTTTAACAAATATCTAAGTATACATCTGGATGACAGACACAAGCACTTACACAATTTAAATTGATAGTAAAAAAATCATTTGTAACAGTATAACTATTCTCACCATTATCTATTAATATTCTACAAGTTAAACAACAATCATCAACACTTTCAGCTCTAAATACAGTAGAATCACCAGCAGTACCATTAAAAGTATAATCTATACTCCATAAATCTCCAGTTTGACAATTATATAAACTAATAGGTCTAGTATTATAACAAAGTAATGTATTAACTGGTCCTAAAAAAGGTCTATCACAACCAGATTCTTCACAAAGAATTCTATCTTTTCTTTGAAGTTTAATTATATTAGTAAATAGTTCTGTTAAACATGAACAATTACTAGTATTTAAGTTGTTATCTTCACACATATTATAGCTCCTTTCTATATGAATTCTAGTGCAATATCAGGTAAACACTTAAGAACACACATACATTTTAAATTTATTGTAATAAAATTATTAGTTGAAGTAATATTACCAGCATCATCTACACTCAATAGTCTACATTTACAGCAACAATCATTGACTCTTTCAACTCTAAACGTATTAGTTGTAAGTGTCTCACCACCACTAGTATAAGTTACTTCAAAAAGTTCACCGTTCCTAGTATAAAATTGTACAGGTCTAGTATTATAACAAATAAGACTAGTAGTAGGACCTAAGAAAGGTCTGTCACAACCTTCATCACAGCAAATAGAATTATCAGTTTTATTCTGAAGAATTTGTATTGTCTTAAGTATCTTCGCAAAACAGCAACTATCATTATTTACCATATTTTCCACCTCTTACTTTCTTTCTATAATAGATTATGAATACCAAATATTTTTGTGTAGGTATTGAACCTAATAAAATATATTCCGTAAAAATGAAATATTTACAACTTTGTAAAAGTAATATATAATATATTTGGAAATAGAAAGGAAATAAATAATGGAATATGTAATAATAATAGTAGTACTTCTAATCATTTTATTAGCAGTATTAAAAGCAAATAAAAAAGATGCAAATATAGATTTAAATAAATTAGTAGAGTATCTTGGAGGAAAAGATAATATAATAAAAACAGAAGTAGAACTTTCAAGATTTAAAGTAACTTTAAAAGATATATCAAAAGCAAATAAAGAAGGAATTCAAAAATTAGGAGCTAAAGGAATAGTAGAAATAGATAATCAGTTAAAGATTATTTTAGATCATGACTCTAAACAATTAAGAAAGTATATTGAAGATTTAAAATAGAAGGAAACTTCTATTTTTTCTTTTTTCTAAAAAATTAAGAACTAACTTCCATAAACTCGATTTCGTGACTTTAAGCTTACCACTACAAACTATTTAACGTTAAATTAAGAGTTAAAGTCACGATATGATGAAAATAAATATTTAATATGTAAATTCCCGTAATATTGGAATTTTTCTATGCTTTAAATTGAAAAAAATTAAAATTTGTGGTAGAATTTAAGCTAATTTAAGTCAAATT
>JAGAWU010000020.1 GCA_017941235.1 Bacilli bacterium | reverse complement strand
TTTCTTCTTTTAAGTTATTAGAATACTTTTTGAATTTTTGACCTTTTGAAGCCATAGAAAAACACCTCCTTTCGGAAGTGTATTCTATCACATTTAAGTATAAAATGCTTTTTTATTGTCTACCCTATGGGGTGCATTTCAGTTTAACTGCTTTTTTTTGTCAACTAATATTTTATTTTGTCAAATTTATAGAATTAAGAAAATTTTTATTGTATTATTTAATTAGGAGATGATTAAATGATTAAGGTTGCCATAAATGGTTTTGGTAGAATAGGAAGACTTGTTTTTAGACTTATGGAAGAAGATTCTGAATTAGAAGTTGTTGCGGTAAATGATTTAACTGATGCTGAACAATTAGCATATTTATTAAAATATGATTCTAATCATAGAAATTATAGAGTTAATGAAATAAGTAATGATTCTGAAAATATAATAGTTGGTGGGAGAAAAATTAGAGTATATTCTGAAAAAGATCCTTCAAAACTTCCATGGGGAGAATTAGGAATAGATGTTGTTTTTGAATGTACTGGTCATTTTACAGATAAGGATAGTGCAATGGCTCATATTAGTGCAGGTGCTAAAAAAGTGATTATTTCTGCTCCAGCTAAGGGTGATTTAAAAACGATTGTTTATAATGTAAATAATGATATATTAGATGGTACTGAGCAGGTTATTTCTGCTGCTAGTTGTACTACAAATTGCTTGGCTCCAGTTTTAAATGTAATTGAAAAAGAATTTGGAATTGAAAATGGTTATATGACTACTGTTCATGCGTATACTAATGATCAAGTAACACTTGATGTAAGTCATCCAAAAGGAATTAATGCTAGAAGAGGTAGAAGTGCTGCAAGTAATATAGTACCTGCATCAACTGGTGCAGCTAGTGCTATAGGTAAAGTTATTCCTAGTTTGAATGGTAGATTACAAGGAGCTGCAATGAGAGTTCCAGTATCTACTGGCTCTGTAGTTGATTTGGTTTTAGAATTGAAAAGAAATACTGCAGTTGAAGAGATAAATAATGTATTAAAGAAAAATTCTAATGAAACATTAGGATATACAGAGGATCCAATTGTATCTAGTGATATT
This sequence comes from Bacilli bacterium, assembly GCA_017941235.1. Lineage (GTDB taxonomy): Bacteria > Bacillota_I > Bacilli_A > RF39 > UBA660 > CAG-417. The sequence continues at coordinate 134,511 of JAGAWU010000020.1, read as the reverse complement.
ATTGGAAGTCTTTATGGAGGAGTTGTTGATTCTTTATTAACTAGTATAAGTGAAGTTAATGGAAAACAGCTTGTAAAAGTTGTTGCTTGGTATGATAATGAAATGGGATATTCTTCTCAAATGGTTAGAACTGCTAAGTATTTAATGGAAATTCATAAATAATTATTAGGAAGTTTAAAAATATTTAGACTTCTTTTTGTTTTTGATATATTATATATGTAAGGGTGATTTTTGTGATAAAGACTGTTAAAGATATAGATATAGATAATAAGAAAGTAATTATTAGGTGTGATTTTAATGTTCCTATAAAAGATGGAGTTATAGTAGATGATAATAGGATAGTGGCAAGTTTAGAAACTATTAATTATGTTTTATCAAAGAATGCTAAGGTAATATTATTATCTCATTTAGGAAGAATAAAGGAAAAGGAAGATTTGTTGAAAAATAATTTAGAACCTGTGTCTAAAAGATTATCTGAACTTCTTAATAGAAATGTTGTGTTTGTTCCATATACCCGTGGTGAACAAGTTGAGGAAGCTGTTAGAAGAATGAAAAATGGTGATGTTATTCTTCTTCAAAATACAAGATATGAAGATTTGGATGATAAGAAGGAAAGCAGTAATGATAGCGAACTTGCTAAATATTGGGCCTCACTTGCTGATGTGTTTATAAATGATGCTTTTGGGACTATTCATAGAGCTCATGCTTCTAATGTTGGTATTGCATCATTTTTGGAGTGTGGAGTTGGATTTTTAGTTGAAAAGGAGATTAATGCCTTAAAAATATTAGATAATCCTGAAAGAAAGTATGCTGTTATTTTAGGTGGAGCAAAAGTGTCTGATAAAATTGGTGTTATTGATAATTTGGTTACTAAAGCAGATTATATACTTATAGGTGGTGCAATGGCTTTTACATTTTTAAAGGCTAAAGGTTATAATATAGGTAAATCTTTGTTAGATGAAGAAAGAATTAATTATTGCAAAGAAATTCTTGAAAAGTATTCTGATAAAATAATTTTACCTTTGGATGTGATAACTAGTAAAATACCTAATGATTCAACTCTAGCAATTGAAAAGAGAGTAGAAGAAATTGATGATGATGATATAGGTTATGATATTGGTTCTTCTACTGTTTCATTATTTAAAGATATACTAAAAACAGCAAAGACTGTTGTTTGGAATGGACCATTGGGTTTATACGAAATACCTAGGTACAGACAATCTACTATGGATATTTTAAGCTTTTTAGCCATAAGTGATAGTAAAACTATTATTGGTGGTGGTGATACAGCGGCAGCCGTTTCTGATAATAATGAGTTAAAGAAAAAAATATATCATGTATCTACAGGTGGAGGAGCTACTCTTGAGTATTTGGAGGGTAAGACTTTACCAGGTTTAAGAGTTTTAGATAAATAAATAGGAGGTTTTCTATGTCACATCATGTTATAGTTACTAAAAATATTTCTAGAGATTATAAAGAAGTAATTGAAATAAATCCATTTAATTCAAAGAATTTAGCAATGTTAAAAGAATATGATGAAAAAAATGGTACTACTTATTCTGAGTATGCTCTTGATTGTATTAAGAATTTTAATAAAGAAAAATATGAATTAGAAAAACTTGTTTTTCCTGTATTTAGGGGTATTTATTGTAATTGTGATAGTGATGGGATTAGTAATGTTTGTGTTGCTGAATATGAAACTGATTTAAAAAAGTTTAAAGCATATATTGATGAGAAAAATTATGAAATTGTGCAGGGGTTATGTAGTTATTCTTTTAATAATTTAGGAATGGAGCAATTTATGGTTTTGGTCAATTCAAAATCTAAGAATCTTATTAGTTTATTAATAAGCGATGAATTTATACCATTGTATGATGAGTTTAATGAAGATGAGTGTATTCCACTTATTAAAGAAAAAGAAGATTTTTCTTTATCTCAAGAGAATTCTGTGATTTGTATTTAATATTTGAAAAGGTGATTGTTTTGATAATAGTTTTGAATAATAAAAATAATTTTATATATGATGATTTTGTTTTATATAGAAACAAATTAAAGGAATTAAAGAGTAATTCAAGTATTATTTTATGTCCTAGTATCTGTTATTTGTCGATGTGCATAAATGATTCTAATTATGAGCTTGGTGCTCAAAAAATATCTAATAAAAGAGAAAAAGCTATTACTGGTAGTATAACTGCTGAGCAGTTAAAGGCTTTAAATGTTAAGTATTGTATTGTTGGGCATTCTGATTTTTGTGATGATAAGATTGCAGCAAAAAATAAAATGTTAGACTTATTAAGAAATGAAATTATACCTATTTTATGTGTTAGTGATGATGATAAGGAGTTATCTCTTTTAGATAAGGAAAAAAGCATTAAGAAAAAATTGGACTTTTTTCTTGCGGATGTTGAACCTAGTTATTTAGACAAATTATATTTAGCTTATGAACCTTATTGGGCTGTTAATAAGAATTTTGATTTAGATTATGAAGAGATAGAATATTTAATTAATTCAATTAAAGATGAATATCCAAATAATAAAGTTTTATATGGTGGTGGTATAAACTCATATAATTTTAATACTATTTCTAAAATTGATAAATTGGATGGACTTTTGATTGGTAGATTTGGAAATGATGTGGATAATTTTAAAAATTATATTTAGAATTATTTACATTTTTTTACTTTTCGACAAAAGTTGCTAATTTTAACTCTATAAAAAGATAGAAATTTGTTATATAATAAAAAAGCGTAGTAGTATATGAAAGGAGATAAAATGTCAAAAACTCGCGTACTAATGATAGATGATAATATAGAGTTAGTAAATATGGTTAAGGAGTATTTTAGTAGTAATAGTAGTATAGAAATTGTGCTTGATGCACATAATGGAGAAGATGGTTTTAATCTTATTGATAAGAGAAAAGATGAGTATGATTTAATTCTTTTGGATCTTATAATGCCTAAACTTGATGGAAGAGGTGTTTTAGAAAAAATGAAGAGTAAAGCTATCGATAAGAAAGTAATTGTACTTACTTCTTATAATAATCCAGATATGATTAGAAAAGTATCTGAACTTGGTATAAGTTATTTTATTTTAAAACCTTTTGAGCTTGTAGAATTAGAAAAAATAATTTCTGAAGTTTCTAATCCTTCAAAGTTTGGTAATAAAGTTATTGATTTATATCATAATAACTTAGAGAGATCTATAACTAAAATTCTACATGATTTAGGTGTTCCTTCACATATTAAGGGGTATCAATATATTAGGGATGGAATTGTTATGATTTATGATAATCCTGGTATGATTGGCGGAATAACTAAAGAATTATATCCTGACATTGCAAAGAAGTATGTTACTACCGTGTCTAGAGTTGAAAGAGCTATTAGACATGCTATAGAGGTTAGTTGGAATAGGGGAAATTTAGATTTAATGGAAGAAATATTTGGCTTCAGTGTAGATGTTGATAAAGCAAAGCCAACTAATTCAGAATTCATAGTTACTATAGCAGATAAATTAAAATTAGAATTTAATCAAAAAATTTCAGCTGTTTAATAAGATACTTTTTGTATCTTGTTTTTATTTATTATATTGACTTATTTTTAAAATAAAATTATACTTAATTTATAAAATATGTTAGGGGAGTGCAAAATATGGAACGAAAAATAAGTGCTTATTTACATAAATGGAAAAATGATTTAGTTAGAAAGCCTTTACTTCTTTATGGACCTCGTCAAATTGGTAAAACATTTTCTGTTTTGGAGTTTGGAGATAAGGAATATAAAAATGTTGTTTATTTTAATTTAAATAATAATACTGAATTAAATGATTTATTAAAAAAAGAAAAATCAACTGATAAAATTATTTTATCTTTGTCACTTATTTCTGGGGAAACCATTTTAAGAGAAGATACTTTAATTGTTTTTGATAATATTGAGGATGTAGATGTAGTTAGGGCTTTTAGAATGTTTGGAAGTGAACATAGCAAATATAATATTATTATGATTACTTCTAGAAAAGATAATTTAAATAAGTATAAATCGGAAGAACTACAATTTAAAAGTATGTACGGTTTTGACTTCGAAGAGTATTTATGGGCTAGAAATGAAATTGATTTAGCTAATTCTATTAGGGAATGCTTTGAAAAGAGAAAAACTCTTCCTTTCCATAGACTTGCACTTGATTTGTTTACTGAATATTTGTGTACTGGTGGACTTCCTGAAGTTATATATGCTTCTCTTAGTGGTATGAGTGAGGCCAGAATAGATGCTTTAAAGCAAAAGATAATAGATGTTTATAGATCAGAGTTTATTAAGAATGATAATTTAATAGATATAGAAAGAAGCAATACTGTATTTAATTCAATTCCTTATCAATTAAAAAAGGATAATAAAAAATTCCAATATGGTCTTTTAGGATTTGGAAGAAGAAAAAAAGAATTTGATAATTCAATTGAAAATTTGATATCAAATCAATTGGTTTATAGAAGTTATAAAATTACAGATGTTAAATCACCTTTAAGTAGTTGTAAGGATGTTGATAGTTTTAAATTATATTTAAATGATGATGGTTTATTATTTTCGTTATTTCATTTAAAGAAAAAAGATATATTGATGGATGAAAAAATTAAAAAAGTTTTATATGAGAATCATATTGCTAAAACATTAGCTGAGGCTAATTATTCTTTGTACTATTATCAATCTGATGGAAAGGCAGAAGTTGATTTTGTTATTCAAAATAGATTAGGAAAAATTATACCAATTGAGCTTGCTACAATATCTAATTCTAAAGCAAAATCGTTATCTGTATTTATGAAAAAATATACTGTTTTAGAAGCATATAGAGTAACTGAAAATAATTTTTTAACAAAGAAGGATGTTAGGTATTTACCTATATATGCAATTTTTTGTTTAAATGATTTAAAAATATAAATTGCCTTTGGCAATTTTTTTTACTTGAATATATAGAATATATGTTCTATAATTTAAATGGTGATAGTATTATGGGAGAAAGAATAATATTTCATGTGGATGTTAATAATGCTTTTTTGTCGTGGACTGCTGTTAAAATGCTAAATGAGGGTGAAAAATTAGATATAAGAAAGATTCCTTCTGTAATTGGTGGTAATGAAAAAGATAGACATGGTATTGTACTTGCTAAAAGTCCTATTGCTAAAAAGTTTGGAATAGTAACCGCTGAAACTCTGTATAGTGCTCGTAAAAAATGTCCTAATTTGAAAATATTCCCGCCAGATTTTAGATGGTATTATAAGGAATCAAACTTAATGTATAAGTATTTATCTACTTTTACTCCTATAATAGAAAGATATTCTGTTGATGAGTGTTTTTTAGATTTAACTGGTACAAATTTAATATATAAGGATTATATTAAACTTGCATATGAAATTAAAAATCATATTAGGGATGAATTTGGCTTTACTGTTAATGTTGGTATTGGTAATAATAAATTATGTGCTAAAATGGCTTCTGATTTTGAAAAACCAGATAAAGTACACACTTTGTATAACAATGAAATAAAGGATAAGATGTGGGGACTTCCTATAGAGGATCTTTTTATGGTTGGTAAGAGTTCTAGTAAGAAATTGAGAGAACTTGGTATTAGTAAGATAGGGGATCTTGCTGTTTGCAAAGAAAATTATTTACGAAAGTATTTTAAGAATCAGGCTGTTTTTTTGATAAATTCTGCAAATGGAATTGATTATAGTAAAGTTGAACCCAGAAGCTCTAAAAGTGATAGTATAAGTGTATCTGAGACTCTTCCTTATGATGTAAGTGATAAGGAAAAGATAAAAGAAATATTATTTAGACAAACTGATGAGGTTTCTAGAGCTTTAAGAGAACAGGAACAATTTGCTAAGACTGTTGCGGTTACCTACAAGAATAGTTTATTCCAATCTTACCAGCATCAAATGAAGTTATCTGTTCCTGCTAATTCAACAACTGATATTTATAAGGTTGTTATACAAATATTAGATGAAAGCTGGAAGGATGATGCTATAAGAAATATAGGAGTAAGACTTGCTGATTTTTGTAATAATAGAGTTGAACAAGTTTCCATCTTTAATGAAGTAAAGGAAAAAAAGACTGGTAAAATAGAAGAAATAGCTGATAATATTAATAAGAAATATGGTGGTGCTAGTGTTATGCCTGCTTCTATTAAAGTGATAGGTAAGATGAATAGAAATAAGAAATCGAATTAATATATAATAAAGTGAAAATCTTGATAGAAAATTGTAATAATATCTTCTATATAAATATTAAATCATCTAATAAATGGATGATTTTTATTTTTTTTGGTTAATTATTATTTTATATTTATAATTAAAATAAATTTTTTTGTAAAAATATGTTGCAAAACCTTATAAACTGTGCTAAAATTAAAACTGTGTGACTGCTTAGATGTGTAAGGTTGTCGATACACCAGGTGCTGTTGTATTTGAAGTATCGGGTTATTTACACGGAGCAAGTCTATACTAAGATATAGGCGAAGGGAGGATTTTTAATGTCAACTAATAAATTACGTATTAGAATGAGAGCTTATGATCATAAAGTACTTGATAATGCTGTAACTAAGATTGTTGAAACTATTAAAAGATCAGGTGGAGAAATTTCTGGACCAGTTCCACTTCCAACTGAAATTGAAAAATTCACAATTTTAAGAGCTGTACATAAGTATAAGGATTCACGTGAGCAATTTGAAATGCGTACACACAAAAGATTGATTGATATCAAAAACCCAAGTAAAGAAACAATTGAGGCTCTATCTCATTTAGATTTACCAAGTGGTGTTGAAATCGAAATCAAAACAATGTAACAAAAAATAGGAGGAAAAAATGAAAGGAATCTTAGGTAAAAAAATCGGAATGACTCAAGTTTTTACTAAAGAAGGAAAACTAATTCCAGTTACTGTAATAGAAGTTGAACCTAATGTTGTTACTCAAATTAAAACAGTTGCAACTGATGGTTATGATGCTATTCAACTTGGATTTGAAACTATCCGTGAAAATTTAAGTAATAAACCAAAAATGGGTCATACAAACAAAGCTAATACTGAACCTAAGCGCTTCTTAAGAGAAATTAGAGGAGTAAACGTTAGCGATTATACATTAGGTCAAGTAGTTAGTGCAGATATCTTCGAAGAAGGAGAAATCGTTGATGTTACGGGAACTAGTAAAGGTAAAGGTTTCCAAGGTGTAATTAAACGTTACAACCAATCTCGTGGTCCTATGGGACACGGTTCACAATACCACAGAGGTGTTGGATCATTAGGTACAATGAGACCTATGCACGTTTTAAAGGGTAAAAAACTTCCAGGTCAAATGGGTAATGTAACAAGAACTGTTCAAAATCTTGAAATTGTTCAAGTTGATATGGAAAATAATTGTATTTTAGTTAAAGGTAATGTTCCAGGTGCTAAAAAGTCTTTAGTAATTATTAAAACAGCTGTTAAAAATCCTGATAAAAAGAATGAAAAAGCTGATTTAATAAGTTATGCACAAGAAAAAGCAGCTGAAGTAGCTGCAAATGAAGAAGTAGTTGAAACAGCAAATGATACAATAGAAACTGTTGCTGAAGAAACTGCAGAATAATCATCACTCTAAAAACAATTAAAATTTAAATTAAATTATATAGTGATGAAAGGAGGAAACAAGGATGAAGAAAGTAGAACTTTTAAATCTTAAAGGTGAAAAAGTAAAAGACCTTAAACTTAATGAAAATATATTTGATATTACCCCAAATGATAAAGTTTTATATGATGCAGTTATTTTAGCTAGAGCATCATTAAGACAAGGAACTCATAAAACTAAAAATCGTTCTGAAGTTTCTGGTGGTGGAAGAAAACCATGGAGACAAAAAGGAACTGGACATGCTCGTCAAGGTTCAATCAGAGCAGTACAATGGGTAGGTGGAGGAAGATATGGAACTCCAGTACCTAGAGATTATAGTAAAAAACAAAATAGAAAAGAAAGACAATTAGCTCTTAGAACTGCATTAACTGAAAAAGCTAATGATAAGGAATTAATTGTTATTGAAAAACTAGTTTTAGATACACCTAAGACTAAAGACATGATAAGCGTTCTAGAAACATTAAATATTGCTGATAAAAAAGTATTAATCGTTGTTAAAGAATTAGATGAAAACTTAATATTAGCATCTAGAAACCTTAAGAATGTTGCTTTAATTACTGCTGATGAAATTAATGTTTTAGATTTAGTTGCTACAAACAATGTATTAATTACTGAAGATGCAGTAAAAGCTATTGAGGAGGTGCTAGCATAATATGGATACAAAGTATTTAGAAATAATTAAAGCACCAGTTGTAACTGAAAAATCACAAATGGCTATGCAAAATGGACAATATACTTTTAAAGTAGATCCAAAAGCTAATAAAACTGAAATTAAGACTGCTATTGAAAAAATATTCAATGTAAAAGTAGTTAAAATTTCTACAATTAATGAAAAAACTAAAAAGAGAAGAGTTGGCCGTTATACAGGTTTAACTAACCGTTCAAAGAAAGCTATTGTTACATTAGCTGAAGGTCAAACTATTGAACTTGGTTAAAAGGAGAATAGATTATGGCAATAAGAAATTATAAACCTACTACACCAGGTCGTAGAAAAATGAGTACATTAGTTAATGAAGAAATTACTAAGAGTACTCCTGAAAAAAGTTTAACTGTAATATTAAAGAAAAACAGTGGACGCAATAATCAAGGTAAGATAACTACTCGTCATCAAGGTGGTAGAGTAAAAAGAAAATATCGTATAATTGATTTCAAAAGAAATAAATTTAACGTACCTGGAGTTGTAGCAAGTATTGAATACGATCCAAATAGAACTGCTAATATTGCTTTAATTAATTATTTAGATGGTGAAAAGAGATATATTCTTGCACCTAAAACATTAAAGGTTGGAGCAAAAGTTGAAGCAGGAGAAAATGTTGATATAGTAGTTGGTAATAGTTTACCAATAATGAATATACCAGTTGGTACTATGATTCATAATATTGAACTTCGTCCTGGAAAAGGTGGAGAACTTGCAAGAAGCGCTGGTTCATCTGCACAAATCCTTGGTCGTGAAGGTAAATATGTTATGATTCGTTTATCAAGTGGTGAACAAAGAAAAGTTCTTGGAACTTGTATGGCAACTGTTGGTGAAGTTGGAAATGAAGATGCTTCACTTGTAAAAGTTGGTAAAGCTGGACGTAATCGTTATAAAGGAATTCGTCCAACAGTTCGTGGTTCTGTTATGAACCCTAATGACCATCCACATGGTGGTGGTGAAGGACGTGCTCCAGTAGGACGTAAAGCACCTGTTACACCTTGGGGTAAACCAGCACTTGGTTATAAGACACGTAAGAAAAAACATTCTGATAGTTTAATAGTACGTCGTCGTAATAGTAAATAGGAAAGGATGAGTAAAACATGGCAAGAAGTTTAAAAAAAGGACCTTATGTTTTTGATAGATTATTAAACAAGGTTCAAGAATTAAATAAAACTGGAAAAAAAGAAGTCATAAAAACATGGTCACGTCGTTCTACTATTTATCCTGATTTTATAGGACATACATTTGCGGTTCACAATGGTAAAGAATTCATACCAGTTTATGTAACTGAAGATATGGTTGGACATAAATTAGGTGAGTTTGCTTTAACACGTAAATTTGGTGGACATGGACAAGACAAATAAATTAAATAATGACTAGGAGGGAAAATATGGAAGCAAAAGCAATAGCTAGAGGACTTCGTGTTTCTCCTATTAAGACAAGAATTACTATTGACTTAATCAGAGGAAAACGAGTTTCAGAAGCTCAAGCCATATTAAGTAATATTAATAAAAAATCAGCAAGACTAATCAAAAAAGTATTAGATTCTGCTATAGCAAATGCTGTTAATAACAATAAAGCTGATGTGAATGCTTTATATGTTAAAGAAGCAAGAGTTGATGCTGGTCCTGTTATGAAACGTCATTTATTTGATTCACGTTCTCATATAGGACATAAAGATAGAAGAACTAGTCACATTGTTATTACAGTGGCTACAAAATAATTAAGGAGGAAACAGTATGGGACAGAAGGTTAATCCTAATGGACTTAGACTTGGCATTAATAAAGATTGGGAAGCTAAATGGTATGCTAATAAAAAAGATTTCTCAAAAAATTTACAAAAAGATGTTTTAATCCGTAAATATTTTGAAAAGAACTTATCAAATGCAGGAATAGCTAAAATTGAAATCGAAAGAAATGCTAAGAGATGTGAAGTTATAGTTCATACTTCAAAGCCTGGTGTAATGATTGGAAAAGGTGGAGAAGAAATCGAAAAATTAAAGAAAACATTGTCTGATCTAGCTGGAGAAAAAGTTCAAATTTCAATTGTAGATATTAAGAAAGCAGAACTAAATGCTCAATTAGTAGCAGATGATATAGCTAGACAAATAACTAACAGAATTTCATTCCGTATGGCTCAAAAAAGAGCTATTAGAAATGCTATGAAAGCAGGAGCTAAAGGAATTAAAACTTCAGTATCTGGAAGACTTGGAGGAGCAGATATGGCTCGTAAAGAAGGATATACTGAAGGAACAATACCTCTACATACTTTAAGAGCAGATGTTGATTATGCTACAGCTGAAGCTGATACAACATTTGGTAAGATTGGTGTAAAGGTTTGGATTTATAAAGGAGAAATCCTTGGTAAAGCAAAAAAATCTGAAAAATCTGAGGGAGGTAAGTAATTATGTTGATACCATCTAGAACTAAATATCGTCGTGTACATAGATTACCTCACGAAGGAAAATCTCGTGGTAATAGAGAACTTTCATTTGGAGATTTTGGACTTCAAGCTAAAGAAGGTGCTTGGATTACAGCTAACCAAATAGAAGCAGCTCGTGTTGCTATGACTCGTTATATGAAACGTGGTGGTAAGGTATATATTAATATATTCCCACATATGCCACTAACTAAAAAACCTATCGGTACTCGTCAAGGTAAAGGTAAAGGTAATGTTGAAGGATGGGTAGCAGTTGTTAAAGAAGGAAAAATCTTATTTGAAGTATCTGGAGTAACTGAAGAAGTAGCTCGTGAAGCTTTAAGACTAGCTAGCCACAAATTACCTATCACTACAAAATTTGTAAAGAAAGAAGAACAGGGTGGTGAATAAGATGAAGGTAAAAGAAATTAGAGAATTATCTACTGAAGATATTAATGCAAAATTAAAAGAATCAAAAGAAGAATTATTTAATTTACGTTTTCAACAGGCTACAGGTAATCTTGAAAAGCCTTCTAGAATTCGTGAATTAAGACACACTGTTGCAAGATTAAAAACTGTTTTAAAAGAACGTGAAACAGTTGAGAAGGAGGGTTAATAATGGAAAAGACTATTAAGAAAGAATTAGTAGGAAAAGTAGTAAGTTCAACAAATAATAAAACTATTACTGTTTTAGTTGAAACTTATAAAACTCATCCTTTATATCATAAGAGAGTTAAACAGTCTAAAAAATACGCAGTACATGATGAAACAAATAAAGCTAAAGTTGGAGATGTTGTACGTATCGTATCAACTAGACCAATTTCTAAGACAAAACATTTCTATTTAAAAGAAATAGTAAAAGAAGCAGTAATTATTTAATGCTTTAGAAGGAGGATTTTATGTTACAACAAGAAAGTAGATTAAAAGTCGCAGACAACTCCGGAGCTCGTGAATTACTAGTAATTCGTGTACTTGGAGGTAGTAAAGTTAAGACTGCTAATATTGGTGATGTTGTAGTTGGAACAGTTAAAGATGCTATTCCTAACTCAAATATGCCAAAAGGAAAAGTTGTAAAAGCTGTTATCGTTCGTAGTAGACAAGGTGTTCGTCGTGAAGATGGAAGCTACATTAAATTCGATGACAATGCTTGTGTTATCATTCGTGATGACAAGAGTCCAGTTGGAACTCGTGTTTTTGGACCAGTAGCAAGAGAACTTCGTGATAAAGATTATATGAAAATAGTATCTTTAGCAAAAGAAGTACTATAAGAGGAGGATAATATGAACTTTAAAGTTGGAGATGAAGTTGTAGTTATCGCTGGTTCTAATAAAGGTAAAACAGGAAAAATAATTAAAACATTAAGAAGTGATAATAAAGTAGTAGTTGAGGGAGTTAATATTGTAAAAAAACATACTCGTGAAACTGCTAACAGTACTGGAGGAATCATTGAAATGGAAGCTCCAATCAATGCTTCAAATGTTATGATTGTAGATCCTAAAACTAAGAAAAGAACTAGAATAGGACATACAACTAATAAAAATGGTAAAAAAATAAGAATCACTAAAAAATCAAACGCTGAGCTTGATTAATTGGAAGGAGGGTATTAATATATGAACCGCCTAAAAGAAAAATACTTAAATGAAGTTGTTCCAAGTTTACAAAGTAAACATAATTATAAGTCAATAATGGAAGTACCAAAACTAGAAAAAATCGTTATTAACATGGGTGTTGGTGATGCTACATCTAATTCTAAATTATTAGAAGCAGCAGTTGAAGATTTAAAATTAATTTCAGGTCAACAACCAGTTATCACTAAAGCTAAGAAATCAATAGCTGGATTTAAAGTAAGAGAAGGACAATCTATCGGATGTAAAGTTACTCTTCGTGGAGAAAATATGTATACATTCATGGATAAATTAATTTCTATTTCATTACCTTTAGTTAGAGATTTCCGTGGATTAAGTCCAAAAGCTTTTGATGGACGTGGAAATTATACTATGGGTATTAAAGAACAATTAATTTTCCCAGAAATCGAATTTGATAACGTTGTTAAAGTTCGTGGTATGGATATAGTATTTGTAACAACAGCTAAAACAAATGAAGAAGCATTTGACTTATTAAATGAATTAGGAATTCCTTTTAGAAAGTAATTGGAGGGTAAAATGGCAAAAAAAAGTATGGTTGTAAAAGCTAATAGAAAACAAAAATACAAAGTACGTGAATATACTCGTTGCTCTCGTTGTGGAAGACCACATGCAGTTATGAGTAAATTTGGTATATGCCGTATTTGTTTTAGAGAATTAGCTTATAAAGGACAAATACCAGGTGTTAAGAAATCAAGCTGGTAATTTGGAAAGGAGGATATATTTATGGCAGTAGTATCAGATACAATTGCAGATATGTTAACTCGTATTCGTAATGCTAACCAAATGCGTTATGAAGACGTTGAAATCCCTGCTTCTAAAATAAAAAATGAAATTGCTAGAATTTTAAAAGAAGAAGGATTTATAAATGATTATAAAATTGAAGGTAGAACTCTTACTGTTAATTTAAAATATGCTGATAAGAAAGAAAGAGTTATTACTGGACTTAAGAGAATATCTAAACCTGGACTTCGTGTTTATGCTAAAAGTGAAGAACTTCCTAGAGTTCTTAATGGTTTAGGAATTGCTATTATTTCTACATCAAAAGGAATAATGACAGATAAAGAAGCACGTAAACAAAATTTAGGTGGAGAAGTTCTTGCTTATATTTGGTAATTTATATAGGAGGAAAAGAAAATGAGCCGTATTGGAAATCGTATAATAACGGTCCCTGCAGGAGTTACTGTAACTGAAGACAATGGAATTGTTAAAGTTACTGGTCCTAAAGGAACATTAGAGCAAAAAATGCTTAATAAAATCACGATGAAACAAGATGCTGGAACTATTACTCTTGAAAGAGCTAATGAATCAGCTAAAGCTAATCATGGTACAATGAATGCTTTAATTACTAACATGATTAAAGGTGTAACTGATGGTTATGCTAAAGGTCTTGAAATTATTGGTGTTGGTTACAATTTCAAAGTTTCTGGATCTAATTTAACTGTTAAAGCTGGTAAATCACATCTTGTTGAGATGAAAGTACCTCAAGGATTAACTGTAGAATCTGTAAGTAATACAGAAATCGTTGTTAAGGGTATTGATAAAGCACAAGTTGGAAAATTTGCTGCTGAAATTAGAGAAATAAGAAAACCTGAACCTTACAAAGGTAAAGGAATTCGTTACAAGGATGAACATATCATTCGTAAAGAAGGAAAGAAAGCTGCTAAATAGTAGGAAGGGAGAATAAGTTATGATAAAGAAAGAATCTCGTAATAGTATGCGTTTAGTTCGTCATAAACGTATTCGTACTAAACTTATGGGAAGTTGTGCTGTACCTAGATTAAGCGTATTCCGTTCTAATAAAGCTATATATGCACAAATTATTGATGACGAAACAAAAACTACTTTAGTATCTGCTTCCTCATTAGATAAAGATTTAAAACTTTCTAATGGAAGTAATATTGAAGCAGCTAAAGTTGTTGGTAAAAGTATTGCTGAAAAAGCAAAGAAAGCTAACATTACAAAAGTAGTATTTGATAGAGGTGGATACCTTTATCATGGACGTGTAGAAGCATTAGCAGATGCAGCACGTGAAAATGGATTAGAATTCTAATAGGAGGGTATTATGCAAAAGAAAAACATGGAACCTAAAGCAAAATTACTTGAAGAATTAGTTATTGATGTTAAAAGCGTTGTTAAGGTTAACAAAGGTGGACGTCAAAGACGTTTTTCGGCTACAGTTGTTGTAGGTGACAGAAATGGAAAAGTTGGATTAGGTACAGGTAAAGCTAATGAAGTACCAGATGCAATCAAAAAAGCAATTCAAGATGCTAACAAAAATTTAATTCAAATACCTTTAATTGATGGAAGAACAATTTCTCATGAAGCAATTGGAACTAGTGGAGCTGCACGTGTTTTATTAAAACCTGCTAAAGCTGGTACTGGTATCATTGCTGGTGGATCAGTTCGTGCTGTACTTGAACTTGCAGGAGTTCGTGATGTTGTTTCTAAAGCTTTAGGAGCAAGAACAAAATTAAATATGGCACAAGCTGCTATTAATGGTCTTAAATCAATTAAGACACCAGAAGAAGTTGCTAAACTTCGCGGAAAAACAGTAGAGGAGATATTAGGATAATGAAGTTACATGAATTAGAAAAAAATATCGGAGCTACTCATAGTAAAAAACGCGTTGGACGTGGCTCTGGTAGTGGACTTGGAAAAACAAGTGGAAAAGGACAAAAAGGACAAAAAGCTCGTAGTGGAGCAAGTATAAATCCTGTATTTGAAGGTGGTCAATTACCTTTATACCGTCGTATTCCAAAAAGAGGATTCTCAAATGCTAAATTCAAAACTGAATATGCAGTTATTAATTTAGAAGATTTAAATGCATTTGAAGATGGAACTGTTGTTACGCCTGCTTTATTAAGTGAAACAGGAATGGTAAAACAACAACTTTCTGGTATTAAAGTTTTAGGTAATGGAAATTTAGAGAAGAAATTAACTATTAAAGCTCATAAATTTTCAAAATCTGCTTTAGAAAAAATCAATGAATCAGGAAGCACTGCTGAGGTGATCTAGTATGTTTAAGACCATGAAGCAACTATTTACTCCTAGTAATAAGGATTTAAGACATAGAATTTATTTTACATTTTTTGCATTAGCGATATTTATTATTGGGTGCTCTATTAGAGTTCCTGGTACTAATGCAGTTTCAAATAATTTAGATTTTTTGGAACTATTAAATTCTATGGGTGGAGGAGCTTTTAAAAGATTCTCAATATTTGCTTTAGGGGTTATGCCTTACATTACTGCATCAATTATAATGCAGCTCTTAGAAATGGATATATTTCCATATTTTGCAGATCTTGCAAAACAAGGACATACTGGAAGACAGAAGCTAAATCAGATAACAAGATATATGGGTATTGTATTTGCCTTTATTGAAGGTTATGCATTCTCATTTGCCTTTTATGGTAAATCAGGAAACCCACTAGATTATTTATATATTTCTGTAATACTAACTGCTGGTACAGCTTTCCTTTTATGGTTAGGTGACCAAATTACAGAAAAAGGAATTGGTAATGGTATTAGTTTAATTATTATGGCTGGTATTATTGCTACACTTCCAGAAATGTTTGTTACTGCATTTCAAAGTTTGGTAACATTTGGAGGAGCTCAACAAACTGTATTTGGAATATTAAAGTTTGTAATATTTGTACTTATATATATAGCAATATTGGTTGGAATTATATTTATTCAAGAATCTGAAAGAAGAATTCCTATTCAATATGCTAATAAATCTACAAATTCTTATTCTCAGAGTCAATCTTATGTTCCAATAAAAATAAATTCAGCAAATGTTATGCCAGTAATTTTTGCATCAAGTTTATTGAGTATTCCTAGTATACTTGCTGTAGTAATAAGAAAAGAAAGCTTTTCATTATTTGTTCAGAAGTATATTAGTTATACTACTCCAACTGGCTTTATCTTATATACTGTATTAATATTTTTATTCTCATATTTTTATACATTTATACAGATGCGACCTGATGAATTTTCTAAAAATTTACAGGAAAATGGAGGATACATACCTGGAGTAAGACCTGGTAAAGAAACTGAAAAATATTTGGGTACTATACTTTCTAGAATAACAGTTTTAGGAGCTGCTTTCTTAACTGTAATTGCTGGATTACCTATATTATTTTCTGCAGTATCATCTTTACCTACTAGTGTTTCAATTGGAGGAACTGGTATTTTAATTGTTGTTGGTGTTGCACTTGAAACATATAGACAATTAGAAGGTAGTTTACTTGCACGTAATTATAAAAAGGGGTATAGTAGAAGATAAAATGAAAAATATAATGTTTATAGCGCCGCCTGCGGCTGGTAAGGGAACGCAAGCTGAAATAATTGTAAATAAGTATAATATTCCACATATTTCAACTGGCGATATTTTAAGAGATATTTCAAAGGAAAATTCTGAGATTGGAAACTATGTAGCTGAGACTTTAGCTAACGGGCTTCTTGTTAAAGATGAAATTACTTATCAATTAGTTTTAGATAGATTATCTAAGGATGATTGTAAAAACGGCTTTATAATTGATGGGTTTCCAAGAAATTATGAGCAGGCGCTTGCTTATGATGATATATTAAAAAAAGTTGGTTATGATTTAGGTATTATTATTGTTATAGAAGTAGATAAAGAAACTTTAGCTAAAAGAATAACTGGTAGAAGAGTTTGTAAAAAATGTGGTTCTGTATTCAATATTAATAATGATTTAATGAAACCAAAGAATGAATCTATTTGTGATATTTGTGGTGGTGACTTATATCAGAGAAGCGATGATAATTTAGATGCTTTTATGAATAGATTTGCAACTTATGAAAAAAACACAGAAAAAATTATTAACCATTATAAAGATTTAGGTGTTTTACATTTCATAGATGGTAATAGAACTATTGATGAAATATCAAAACAAATAAATGAAATTATCGAAAGTACTAATTAGGAGTGTGATGATATGATAACTATTAAGAGTCCTAGAGAAATTGAACTTTTAAGACAGGCTGGTTATGTTGTTTATCTTACTCATCAATATTTAAAACCTTTTATTAAGGAAGGTATTACTACTAATGAGCTTAATGAACTTGCAGAAAAGTTTATTTTAGAACATGATTGTACACCTTCTTTTAAAGGTTGTGAAGGGTTTCCTTATACTTTATGTATAAGCTTAAATGATGAAGTGGTTCATGGTTTCCCTAGTGAGAGAAAACTTCAAAATGGTGATATTATCACACTTGATATTGGTGCTTGTTATAAAGGTTACCATGGAGATTCTGGTTGGACTTATAAAGTTGGTGAAATATCAAAAGAAAAAGAAGATTTAATGAAATGGACTGAAGAGTCACTATTTATAGGACTTGAACAAGTTAAACCAGGAAATAGAGTAGGAGATATTGGCTTTGCTATACAAGAATATGCTGAAAAACATGGACTTGGTGTAGTAAAAGAATTATGTGGTCATGGTGTTGGTACTGAAGTACATGAAGCACCTGATGTTCCAAATTATGGTAGGGCAGGAACTGGACCTCGTTTAAAAGAGGGAATGGTAATAGCTGTAGAACCAATGTTAACACTTGGAAGTCCAGATATTTATGTTGATGATAATGATTGGACTATAATTAGCCAAGATCACAGTCCATCTGCTCACTATGAACATACTGTTGCAGTAACCAAAGATGGATACGAAATTTTGACGGGAGAGTGGAAAGATGGCAAAAGATGATACAATTGAAATGGACGGAAAAGTTCTAGAAATTATTCCTGGAGGAAAATTTAAAGTAGAACTTGAAAATGGCCATATAATAGAAGCTTACGTTTCTGGTAAAATACGAATGAATTATATTCGCATTCTACCAGGGGATAAAGTTACTATGGAGATTTCTCCATATGACTTAACACGTGGGCGTATAATATATCGTAAGTAATAGGAGGAATATTATGAAAGTTAAACCATCTGTAAAACCAATTTGTGCAGATTGTAAAATTATTAAACGTAAAGGTGTTGTTAGGGTTGTATGTAAGAAGAATCCTAAACATAAACAAAGACAAGGTTAATTGGAGGTGAATTAAATGGCACGTATTAAAGGTGTAGATATACCAAATGATAAACATATCGTTATTTCTTTAACATATATTTATGGTATTGGAAGAAATTTAGCTAAAACTATTTGTGCTAAAGCTGGAGTTGAACCAACTAAAAAAGCTGGGGATTTAACTCAAGATGAATTAATAAAACTTCGTGATGAAATTAATAGTCATTTAACTGAAGGAGATTTACGTCGTGAAGTTTCTATGAATATTAAAACTAAAATGGAAATTAATTCTTATGAAGGAACAAGACATAAAAAAGGTTTACCTGTAAGAGGTCAAAGAACTAATAGAAATGCTCGTACTCGTAAGGGTAGAGGTAAAACTGTTGCTAATAAGAAGAAAGCATAATGATAGGAGGGTAGATCATGGCTTATAAAACTAGAAAGAAAAAAGTAAAGAAAAATGTGCCTGAAGGTGTAGCTCATATTTCATCTTCATTCAACAATACTATAGTTACTATAACTGATAAAGATGGTAATGTTATTAGTTGGGCATCAAGTGGAGCATTAGGATTTAAAGGAAGTAAAAAATCAACTCCATATGCTGCTGGTCTTTCAGCTGAAAATGTTGGTAAGGCTGCTTATGATATGGGAATGCGTAAAGTAGAAGTATTCGTTAAAGGTTTAGGACCAGGACGTGAAACTGCTATTCGTTCACTTGCAACTGCTGGATTAGAAGTAACAGCAATTAATGATGTAACACCTATTCCACATAATGGATGTCGTCCACCAAAACGTCCACGTGGATAGTGTTTAAAAGATAATTAAAGGAGGTTAATTACATGTTACAATTTGAAAAACCAGTTTATAAAATTACTGATTCAATAGAGAATAATTTCTATGGAAGATTTGAATTAGAACCATTAGAAAGAGGTTTTGGTAATACTATTGGAAATGCCTTAAGAAGAGTTATGCTTTCTTCTTTACCAGGTAGTGCTATTAGTAGTATTAAAATAGATGGTGTTCTTCATGAATTTCAAACAATTGATGGTGTTTATGAAGACGTTGCTACAATTATATTAAATTTAAAAGGTGTTGTAATTAAGAACTATTCTAATAGTCCTAAAACACTTCATTTAAATGTAGAAAAAGAAGGAGAAATCACTGCTGGTGATATTGAATGTGATGCTGATGTTGAAATTATTAATAAAGATAAAGTAATTGCAACATTAAGTGAAGGTGGTAAGTTAGATATGGAACTTACTGTTACTAATGGACGTGGTTATGTTGATAGTGAAGTAAACAAAAAGTTACTTGACATTAAACAAACTGGAGTAATTGCCATTGATTCATCATATTCTCCAATTGAAAGAGTTTCTTATGAAGTTGAACCAGCTCGTGTTGGTCAAAATGAAACTTATGATAAATTAGTTTTAGATGTATGGACTAATGGTTCAATGAAACCTGAGGAAGCAATTGCTCTTGCTTCAAGAATTTTAATTGAACATTTTGAAATTTTAACAGATTTATCTTCTATTGCTGATGTTAGTGGTATTATGATTGAAAAAACTGAAGATCCAAAAACTAAAGCTTTAGAAACATCTATTGAAGATTTAGATTTCTCTGTTCGTGCTTATAATTGCTTAAAAAGAGCAGGAATTCACACATTACAAGATTTAGTTGATAAGAGTGAATCTGATATGATGAAAATACGTAATTTAGGAAAGAAATCTTTAAAAGAGGTATTAGATAAAATTAAAGACATGGGTCTTACTTTACGTGATGAAGATTAATATAAGGAGGATATACTATGGCATATAGAAAATTAGGACGTGATAATAAACATAGAAGAAGTATGCTTTCTACACTTACTAAACAAGTAATTACTAATGAAAGTATTACAACAACTGAAACTCGTGCTAAAGAAGTTCGTAAGTTCGTTGATAAAATGATTACTTATGGTAAAAAAGGTGATTTAGTATCTAGAAGAAAGGCACTTGCTTTCTTAAATAATGATAAAGAAGTTGTTAGTAAAGTTTTTGATGATTTAGCTGTACGTTATGCTAAACGTAATGGTGGTTATACTCAAATTTTAAAACTTACTGAACGTCGTGGTGATGATTCACTAATGGTTATTTTAAAATTAGTTGAAGAAACTTCAAAAAAGTCTGAAAAATAATAGTTTAAATAAAAGAAGTTAGAATATGTTTCTACTTCTTTTATTTTTTCTATTATGTTATAATAAATTTGTGGGGTGATTATATGAAAGCTTTAATTACAGGTGCTTCTAGTGGTATTGGTATGGAGATTGCAAAAATACTTGCCAAACAAAAATGTGAGCTTATTTTAGTTGCACGTGATCGTGAAAAGTTAGAAAATCTCCAGAGAACTTTACCTACTAAGTCTACTATTATTGTTACGGATTTATCTAATGAACAAAAAGTTAAAGAATTATATGTAGTTACTAGATCAGAAAAAATTGATATATTAATTAATAATGCAGGTTTTGGGGCCTGTGGTGATTTTGAGACTGTGCCAATTGGGAAAGAATTAGAAATGATTAATACTAATATTAAAGCTGTTCATATACTTACTAAATCATTTTTAAGAGATATGATAGAGCGCGATTCTGGATATATATTAAATGTATCTTCTATTTCAGGTATTATGCCTGGCGGTCCTTTGATGGATACTTATTATGCAACAAAAGCATATGTTAGAAGTTTAACTAATGGTATTTGGTATGAACTAAAAAATAAAAAGAGTAATGTATCAGTATCACTTTTATGTCCTGGGCCAGTAGATACTAATTTTAATAATGTTGCTAATGTCCAATTTAGTATTAAACCTATGAATGCTAAAATAGTTGCTGATTATGCAATAAAAGAAATGTTTAAAAAGAAGAGAATAATAATACCAGGGGTTAAAATTAAATTAACTAGTTTTTTCTATAGATTTGTTCCTGAAAAATTTTTATTGAAAACTACTTATAAAATTCAAAAGAAAAAGTTTAGAAAATAATTGTAGTAGGTGTTATTATGAAAAAAAACAATTTAATTTTATCAGTTAAGGGTTTATCCTATAAAAAAATATTAGAAAATATAACATTTGATGTAGAAAAAGGACAATTTATATCTATTTCAGGTTCTAATAATTGTGGTAAAACCACATTAATTAAAATATTAAGTGGATTAATTTCCACTCATGATATGGTTTATTTTGATAATAAAGATATTTTTGCTATTAATAAAACAAAACTTTTTTCTGAAATTGGAATCGTGTTAATTAATGATAAGTTTAATTTTCTTTTTGATAATGTTAAAGATGAAATAATGTTTGTTTTAAATAATTTAAAAATGTCAGAGGAAGAAAGAAATGATCAGTATAATTTTATAGTAAAATTACTTGATCTTACTAAATATCAGAAGATTAATCCAAATAATCTTAGTAGAGGTGAAAAGGCATTTGTTTTACTTGCTTTAGCACTAGTTCATAATCCTAAAATTTTGTTTTTAGATGATGCTAGTAATATGATGAATAAAACTGAGCGAAAGAAATTTTTAGAAATACTTCATTTTTTTAATTCAGAATTTGGAATTACTATTGTTATGTCTACATCTAAATTAGATGAAACTTTAGATACTGATTATCTTTATTTGCTTGATGCAGGGAAAATTGTCCTTTCTGGTACACCTGTTGCAATATTAAAGGATGATAATATCATAAATAAGCTAGGTTTAAGTATTCCTTTTATGATTGATTTATCTGTTAAACTTATGGATTATGAATTATTAAATGATATTTGTCTTAATATGGAAGGGATGGTTGATACATTATGGAAATAATTATTAATAAACTTTCATATAATGAACTTAATGAACTTTCTTTTAAAATTGAAGATGGTATTATTACTGGAATTACAGGTAGAGGAAAATCTACTGTTTTAAGACTTATTAATGGTCTTTTGAGTGGCAAAGGTACTATTAAATATAATGGTGAAAAATATACATCTAAGAACAAATTGAATATAATTAAGCAAGTTAGTCTTGTGGATTGTAATTTTAGTAATATGCTCGCTTTTAATACTGTAATGGAATATATGCTTTTCTATGTTCAATATTATAAATTGAATATACATGATCCAAAAAAGAAAATAGAGGATTCATTAAGAATAGCATCCTTAAGTGAAAAAGTATTAACAAGAAATATTATTTCACTTTCTTCTAGTGAAAAAATGAGATTGAGTTTAGCAACTGCACTTTTAAATAATCCTAAAATTATACTTTTTGATGAACCTTTTCTTTATTTAGATAATAAAAATGAAAAGAAGTTTGCTAGACTTATTGATCAATTAAATGATAAATATAATATTAATATAGTTATTGCAACTAATGATTCTGAGATGTTATATAAATATACTAAGAAGGTTATTTTATTGAAAGATAATACAGTTTTTTTAGAAGGTGATACTAAAGAAGTTTATGAAAAAGTAGAGATACTTAAAGAAAATAATTTTGAAATTCCTGATATTGTTTTATTTACTTATTTAGCAAAGAATAAGAAAAAAGTTAAAATTGATTATCATAGAGATATTCGTGATTTAATCAAAGATATTTATAAGCATGTATAAAAGAAATAAGTATGTTTTGATATTTTCAATAGGGATTTCGGTTTTGTCTTGTATTTTTATTCATAGTAATCTATTAATGATTTTAATAAGTTTAATAATTTTATTCACAGATTTTTCTAAAAAACATAAAAAAATGCAAATTTTAACACTTTTATTCGTAGTTTTCAACAATTTCTGTGGAAAACTCGTTGTTTTTTGTAAAATTTTACTATTTTTTGACGTTTTTTTGTGGATAACTCGTTATTTGAGCAAAAAAGATTTATTAATTATATTTTCAAGTTTTTTTAAAAATACATTTTATAAAAAAAGCATATTATTTATATTATTATTTCCTAATTTGTTCATGAGTAACTATAATAAATATTATTATTATTATGTTAGTAAAAGTATTTTAACTGATTTAAAAAAAATTTTTTCTATTACTCTTCGTGATTTTAGAAATATATTAACTGAGTTTGAGAAACGATTATTCTTTAATAAGAGTGTTAAGTTTGATTCTTATATTAGTAATTATGATTTTGTTACACTAAGTTTCTGTGTATTTATGTTTTGTTTTTCAACACTTTTATAGGAGGCTTTATGCGTTATTTAATTAAATTTTCTTATGATGGTTCTAATTATTGTGGTTATCAAGTTCAACCTGGGCTTCATACTATTCAAGAAAAATTAGAAATGGCTGCTACTAAAATAAATAATGATATTAAAACAAATGTTGTTTCTACGGGTAGAACTGATAAAGGAGTTCATGCGCTTTCACAATATGCTCATTTGGATATTGATGTTATGATTACACCATATAAATTAAAAAGGGCAATGAATAGTAATTTGCCTGATGATATTCATGTCATAAATGCATGGAGAGTGAGGGATGATTTCCATGCTAGATTTAATGTTGTAAAAAAGGAATATCATTATGTTTTAAATACTGGTGAATATAATCCAATTGAAAGAAATTATGCTTATCAGTATAATTATAAATTAAACATAGATAAGATGAATGAAGCTATTAAATATTTTGTTGGAAAACATGATTTTAGAGCTTTTGTTACAGAAAATGAAAATAAAGAAAACTGTGTCAGAACGATTGAAGATGCTTATATAGAAAAGGATATTTCTAATCCAGAAAAATATGTTTTTAAATTTATTGGAGATGGTTTTCTTAGATATCAAGTTCGTAATATGGTTGGGCTATTATTTAAAGTAGGTCAGGAAAAAATTGAACCATCTACAGTTAAAGAAATTTTAGAAAGTAAATCAAGAAAGAAAAATGGAGTTACAGCTCCATCAGAAGGATTATATTTAGTTAATGTTGTTTATTCAAATTTGGATGATTTTATCATTAAAGAGTAGTTATTTTTATAAAAATTAAAGTTATTTAGTAAAAACATTAAATATTTTTGTAAAATATAAAAAAAGTCTTGATTTTATAAGGCTTTTTTAGTATAATTTTAATCGGTACATTGAAATATCCCCACATAAATTAAGTCCTGGGAAAACTTAATTTAAGTAATGGATAAAGGAGAAAAAAATTATGAATAGTTATGTTCAAAAGAAAGAGACAATTGAACGCAAATGGTATGTAATTGATGCTGAAGGTAAACCACTTGGACGTGTAGCTACTAAAGCTGCTCATATTCTAAGAGGTAAACATAAGCCAACTTATACACCAAATATTGATTGCGGTGATTTTATAATCATCATTAATGCTGAAAAAGCAGTTCTAACTGGAAATAAGTTAGATAAGAAAATGTATTATAATCATTCTGGATATCCAGGAGGATTAAGAGAAAGAACAGCTAGAGAAATGCAAGAAAGATATCCAATTGAAATGGTAGAAAGAGCAGTTAAAGGAATGCTTCCACATAACAGATTAGGAAGACAAATGTATAGAAAATTATTTGTTTATACTGGTAGTGAACATCCACATGCAGCTCAAAAACCAGAAGTTATGGAGGTTAAATAATGGCAAACGAAAAGAAAGTTTATACTGGAACAGGAAGAAGAAAAACATCTGTAGCTCGTGTAACATTAACTCCAGGTAAAGGAAAAGTAACTGTTAATGGACAAGATGTACATGAATATTTACCATATGAAGTACTTGTTATGGATTTAATGCAACCACTTGAAGCAACTAACACAAAAGAATTATTTGATGTTGATGCTAAAGTAACTGGTGGTGGATTCTCTGGACAAACTGGAGCTATTCGTTTAGGAATTACAAGAGCACTTCTTGAGTATGATTCAACTACACCTGCTGATTCAGAAAATAGTTATAGAAAAATTTTAAAGAAAGCTGGATTTATTACTCGTGATTCTCGTAAGAAAGAACGTAAGAAACCAGGATTAAAGAAAGCACGTCGTGCTCCACAATTCTCAAAGAGATAAAAAGTTTATTGGAAAGTCCGTATTTACGGGCTTTTTTTTGATGTTTAAATATATAAAATATATACTTTTTAGATATTAGCGGGTATACTAACCTTAACTTTATGTCCAACGTTTTACGAAGTCTATGATATAATCAATTTTTGAGGTGAGAATTATGTATAATAATGAGAATAAAGAATACTTAATGTTTGCAAAAGAAATGGCATATGAAGCAGGAAAAATAATGAAAAAGTATTTTTTAGAAGATAATGGTGCTAGTTATAAATATGATCAAACAATAGTTACAAAAGCAGATACTGAAATTAATAGATTACTTATAGATAAAGTAAAAGAAAAATTTCCAACACATTCAGTTGATGGCGAGGAAGAGCAGTTTGGAAAAAGTGATTTTGTTTGGGTATGTGATCCAGTTGATGGCACAGCTATGTATGCAAGACATATTCCTGTTGCGGTTTTTTCTTTAGCATTAGTAATAAATGGTGTTTCAACTATAGGAGTTGTATATGATCCATTTACAGATAATTTATACTCTGCTGTAAAAGGGTGTGGAGCATATCGAAACGATAAAAAAATATTTGTTAATAATATAGAACTTGATGATATGAAAAGTGTATCTAATATGGATATGTGGCCAGAAGCTGAATATAATTTATATGACACAATTAAAGAACTAGGTAAAAAAACATACTTTGTTGGAGTTGGTAGTGTAATTAGGGCATGTATGTGTGTTGCAAATGGTGATTTTAATTTAGCTATATTTCCGGGAACAAAGCATAAGAACTGTGATATAGCAGCAGCAAAAGTTATTGTAGAAGAAGCTGGTGGTAAAGTAACTGATTTATTTGGTAATGAACAACGATATGATTGTAGTATTAATGGTGCTGTAATAAGTAATTCTCTAGTTCATTCTGAAGTAATAGCTGTAATAAAAGATAATTTAGAAAATTTAAAATAAAAGTTATATAAACTATTTTGTTAAATTGTTCATAAGAGTAATTCTTATAAAATAAATGGTATTTCCAATTCGTTTAGTATATTGTATTTTTCTAAAAATAATGTATAATAGTGGCTTATGAGGGAGATTTATATGTCTAAAGAACAAAATGTAGTTAATTATTATGTTTTATGTAACAAATTAAAGAATGTTATAAGAACCGGTTGGATTGATTGGAAAGTACAAAGAGAAAGAGTTGAAAGTATTGCTGAGCATATATTTGGAGTTCAGATGTTAGCTATAGCTATGAAATCTGAATATCAGTATGATATTGATATAATGAAAGTAATATATATGCTTGCTATTCATGAATTAGGTGAAACTATAATTGGTGATTTAACACAATTTCAAATCAGTAAAGAAGAAAAAGAAAAAATAGAGCACGAGGCTGTTCATACTATTCTATCTTCTTTGATTGATGGTGAGCAAATAGAAGAATTATTTTTAGAATTTGATTCACATAAAACACCTGAATCAATATTTGCATATCAATGTGATAAATTGGAATGTGATATTCAATGCAAACTATATGATCAAGAAGGGTGTGTGGATCTAGAACATCAAGAAGGTAATGCGACAGCAAATAATGAATTTGTTAGGAGATTACTTGAAAATGGGCAATCTTGGTCAGATATGTGGTTAGAATTTGGTCAAAGAAGATATCCCTATGATCAAAATTTTATGTCTGTTTCACATTATGTTAAAGATAATTCAATTGGAGAAAATTTTACAAAAAAACTTAAATAATTTTATCCCTAATTCATATTATATTGGATTAGGGATTTATCTTTTTTGTTGCTAATTTTAATATTAAATAATAAAATATGATTATAATGGAGATGTATATGAAAAAATTTTTAATAATCTTTTTGTTTTTAATTTCATTTTTTTCTTTTGATGTTAAGGCCTTAGATTATCCTGATGTTAATTCAAAATATGTTGAAGTTTATGATCTTACAGATAATAAGATACTATATGAAAAAAACTCTAATAATAGGGTTTCAATAGCTTCACTTACTAAAATTGCAACTACTATTACTGCAATTGAGAGTATTAGCGATTTAGATGAAAAGGTAAAAATCACTTCTAAAATACTAAATATAGTAAGTAGTGATGCTAGTGTTGCTGGGTTAAAAAATGGCGATATAGTTACTTATAGAGATTTGCTTTATGCCTCCATGCTTCCAAGTGGTGCAGATGCGACTAATTCAATTGCTATTTTAAGTTCTGGCGATATTTCTAGTTTTGTAAAAAAAATGAATAAACTAGCTCAGAAAATTGGTCTTAATAATACAAACTTTGTTAATGTTACTGGTCTTGATGACAATAATCATTATTCTACTGCTGATGATTGTAGAAAACTTTTGGATTATGCTTTAAAGAATCCATTATTTAGAGAAATATATACAACTCGTGAATATACTTTAACAAATGGATTAGTTGTGAAATCTACTTTATTTAAATATTCTAACTCTAGTGTGGACATTTCAAGAATACTAGGAAGTAAAACGGGGTATACAGGAAATGCTGGATATTGTCTGTCATCTCTAAGTAATATTCATAATCATGATTTAATTATAATTGTATTATATGCTCAACATAAGGGTTTAAGCTATTTTAATATAAATGATACAGTTAAAATTATTGATTTTATTAATAATAATTATAATAATCAAATTTTGGTAAAAAAAGGTGAATTAATTAAGACTATTCCTGTTGAATTTAGTAAAATTCGTAGTTATAATATTCATTCATCTAAAGAGATTACTAAATTTTTGCCTGTTGATTATAATAAAGAAAGTTTTAAAATTAAGTATTCTGGATTAAAGAAACTTAGTTTTTATAATAAAGTTGGTACTAAAATAGGTAGTATGAAGTATTATTATGAGGATAAACTTATTTTTACTCAACAAATAAAATTAGAGAAAAAAATTAAGATTGATTTATTAAAAATTATTAAAAAATATTACTATGTTTTTATATTTTCTTTTGTTTTCTTGTTGGTCCTTTTAAAAATGTTTTTTAGTGTTATAAAAAAATTTAAAAATAAACGATAATTAGATAAAAATTGCCAATCTATCTTGATAAAAATTATTAAAAAAGTTATAATTAAATAAAATAGAGAATAGGGGCTAAATTATGATTGTAAGGTTAATAAAGAGAACAAAAATATATAATTTTCATTTGCCTACAATAGTTTCAGGTAATTATTGGATTACTGATTTAGATAATTCTGGTAATTCTAGAAATCTAATTAACATAGAAGAAGATAATGGTTATTGGAGGTTATATAGTAATTTTGAAGCAAAGATAATTGTTAATAATAGTGAGTTAGATTCAATTATATTAAAAGAATATTCATTATACTTTTTAAGAATAAGTTCTGAAAATGATTATATGTTATTATATTGTTCTCCTGATTATGATGAGAATGTAGAAATATTAAAAGTCCCTGATAATTTTCAAATATTAATTGGTAATAGCCCTCAATGTCATATAACTTATAATTATCCACTTGTATCTAAAACTCAAACTGTGCTTACTTTTTCTAATAATATGTGGTCTATTAAGGATATGGATAGTAAATATGGTACATATGTTAATAGTGAATTAGTAAAAGAGAAGAAGCTTAATCATGGTGATATTATATTTATTATGGGGCTTAGAATAATTATTCTAGGTGATATGATAATTGTAAATAAAATAGGTGATTTAGTAAGAATTAATAATCAAAGTTTTATGCCTGTACAACTTCAAATACAGCCTGTTATAAATGATGATAATGTGTTAGAAGAGAATGTTGACTTTTTTAAGCAAGAAGATTATTTTTTTAGATCACCTAGATTTAAAGCTGGGGTTGAACCAGTACAAATTAATATTGATGCACCTCCTTCAAAGATAGAACCTGATAATACTCCAATAATGTATGTTATAGGTCCTATGCTTTGTATGGGTATGACTTCTTTAATGACTGGTTATAATTCTGTTTATGGAATAATGAAAGGAAGTTCAGATTTAAAATCATCGCTTCCTACACTTATTACTTGTCTTGCAATGCTTTTAAGTATGGTACTTTGGCCTACTTTAAGTCGAAATTATCAGAAAAAACAACAAAAGAAAAAAGAAAAACTTAGAGTCGAAAAGTATACTCAATATATTGAAGAAAAAAAATCTTTGATTAATAGTGAAATGGAAAAGCAAAAACAGGCTCTTCTTGAAAATAATATAACTTTAGAGGAATGTTCTAAAATTATTTTAGGAAGAAAAAGAAATCTTTGGGAAAGAGAAATTGATCAAGATGATTTTTTAAGCTTAAGAGTAGGTATGGGTAATGCTGATTTTGGTGGTACAGTAAACTATCCTGAAAAAAGATTTAGTGTTGAAGATGATCAACTTCAGGAACTTGTTTTTTCTTTAGGACAAGAATCAAAACAACTTGAAAATGTTCCAATTGTATTTTCATTTTTAAAACATAATATTACAGCTATAATCGGTGATGGGCAAAATAAAAATAGTTTTATTGACGGCTTATTATTACAAACTATAGCTTTTCATAGTTATGAAGATTTAAAAATAGTTTTATTTACAAATGATAAGAATGAATCTAGATGGGAATTCTTAAAAGTTTTGCCTCATGTTTGGAATAATGCTAAGACACGTAGATACTTTGCTAGTACTTCTGATGAAGCAAAAGAGTTATCTTTGAACTTGGAGCAAGAATTCCAGGCTAGAAGATATAAAGAGGGAACTAGGGAATCTAATACTAGTAATTATTTAAGTTATAAACCTTATTATCTTATTATTACAGATGATTTTAAATCAGTTCGTGAACTTGAAATTATTAAAGATGTTTGTGAACAAGATATAAATGTAGGATATAGTCTTGTTATTATTAATAATAGAATTACTAATTTACCTAATGAATGTCATAGCTTTATTAGTATTGGTGATAAACTTTCGGGGTTGTTTGAAAATGAGCTTGTTTCAAATAAACAAAAAGAGTTTGTAGCAGATTTTGATCCTAATATTGATATGTATGAGTGCTGTAAAAAATTATTCAATATACCAATTGAGGTTTCTCGTGGTACTAGTAATCTACCTAGTATGGTTAGTTTTCTTGAAATGTATGATGTTGGTCGTGTAGAACAATTAAATTTAATTAATAGGTGGAAGAATAATGATCCAACACAATCTTTGCAAGCACCTATAGGTCTTGATAAAAATCGTGAATTATTTAAACTTGATTTACATGAAAAATTTTATGGACCTCATGGTTTAATTGCTGGTATGACAGGTTCAGGTAAATCTGAATTTATAATTACTTATATTTTATCTATGGCTGTTAATTATAGTCCTAATGAAGTAAGTTTTATACTAATAGATTATAAAGGTGGAGGACTTGCTGGTGCATTTCAAAATAAGGAGACTGGTATGAGGCTTCCTCATTTAGCAGGTAGCATTACAAACTTAGATACTGTTGAAATGAATAGAGCTCTTGCATCGATTCAAAGTGAATTAAGACGAAGACAAAAAGTCTTTAATGAGGCTAGAGATTCTTTAAATGAAAGTACTATAGATATATATAAGTATCAAAGACTTTATAGAGAGGGTAAAGTCAAAGAACCAGTTTCTCATTTATTTATCATTTCAGATGAGTTTGCAGAATTAAAAAGTCAACAACCTGAATTTATGTCTCAACTAATTTCTACTGCTAGAATTGGTCGTAGTTTAGGTGTTCATTTGATTCTTGCTACTCAAAAACCATCTGGTGTTGTAGATGATCAAATTTGGTCAAATTCGAAATTTAGAGTTTGTTTAAAAGTTCAAGATAAATCTGATAGTGTTGATATGATAAAGTGTCCAGATGCAGCTGCAATTAAGGAAACTGGAAGATTTTATCTTCAAGTTGGATATAATGAGCTATTTGCTTTAGGTCAATCTGCATGGACAGGTGCTAAGTATTATCCTACTGATAAACGCAAGAAGAAAGTTGATGAAAAAATTGATATTCTTAATAATGTTGGAAATATTGTTAAAAGTATAGAAACTGTAAAAGCAGATTTATCTGTTAAACCTGAAGGTGAAGAAATAACAAATATAATTAATTATATTATTTCTATATGTAATCAAACTCATACTTATGCTAATAGGTTATGGCTTGATAAAATTTCTGAATTTATTTATGTTAATAAATTAAAGCAAAAATATGGATATAATTCTCAGAGGTTTGTTATAAATCCTATAATTGGAGAATATGATGATCCTAATAATCAGAGACAGGAGTTATTGACACTTCCTTTAAGTTCAGATGGAAATGCTATTGTTTATGGTTCAACTGGAAGTGGTAAAGAATTAATGCTTTCTACTATTGTATATTCTACTATTACTGAACATACACCTGAAGAAGTTAATTTTTATATAATGGATTTTGGTGCTGAGACATTGAGAGCATTTTCAGCCGCACCACATGTTGGTGATGTTATTTTCTCTTCTGAGGATGAAAAAGTTAATAATTTATTTAAACTATTAAATAATGAGCTTGCTGAGAGAAAAAGACTATTTGTTGACTATAATGGTGATTATGATTTTTATTGTAAACATAGTGGAAAGACTTTACCTTTAATAGTAGTTATAATTAATAACTATGATTCTTATTATGAGAGTTATGAAAATAAAGAAGAAGAGTTCAATGTGTTAACAAGAGAAGGAAATAAATATGGTATAGTATTTATTGTGACTTCTAATAGTGTTAATTCAATGAGATATAAAATGAAACAGAATTTCAAGCAGAATGTTGTTTTACAGTTTAATGATGTTAGTGATTATTCTTCTGTTTTAGGAAATGTTGATAAAAAGTATCCTTCTAAAATATTTGGTAGGGGATTAATTGATAGGGACGGTATATTTGAATTCCAAACTGCTTATCCTTATAAGGAAGAGAAATTAACTGAGTTTATTAGAGTGTTATCTCAAAAACTTGCTACTGCTTTCCCTCAAAATAGTGCTAAAAAGGTTCCTATTCTACCTAATATAGTTTCAATCAATGATTTATCAACTTATCTTGGAAGGTTAGATAGTATTCCTTTTGGTATATTTAAAGAAAGTTTAGATATTGCTACACTTAATTGTGAAAAGAATTATTCTACTATAATTAGTGGTAATGATGTTACTGAATATAAATCATTTATAAATCAAGTTTATGATATTTATAAGCATGCTAGTGATGTTGTTGTTATTGATGGTATAGAAATGTTTGAAGAGGAAAGTATAGATAAGGCATTTTTAATTAATAAAAACTTTGAAGAGAATATTAATCCTCTCTTAGAGAGTATGTCTAATGTATATGTAAAATATAGAGATTCTAATTATGATAAATCAGTTTTATCCAGTGAGAGAAAATGTACAATTTTTCTTTCGGGAATTACTAATATTCTTTCTAAAATGAGTTTGGATAAGCAAAAGGAGTTTACATCTGCACTTTCAATGATTAAAGATACTGGAATTTATCATTTAGTTATTATAGATAATGCTGATAAAATTAAACAACAATTATATGAAAATTGGTTTAAGACTGCAATTGACAATTCAAATGGTGTTTGGCTTGGGTCTGGTGTTCTTGATCAATATGCATTAAAACTTGCATTAAATCCTCGAGAACTAAGGGGAGAATTAGGAAATGCCTTTGCTGTTATTGTTATAAAGGGTAAACCATATATTATTAAGTATATTGGAGGTATAGATGATGAATTCTAATAAGATTTTAATACAAATATATTTACCTCTATTTGAAGAAGAATATGATGTGTTTGTACCTATTAATAAAAGAATTGGTACTATAAAACAATTATTTGAAAAATCTATTGTTGAACAAAATTCTAATTATAAAATTAGAGAGGATACTAATTTTTACAGTAGAGATACTGGTAAAGTATTAGATGTTCAATTATTAGTCAAAGATAGTGAATTGAAGAATGGTTCTAGGGTAATTCTTTTTTAGGAGGTTCTTATGGATGATATAGAGTATTATAAGAAAAATATTAATCAGATTTTTACTTGTCTTAATCAATTAGATACTTATTTAGAAGATCAAGATAATTCTTCTTTGATAAATAGTCTCAATGAATATAAAAATGAACTTATTGCATTTTCTCAATTATTTACTTCAAATGCAAGTGATAATTCTTCTAGTGAAGTTGGTGATTCTAAATGATTGGTAAAATTACTTATGAACAAGTTGAAGAATTATTAAAAATTTTATCAGTATCATCTAATGGTGTTAGAGAGTTTGCTAGTAAATATAATGGTGATGATAATATATCTTTGAAGGCTAAAAAGGTTTTGAACTTTTGTAATGATTTAGATAAGTATATAAGTAATTTATCTGCTAAAGTCATTCTAAATAAGGATGCAGATAAGATTATTCAAGAATTGAAGAGTAAAAATAATTAAGATACTTTTAACAAAGTATCTTTTTATATGTATTTTTTTATTTTGCATTTAGGAAAATAGTAGTTCAATATTTGTAAATAATTACATCCATATTTTGCTAATGATTTACTGCCTTCGAGTGAAAGACCTAAATTATGACCATATCCTCTATTAATAAAAGTTACTTCGTTTTCTGTAGATAGTATTGTCATATCTTTTGATGGGAGTTTTAACTTTTTTATTAATTCATCACCTGTTAAAATTAAGTTGCCTATTTTAATTTTATTTATGCAATTTCCATCTGTTAAACTGAGAATTTCTATATTTAAATTATTATCGCTTATATTTAATAACTTTTTAATTTCTTTTACACTAAATTTAGTTATAGATATATATTTTGGAGATAATAAATCCCATAAGCTTGGTATTTTTTCTAGATAATCAATACCTGCTTTTGTGTCTGTTGATCCGTTATTATTACTATGTATATATGGATTTATGTAGGTGCTATTATAAGTTATAAAAACTGAATTTGTATCATCAATAGCTTTCACTATTTTTTTAATTATTTTATTATATTTATCATATAGTGATAGCTTATAGAAGAAATGGCTTCTATATTTAATAAACTCATCTTCCGTACTTATACTTTCTTTTTCGGTTACTTTCTTATATATATATGTTCTATATAAAACAGCAATAGCTTTTAATAATTCCAAATCATAATCATAATATACATTAGTAATGAGTGCTCCAATAAGATAGTTTCTTAAAGTTGTTTTAGTGGTTTTATTTTCATTATGTTTAATATTTACTATAAATTCATCATCTTTATAAATATTATTTCTTTCTGTATTTTCAATATTTATATTTTTTTTCTTTATATCTATACTTTTAATTATAATCCCATTAGAAATTATATAAACTGGTCCTTCTTCATAGTTAATATCATTTTTATTTATAAATCTTTTTATTTTTGATTCTATACTTTCATTTTCTGTATTTTTAAATTCATTTGCTTCTTCTGATGATGACGAAAGATATAAGTATAGAACTCTTTTATTTCCAACATTTCTAAAATCATATTTGTAAAACATAGTAATCACCTAAAAATATTTTGCACATAATATAATTAAATATACAAATAAACATTTTTTTGTTTAATTTCACATAATTTTTCATATTTCTATGATTAAAAGTGTGCTATAATTGTTATAGATATGAGGATTGTTTTGTGATGTGTTGCTTAACAATAGAAAAGATAAAAAGGAGGATAGTAAGTAATTTATATTGCTTATTGGATACGTATGATACATAAACAGTTTAAAAGTTTAGATGAACAAATAGAAATATTAAAATATAAGGGTTTAGTTATTAATAATGTTGACTATGCTAAAAATGTTTTACTTCGTGAAAATTATTTTTTTGTATCTGGTTATAGACATTTATTTATGAAATCAAGTGTAGATAAAGTATATAAAGAAGGTACTAGATTTGAAGAAGTATATAGTTTGTTTTTGTTTGATAGAACTTTGCGAAATATACTATTTAAAAACTTACTTATTATTGAAAATAATTTGAAATCAATTTCCTCGTATCAATTATCTAAAAGATATGGATATAAAGAAAAGGATTATTTAAAAGAGAAAAACTTTGATAGTAATCCTGAGAAGAAAAGACAAGTCAATGATTTAATAAAAAAGATGAAGAAACAAATACGTAGTAATAGTCGTGAAAATACAGCTACACTTCATTATGTTAGTAATTATGGATATATTCCTTTATGGATACTGGTTAAAGTTTTATCTTTTGGTATTGTTAGTGAAATGTATTCTGTACTTAAAGTAGAAGATCAAAAAGAAATAGCAGGAATATATGGAATAGATTATCAGAATTTGCTTGTTTATTTACCTATACTTTCTAATTATCGTAATTTATGTGCACATGAAGATATTCTTTATGAGAATAAAACTAAGAAAGAAATAGATGATACAATTTTTCATAAATTACTTAATATAGAAAAAGTAGATAATGTTTATAAATATGGTAAAAATGATATATTTGCTCTTGTTATAATAATGAAGGAGTTACTTCAAAAAGAGGAATTCAAAAGTATGATGTTTGAAATTGAAAATGCTATTAGTACGCTTGATTATAATCTTAAAACAATATCTATAGAAGTAGTCTTAGATAGAATGGGGTTTCCTCCTAATTGGAAACAAATTTCAGAAATTGAAAGGAGTAGAGATAATGAATAAAGAAAAGGATAATTCTGCACTTAAGAATAGTTTATTAGTTGCAGGTGGAGTTGTTATTGGAGTTTTACTTGCTTTTGCTCTTTTAAAATATACTAAGCTTGCTGATACTTTATCACTTACTAAAACAATAACTAAGAATGGAACTACTGTTTTAGAGAAGACTAGTATTAGCAACTCTGTAGAAAAGAGTAGAGATTCTGTAGTAATGATTAGGGGTTATAAATCTAATGTTGAATCATCTACTGGAACAGGTTTTGTTTATAAACAAGATGATAAATATGGGTATGTTATGACTAATCAACATGTTGTTGATGGCGTTGATAGTGTTAAATTAGTATTGAGTGATGATACAGAAATAGATGGTGAAATATTAGGGGGAGATGAATACTTAGACTTAGCTGTTATAAGAATTAAAAAGTCTTATGTAAAAGCAGTTGCTATTATATCTGATTCTAACAATTCTAATGTTGGTGATACTGTGTTTACTATTGGTTCTCCTATGGGATATGATTATAGAGGTACAGTAACTAGTGGTATTTTGTCTGGAAAAGATAGAATGGTTTCTGTAAGTATTGGTAACTCCTCAACAGATGATTATGTTATGAAGGTATTACAAACTGATGCAGCCATTAATCCTGGAAATAGTGGTGGTCCACTTTTAAATGTTAATGGAGAAGTAATTGGTGTTAATTCTATGAAACTTGTTCAAGAAGAAATAGAAGGAATGGGATTTGCTATACCTATAGAATATGCATTAAGTCATGTTGATTCTTTAGAAAAAGGTGAAAAAATAGATTGGCCAGTAATAGGAATTAGTATGATAAATGTAACTGATACTAGTACTTTATATAGAAATCGTATTTCTGTACCAACGGGAGTTAATACTGGTGTAGTAGTTGCTAAGGTTTTAGAAAAAAGTGGAGCTAGTAAGTCTGAACTTAAGAGTGGAGATATTATTATTGCAATTAATGGAGAAAAAGTTAAAAATACTGCTTACTTAAGATATGAATTATATAAATATAAACCAGGACAAAGTATTGAAGTTACTTATTATAGAAATGGAAAAGAGAATAAGACTAGTGTGACTTTATCTACTTCTGATGGTATATTATAAAACTGCTTTTAGCAGTTTTTTGTTTTTTATGGAAAATTAATTAATAGTATGTTAAAATTATATTGTTAGATTTTAGAAAGGATAGTTGTAATAATTGTTGTTATGAAAAAGATTAAAGATTATATTATGAGATTTATTCAAGGTTTTTGTATGGCTTTGGCAGATAGTGTACCTGGTGTTTCGGGTGGTACTATTGCATTTTTGTTATCTTTCTATGATGATTTTATTAATTCATTAGATAGATTATTTAAAGGTAATTTAGAAGAAAAGAAAAAAGCATTAAGTTTTCTTATAAAGATTGGTATAGGTTGGGTAGTTGGTTTTTTGCTTTCTGCTACTATATTAGTTAATTTGTTTAATAAGAAAATATATTTTATGAGTTCCTTATTTATGGGATTTATTATATTTGCTATACCTTTAGTTATAGCAGAAGAAAAAAAAGTATTGAAAGGAAAGTATTATAATATAGTATTTTCTATATTAGGATGTGCTTTAGTTATAGCAGTAGCACTTCTTAATTCATCTAGTGGATTAGTTAAGACTGGTAATTTGTCACATTTAACATTACCACTTGCAATATATATATTTTTTGTGGGAATGATTGCAATATCAGCAATGATTCTTCCTGGAATATCTGGTTCAACTCTTTTATTAATATTTGGACTTTATATACCTGTAATGACTGCTATTAAAGCAGTGCTTAAATTTAATTTTTCTTATTTACCAGCATTAGTTATATTTGGTTTTGGAATAATATTTGGAATAGTATTCTTTGTTGGATTAATAAAGAAGTGTTTAAAAAAGCATAGAAGTCAAACAATTTATGCAATTATTGGTATGATGATTGGATCACTATATGCAATAGTACTTGGCCCTACTACATTAGATAAACCAATGAAAGCTATGAGTTTTTCAACATTTAGTATTGTAGGATTTATAATAGGAATACTTGTTATATTTGGTCTTCAATCATTAAAAAAAGTTATGGAAAAGAAATAAAAATCCTTAAATAAGGATTTTTTTTGTACTTTATATTCTTATGTATGTGTTTTTATTACATTTATTTTAATTTAAATTAATAATTACCATTTTTCTTAATTTATAGTTAAATATTTTTTTATTTATGGTAAAATGTAGTTATGTTGTGAGGAGTTGTATTTATGTTTTTATTTATTGCGGCAATTTTACCTGTAATATTTTTATGTTTTTATATTTACAAGAAAGATATTAATAAAGAACCAAAGGGGATGCTTGCTAAAATATTTATTTTTGGAATACTTATATGTATACCTGTAATTATATTAGAACTTTTAGTAGGTAGTGTATTAGAGGCTCAAGAGGGTGATTCTTTAATATATATATTTATTTGTACATTTTTGGGTATTGCTATAATAGAGGAGTTTTTTAAATGGCTAGTCGTTAGAATATTTGGCTATAATAGTAATAATTTTGATGAGATATATGATGTTATAGTTTATGCTGTTTTTGCATCACTTGGGTTTGCATGCCTTGAAAATATTTGTTATGTATTTAATCATGGGTTTAATGTTGCTGTACTTAGAGCTTTTCTTTCTGTTCCTGGTCATATGTGTGACGGTGTACTTATGGGTTATTATTTATCAAAAGCTAAAGTTAATTCTTTAAACGGAAATAGTTCTCTTTCAAAGAAAAATATGATTTTAAGTTTATTGGTACCAACTATTGCTCATACAATATTTGATGCTTGTTTGACTGCTGGATCATTTTATTTGTTAGTATTTCTTGTTTTCCATATCAGTCTTGTTATTTATTGTTTTATAACAGTTAATAAAATGTCTAAAATTCAGCAGAATATTACTACTAATGTAAGAGAAGGTAATATAGTAGGTGATAGCCAAGGGAATGTTATGTATAATACAAGCAATATAATAGGAGAACAAAGTGAAGTTAATTTTTGCCCTATTTGTGGAAAAAGTGTTAAGGGATTTAATTTCTGCCCATCATGTGGATTTAAGTTAAAAAAATAGATACATTAGTATCTTTTTTTGTTCATAATATTATTATTTTGTGACCAAATTTGTACTTATTCATATTTTATATTAGAGGTGAAAATATGAATGATAGAAGGACAATAGGTGTTATTGTTGATGCTGGTCATGGGCGATACTGAAAAATCCAAAATATAATGAATGACTACAAATGCAAGTAAATACAAGGATTAAAGGTACTTTGAATAGTATCTTTTTTTGTTGTGTAAAAAAGAAAGGAGATTGATATAATGAATTATGCAATATTTAGAAGTGAACCTATTATGACTACAAACGATTTAGCACAAATTGGATCTCATAATCAAAGAGAAAAGAAAGCCTATAACTCTAATCCAGATATAAGAGTAGAAGATAGTTATAAAAATATTCAATTAGTTCCATTAAATTATAAATATGTAAAAAGATTTCACGAAATGACAAAGGAATATGAAAAACAACACAATGAAAAGATGAAAACTGAAAGAAAAGAAAGACAAAGAACTTATACACAAATGGTTAATCATTCAAGAAATTGTGTAGCAGATGAATTATTATTTACTGCTTCACCAAAGTTTTTTGAAGATATGAGTAAAGAAGATATTTTAAGATGGGCTGATACTTGTATGGAGTTTGTTTATAATGATTTAGGATATAAGAAAGAACAAATACTTCATGCAACAATTCATATGGACGAAAAATCACCACATATCCATTGTGTAGTAGTTCCACTTGTTAAGAAATTAGATAAAAGAACTAATACTGAAAGATGGACTATATCAAAAAAACAATATATTAAAGATAAAATACACTTATCAGAATTACAAGATAAATATCACGAAAGACTAACTGAAAAAGGTTTTGATTTAGAAAGAGGTATTAAAGGTAGTAATGCAGAACATTTAAAAACAAAAGAATTAAAGAAAACAACTAGATATTATGAAAATAAAGTTGATACTATCAATAAAGGTTTAGATAAAGCAATAAGTGATTTAGATGAAAAAATGAAATCTAATAAAAATACTATTTTTGATAAAGAATATGTAAAAGTTAAAAGAGAAACATTTGATTCAATGAATAATGTTATAAAAGAAACTAAAAAAGCAATAGAGTTTCAACCTAAAATAGAACAATTATTTAATGAAGTTGATACTTTTACTAAAAGTCATCAAACATTAGAAAAAGAAAATAATAACCTTAAAAGAGAAGTTAAATCATTAACTACTAGAAATCAAAACTTATCAGCTGAAAATAACAAATTAAGAAATTATATTGATGCAATATTAGAGGCAATTAAAAAGTTCTTTAGAAAGATATTACAATTTGGAAATGAATATGCAAAAGAAGAAACTTCTATTGAAATAAAAGATTACTATGATAATGAAGATTTTGATATGGGAGATGTAGTTAAAATATCAAGAGGTACAACTAAACAAGATGAATTATTTGATTATGTAGATGCACCTGATTATTTAAAAACAAGAGTTAAGAGTGCTGATGAATATGAGAAAGACTATGATAAATCAGATGATTTTGATTTAAGTAGATAAAAATACTCTTGATTTTTTTAATTGTTAGAGTGATAAATATTTAAACAGAAAACGAGATTAAACCTAATTTAATCGCCATTACTGAGGTTTTAAGGTAAAGTTTAATCTCTTATCTGTTCTTAAAAATAAAGTGCCTTAAACGGCAAATTAGAAAGGTGGAAGATTTATGCTATTAGATAGTAATACAGAAAAAGTTAT
Source organism: Bacilli bacterium (assembly GCA_017941235.1). GTDB lineage: Bacteria > Bacillota_I > Bacilli_A > RF39 > UBA660 > CAG-417. The sequence continues at coordinate 93,517 of JAGAWU010000020.1, read as the reverse complement.
TAATTTAACACTTATGGTAGATGATTTAAAAGGTATTGATAAGATTAGATTAGCAATACACATACTTGAAGAACAATATTTTTCAAGTAGTTATGATGAAAATTTTATTAAAGTATTAAAAAAAGTGTTAGTAGAACTAGATCCTAAATCTAAAAAAGTGATAACTAATTTTGCTAAATATAAAAACTTATTATTTATATCAGCAAAGTATATGGAATTATCATTATTAGAAAAGCAAAAATTTTCAGTAGAAATGTTATTTAATATTTTTCAATACAACTTTCAAAATGAAGAAATCAATACTAAAATTAATAAAGAACTAAATGTATATGATTATTGTTATTCATTAAATATATTATAAAAGCGAGAATATGTTTTAATTAGCATACTCTCGCTTTTTTTATTTACCTATTTTAATATTTTTAGTTCTTCCAACAATCCAATCCATAGAAACATTATAGGTTTTACAAATGTAATATAAATTAGCAGTATTAATTAAATAATGACCTGTTTCATAACCACTATATGTTGTTTGAGATATTTTACACTCATCAGATAATGCTTGTTGTGATAATTTTAAACTAGTTCTTAATTGTTTTAACTTTTTACCTATCTTTTCTTTATCAGTTTCAAACTTACCATATTTTATATTCTTTCTTGTTAGTCCACATACAAAATCTAATGAAAAATCATACATATTACAAAATTTAATTAGTTTACTAAATGGTATTGAATCGTGTGCAGTCTCCCAAGCTCTAACTGCTGAATCGCTAACACCAAATATATACCCCAATTCTGCTTGTGTCATTTCCAATTCTTCACGACACCATCTTAAATTATTTTCAAACATTACAATCACCGATATAATTGTCCCATTAAAAATAGTTTTAACTACAAAACCGAAGATTATTCGTTGAAAAAGTGATATAATGTTAATTGGTAAGTTTAGGTTTTAAGAAAAGGAGCTATAATTTATGAAAAAAAATATTAATGCAGTAAATGTTGAAGAATTATCTTCTTCAATATCAAGAACTATGGAAAGAGATTTAACAAAAGTTCAAGAAGTATTAGATTTAGATCTAAATGATTTAATAGAAATAATTGATAGACTATCTAATGATGATAAAGATAAAGTTGTTAGTTCAATTATTAATAAGCAATTAGAAAAGTTAAAATCAATTACTATGGAGCAATTTAAAAGTATTTCAAGAGATGTAGATGAGATAACTGATTATTATGCAAGTAAAAAAGAAGAATTTGATGCAGTTATTGAAGAAGGAGATTACATAGCAAATCAACTATTATTTAAGGTAATGGAAAACAAATTAGAAATACCTGTTGATATTTCTATCATAAAAAAATATTGTTTCTCTACTGAATTGAAAGAAAAACAATATTATGATGCGTTTATGTGGATTGCATTAAGATATATTGCTATATCAAGATGTCTTATTTGGCAAAAATGTGATGAAGAATACAAAAAGAATAAGGAATTAAGCAGTAAATAAAGTAGTAAAATTAGCAGTACCCCTAAACTTTCCAAATTTGTTATACTTTATGCTAATCATAATATAGTAATATTGCGATTGTTAAGTTAATGGAAAAAATAACTAGGTTTTATGATATAATTATAAATGAAAGAAACAGATAAATAGTAATTTGAAAGTGAGATATGTTATGAAAAAAAAGATTGTTTTAGTTTTGATAGTAATAATTTTAATTCCATTATTTATTTTTGCAACATATAAGTTTGTTAAACATATAGATTATAAGAATTCATTATCTAATTTAGAAAAATACACATTTATTGAAAACGAGAAAAATATAAAAAGTTTTGAATATGATAACCAAAATTATGTAATATCAAGATATTATGATAATTCAAGTTCTTGGAGTCACCTTAATTTATTATTAAAGGATAAAAATGATTATTATAATTTGGAAAGTATAAAAAAATGTGATACTGATGATGATGGAACTAATTTATATATAAAAGATAATGAACTTTATATACATTGCATTGGTAAAGGTGGAATTATAGATAAATATTTAATAAATAATTTAAACATTGAAAAAGAAACAATGAATTTCAATTTTAAAAACACACCTAATATTAGTCAATTACATATGGGTATAGACAATGTGGATAATGAATATGTGTACTTATCATCTCCATTTAAAGTAGATAATACGATTAAAGATGAGCCTAGAGTAAAATGTTCGCTTAAAGATAAAAAGTGTGTGTATTATTAAGGTGTTTATGATGAAAAAGATTATTTATACAATTATAATAATATTAGCATTTATATTATTGTTATTTATAGTTTTTATTTCCTTGTTATTTATGGGAAAAATTCAAGATTATACATATTTAAAAATAAATGATAAAAATAGAACTGAAATAATTAATTTACTAAAACAACAAGAAAATAATATGTTCGGAATATCTAATAATTTAAATATGGATGATTGTATTACAAATGTCAAAAGATTAGAAGTGGTTTTTAAATTTCCAGATGGGGAAGATTATACTATTTATTGTAATAATAAAAAATATAAATTTTCTTTGGATAATTCTAATTACGAGCTTCCAAATTATATGAAAAAAAATGGAAAATTAGGTTTAAGAATACGATAAATAGTAGTATCAAAAAATCTTGTTTGAAAGCTGGATGAATATATGAAATTTAATGAAGATGATATTAATGAAGAAATGTTGAAATCCAAAAGTAAAATGTATGCGATAACAACATTTTCTATAATTATTGCTATAATTGTAATAGTTTTTTCTGTAGGAGTAATGAAAATTATTCCTATTTTTATGGTAAAATAATAATGTATTTAAAACTCTACTATCTGTGGGTATAAAATAAAATTTTTAATAATTATAATTATTACTGAAAGGAGAAAGACTATGAATCAAGAGAAGATTGGTAAGTTTATCGCAAAATGTCGTAAAGATAAAAATATGACGCAACAGGAACTAGCAGATAAATTGGGACTTACATATAAAGCTGTGAGTAAATGGGAAACTGGCAATGGATTACCTGATGTATCTTTGTATAAAGAAATATGTGATATTTTAGAAATTTCATTAAATGAATTTTTTGCAGGTGAACATTTATCTAAAGAAAATATGATTCAAAAATCTGAAGAAAATATTATGAATATTGTTAAAAGTGAAAATGTAAAAAAGAAAAATTTGAAAGTAGTAATTATGGTTTTATGTGTAATAGGATTTTTATTAGTATCAGGTTTATTTGGAATGTATATTTTTATGAAAAATTATTGGTCTGTATCAAAAACATTTAAATATAATTGGAATATCATAATACCTAATGATTTTAAAGAATATTATCACACTGAAACAGAACCAGCATTTGGTGGAGATGGTGAAAGATATTCAATATATGATGGCTCAAATTTTATGATTGATTTTAATATTAATAAAAATGATGAACTTGAAGAAAAAATACAAGAGTTAAATGAAAAATTAAATATACCAAAAGATAAACAAATTAATTTTGAACACAAATATCAATGGAAGAAAATAAATAACAGAGATGATGAGAGAGATGAACTTTATATTATTTTCGATGAAGAATTAAATAAATATTATTTTTATGAATTATTTATGTGATTCTTTTCGTAATGTTTATTAAAAAGTGAAAAGTCAATGTATCGTAATATTAAGATATTATGATCTAATTTTAAAATAGTAAGACGGCGAAAATCCAAAAGAAACTTCGTAACTAATGGATTTTCGCAATAGACTATCTTTTAGACAAGATAGTAACACACTACCAAGTTGGACAAGCCAACTAGGAATAGTGTGCAAAGGGAGATCCCTTTTGAAACCCCTTTTGAGCAACAACCACAAACTAATGTAAGTGGACGTTGCCTTTTTTATTTCAACTATCGTTTTCATAAAAAAGAAAAAAACTATCGCCACTTTCATCAGCATAGCTGACAAAACGTGCCACGTTTTTTTAATGATAAAAAAATAACCTAATCTTAACGAAAAGGTTATTTTCTTATCTTTGGTATTAATTGTTCTACTTTTTTATTTTCTTTATCAGTAAGAATGAATAGAACAATTAATATAATAGTTGATATTACATAAGCAATTACCATTGCTATGTAATTTTGAGAAAATATAGTTTCAAATAATGCAATAGGACATAATATAATTCCTAATATTCCAACTGCAATAAATGATTTATCACTATATTCTCTTGATAATTGTGTTTTATAATTGCTATCTTGTTTCTTATTCCAAGTTCGACCAATTATACCCCACTTTTTTGTAAACATTGCATCACCGAAAGCAGTTAATCCTATAAAAAACCATCCAAAACTAACAAATTTATTATCATTAATAATTGGAATTAAGATAACGATTATAGTTGATAATATCTCGCCAATTATTTGAACTTTATTAAAGTACATTTTTATTTTTTGCATTCTTCTTCGCCTCCTTTAATCTATTTTCATCTAAAATTTCAATTATAAGTTCATTAGTTGTATTTTGATATTCCAAATCTTGTATAGTTTCAATAATTGTTTCTTTTTCTTCTTCTGATAGATTTTCATTACTAATATTATCAGTTAAATTTTTAATCATCAATTTGTTGTTATCTATACTTGATTTAGCCATAACCCAAGCATCTTCTAACTTATCTCCTTTTAAATGTTCATAATAATTTCTAATAAAAGGATTAAGTGTAGTTATTTGAGTTCCTAAACCTACCATACTCATCATATCATTATAATTTAGATCAATATGTTTACTTATTTTTTTAAGTATTTTAGGATTAGGTATTTCAGTTTCTCCTGATTCAATTTTAGATAATGCAGCATTACTAATACCAACTGCATTTGCTAATTGTCTTTGTGATAAGCCTTTATTTTCTCTTGCTTTTGCGATTTCTTCGCCAATATTCTTTTTAGGCATAAACTTCACCACCCAACATAATAATACTATAAATGTTAACATAAGTCAACAAAATATTAAAAAATGTTAATAAAAGTGTTGACAAGTTCATATATGATGTTGTATATTATAGATGTTAGCTTAAATTAACATTTTAATTTTAAATGTTAACTAATTAAAAAGAAAGGAGGAAATAAATGAAAAGAAAACAACAACTAGATATTACAAACCATGAGATATGGAAAGATAGAAATATTAAACCTGAAGCAAAAGAAATATATGCTTATCTATATTCAGAGGGATTTGATAAAACTATTTCAAATATCAATATTGGTAGAGTACAAAAAGAAGTTAAAAGTATAAAAAATATCGCATTTAGAAAAAACTTACAACAACTTGAAGAATACAAATATATTAAGTTTAGAGAATATGATACAGGATTATACGAATACACAATTTGCTAGAATAGAATAATCGCTAGTAAATCAGGTACAGTAAATGCTCGGAGATTTATGTTAGTACCTTTTCTATAAGATATATAGAATAAATAAAATAATATCTTTAGGGATAGATATAAAACATCATCTTAGGGATATTATTGTCTTTTTTGGAAGTAGAAAAGTCCTTATTTATTATTTTAAGGGAGATTAAATATTATTAGATTAGATTGTGAATTTATCATGACTCCTAGAATATTATTTAATGATAAGAACTTAACAAGAACTGAAAATGATCTTTTAAGTCTTATTATATCACTTGCCTTGAAAAATGATTATTGCTATGCAAATAATAAATATTTAGCAGATTATATTAATACTTCAGATAGAACTATTAGTTATTCATTATCTAAATTAAAAGAATTAAATTATATCTTTATAAAAAAGATAGATGGAAAACGAAGAATATATCTTAATAAAGAAAAGATACCGACAAAAAATGCAGATGATGTTGCAACAGATTGTAGTAATGATAGTGCAATAGATTGCGGATATAATATAAATAATAAATATAAAAAAGAATATAATAATAAATTTAATAAGTTTAAACGAGAAGGAATTGTACCTGAATGGATGAAACATCCAGAACTTTGTGTAAGTACACCAGCAACAAAAGAAGAACAAGAAGAAATGCAAAAAGAAATTGATGAAGCCATAAACAAAATAAATGAATTATAAAATGAAAGGAGTTGATGCTTTATGGCAGGAGGAATTAATTTATAATTAAAAAGATTGGGGGAGATAGAAAATGGAGGTAGTATATAATGTAAAATATAAGCTTAAAGATAATGACAATAAAACTAATGAAGAATTAAAGGAGTTATTTAATAAGAAATTACTAAATATTATATTAAAATTAGAAAGTCAAGAATTAAGGTTAAATAATTCTTAAATATGTTATATAATATACTTGTATTTCTAATATGTATTTGTAGTCATTCCAAAGTATTGGAGGAATGGCTATGATAGAAAAGGTAGGTGTATATTGTAGATTATCTGATGAAGATAGAGATAAGTTAAATAAAACTGATGATAGTGATAGTATAATAAATCAAAGAAGTATGTGTTTAAAATATGCTAATCAAAATGGTTGGAATGTTGTAGATATATATTCTGATGATGACTTTTCAGGAGCAGGAACTTATAGACCTGATTTTGAAAGACTAATAAGAGATTGTGAAAGTGGAAAGATTAATTTAGTCCTTTGTAAATCTCAATCAAGATTTTCAAGAGATATGAGTGTTATTGAAGAATACTTGCATAATAAATTCATTGAATGGGGAGTTAGATTTGTAAGTATAGTAGATAATGCTGATACAAGTATTGAGGCAAATAAAAAATCAAGACAAATAAATGGATTAATTAATGAGTGGTATTTAGATGATTTATCGCAAAATATTAGAAAGTCTTTAAAGAATAAAAGAGAAGATGGTTTATTTATGGGTAGCTTTGCTTCTTATGGATATGATAGAAGTGAAGATGGGCATAAATTAGTTATTGATCCTGTTGCTGCTGAAATAGTTAAGAAGATATTTGAAATGTATGCAGATGGATATGGTTATCATAGAATATGTGAGTATCTAAACAATAATAATATTCCACCTAGGTCAGTTTATAAGAAACAAAAAGGTAGCAAGTTTGTATGTTCTAATTGTGATTTAAAAACTGTTAGATGGAATCCTGATACGATAGCACAAATGTTAAGAAACGAAGTTTATATTGGTAATTTGGTACAGGGTAAATCAACTTATGTAAGTTATAAAAATCATAAACCTATGAAAGTACCTGAAAAAGATTGGTGTAGAATAGAAAATGCACATGAGGCAATTATAGATATGGAAACTTGGAATAAAGTGCAATCAATATTAGGAACACATTACAAAGTTACAAAAACAGGACAAATAAATTATTTCACAAGAAAAGTATATTGCTCTTGTTGTGGTAAGGCATTTATGAGAAATGTTTACAATGTTAAAGGCGAAAAGTCAGGAAAAAGAGCATATATGCAATGTAAGGGAAATAAAAAATTTCATATATGTACTAACAACAAAGCAATTAGAATGGATAAACTAGAAGAAATATTATTAAATGCTATTAACGATTTATTAGACAATTACTGTGATAAGAATAATTTAAAAGAACTCTACGAAACAAGTAATCAACAAAATACTGATAACAAAGAAATAATTAATATTCTAAACAAAGAAAAAAACAACCTTATGAAAAAGATTGATGATAACAAAAGTTATTATAGAAATCTTTATGAAGATAAAGTCAAAGGTGTTATTACTGAAGATATGTTTAGTATGATGTCAGCAGATTATTTAAGAGAGATTGAAAATATGACTAAACGAATTGAAACTATTGATAGTGAGATTAGTGATTTAGAAGTATTTAAAGAAGAAAAGAAACAAGCAGATGACATTTTAAAAAAGTATAAGCATATCAAAGAATTAAACAAAGTAATACTTGATGAATTTATTGATAAGGTTTATATAGGAGAACTTGATAAAGAAACAAACACAAGAGATATTGAAATAGAATGGAACTTTGATTTTTAAGTAAGAAATAATAAATTTGGATTTTTCCTATTCCTGCACATGGTGGAGTCGATGGTGGAGCTAGTGGTAGTGGTTTAGTTGAAAAAGATTTAACATTACAAGCAGCTAAGTATATGTATCAAAGACTTACTGATCTTGGTATTCCGACTGTAATTACTAGGGATACTGATAGAACTTTAACTAGAGAAGAAAGAATTGGTACAGCGCTTAATTCTTTTGGTAGAAATAGTGATGTAATATTAATTTCAAATCATATAAATGCGGGTGGTGGCGAAGGAGCGGAAATAGTTTATGCACTTAGAAATAGTCCAACACTTGCACAAATGGCTATTGATAATATAGGAGCTGCTGGTCAAAAGATTAGAAAAATCTATCAAAGAAGATTACCTGAAAATCCAAGTCAAGATTATTACTATATTATTCGTGATACTAATCCACTTCAATCTCTTCTTGTTGAATATGGATTTATAGATAATGCTAATGATGCTAATAAACTTAGGAAAAATTTAAATAGTTATGTAGAAGGTGTTGTAAAAGCAATAGCTGATTATTCAAATGTACCTTATTCTCCACCTTCTAGTACTCCAGTCGTTAATGATCAAGTTTATACTGTTCAAAAAGGTGATACTTTATACTCCATTGCAAGACGTTATAATATATCGGTAGCTGATTTAAAATCTATTAATAATTTAACTGGTGATGGTTTATCTGTGGGGCAAAAGTTATATTTAGTACCACTTCAGGATGACATTATTCCATCTAATACTATTACTTATACTGTTCAAAGGGGTGATTCTTTATCTAAAATTGCTAGCCTTTATAATACTACTGTTAAAGAGATTAAGTCCTTGAATAATTTAATTGGTGATGTTTTACAGGTTGGCCAACAGTTAGTTATACCTATATTAGAAGAAAATGGTGATGATATGGTACCAGAAGTTGATGGTTATCAGGAATATATAGTTCAACCTGGTGATTCATTATCTAGAATAGCTACTCTTTTTAATACAAATATAGATGATATTAAGAGTTTAAATGGGTTAACTTCAAATATAATATTAGTTGGTCAAGTATTAAAAATACCTAATAGAGTAGATGATGGTAATAATTTTGATCAATATGAAGAGTATACTGTTCAAAAAGGTGACAGTTTGTGGAAAATAGCTAAAGAATATAATTTATCTGTGGATGATATTGTTGATTTCAATGGGTTAACTTCATTTAACTTAAAAATAGGAGATATACTAAAAATACCTACAACCGCTGGTACTTCTAATGATGTATATATAGTTCAGAATGGTGATTCACTATGGAGTATTGCGAGAAAATTTAATGTTACAGTGGATGAACTTAAGAATAAAAACGGGTTAACTTCGAATCTGTTAAGTATAGGTCAAGAATTAATTATTCCTTAAGAAACGTTTTAGTTTCTTTTTTTTATGTGGTAAAATTATTATGGTGATTATAGTGTTAGAGAGTACAAATAATAGAATAAAATTTAATATATTTTCATTTGTTTCTAAGTTTGCTAGATCTTTGATTGAAATATTTATTTCTTTATATTTGTTTAAAAATGGTTTTTCTATTAAGTATATAGTATTATTTTATTTTTTGGAAAATTTTTTTGCATTGTTTATATCATACTTTTTTGTTAAATTAGGTGAAAGATTCAAATATACAATTGTTATGTATATTGGTATTTTCTCGTTTTTAATTTTACAACTTGTGCTTAATAATTTAGTTAATAGCTATCTATATATTATTCTTATTTCATTTTTATATTCAATTTATAGAAGAGGTTATTGGATAGCTAGAAGGTACTATATTACTAATATAATTCCTCAGAAGAATTCTTCAGAATCGTTTAGTATTATATTTGTAATTTCAGAATTTGCTTCAATTGTATCTGGGTATTTAGGGGGATATTTATTAGATAGTTTTAATGTATTTGCTTTAACGGTAATATCATCAATATTATTAGTTATAAGTGTAATACCTTTAATTATGATTAAAACTAAAAATGAAAATAGAAAAATAGAATTAATTAAAAATATTAAAAAATATGATAAGAGAAATTATTTAGCTTTCTCATTGTTTGAAATTACTAATATATTTACTTTTCTTTTCCCTATATATGTTGCAATTTATATTAAAGATACTTTTATAATGGCTAGCTCACTAAATGCCGTAAGTAATATTGCAATTATTTTATTTATATTAGTATATGGAAAATTATTGAAGAAGAGAAATTATTTTGTAATAAGTTCTATTTTATTTATATTAATAGCTTTTACTAAACTTTTTTTCTATAATTCATCAATATTAGTAATCTATTTTATTGAGGGAATAGTTAACAAAATGCAAACCCAATCAGTTAATAAGATATATTTTGAAAATAGGAATGATATGGACTTGACACATTATAATTTGATGTATCAATTGATTGAATCATTGATTAGATCTGTTATCTGCTTTCCATTGTTGTTTTTGAGTGATATTAGAATTATGATTATTATTGTTTTAATAATTATGAGTATAGAATTGGTTATTTATTACTTATTTAATAAGAAACAAGTAAATAGTGAAGAAAAAAGTAATTTATATAGTTAATCATCCTTTTTATGGATGATTTTTTTGATATTTTATATTGTATTTCATATATTTTATTGAGGTGAGTTTATGAATCAAGCTTATACTGTGAAAAGAGGTGATACGATTTTTATGGGGAATAATGAGTAATATTATAATGTGTATATAATTTTATTTTCTTTATTTTCTTTATGTAGTATAATAGAAATATATAAGAAAAGATGTGAATAATAAATGACTGTATTTTTACAAATTGTATTTATTTTTTATTTAGGAAGTACTTTTGGATGGACAATAGAATTATTTTTTAGAAGAATTGTTCATAAAAAATGGGTTAATCCAGGTTTTTTAATTGGTCCTTATTTACCAATATATGGATTTGGATTGGTTTTTTTAACAATTATATATTTTATTTTTCAAAGTCAATCAATTAATCCTATTATAATTATTTTGTTGATGGGTTTTGTTATGACTCTTATAGAACTAATAGGTGGATTAATTAGTTTAAAAAATAAAGTAAGATTATGGGACTATAGAGATAGATGGTTAAATTATAAAGGAATTATTTGCCCATTATTTAGTGCAATATGGACTATTGTAGGAGCTTTGTATTATTATATAATTGCAGAAAATATAATTAATGCGTTAGATTGGTTTAGTGAAAACATAGCTTTTTCATATATTCTTGGAATTTTTACTGGAGTAATAATTATAGATGCATTTTATTCATGCAAACTATATTCAAAAATTAAAAAATATGCTAAAGAAAATAATATTATTATTAAATATGAACAATTGAAAATTGATATTAAAGAATTTCAGAAGAGTGCAAGAGAAAAATATTCTTTTTTGAATCCTTTTAATCAAACCAAGCCTTTAAAAAATTATTTGAATTTATATAAAGAAAAAACAAAAAAATAGGGTGAAAATTAATTAACCCTATTTTTATATAAATTGTTTAGAAAAGTAATTATAATTATTTAAACTTTGTCAGGAATTAATTTATCAAAATATAATAATAATTCTTCTTTTGAATATCTATCTTTATTTTTAATCCAATCGATGCCTATGTTTACAATACCTCCTATATAAAATTTTGTAATAACATCTATCGGAATAACAAATATTATATTATCATTTTTTAATCTACTAGTTAAATCTCTATAACTAACATCAATTAAAAAATCCATTACAATTCCATTTTTGTCATTTTTAAGTATAGAATTATAAGTTTCTCTTTTTTCATCAACATGATTAATTAATATTTTTAGTAATTCCATAAAATAGTTTTTTGATATATTTTCTTCTTTGTTTTTCTTCAGTTCGTTTTCTAAATTATTTTTTAAATCATTTATCATTGCTAATAAGAGGTCATATTTGTCTTCGTAGTGTGCATAAAATGTTGAACGATTAATTAAAGCTTGATCACATATATCGGATATTTTAATTTTTTCAAAGTCTTTTTGTTCCATCAATGTAATTAATGCTTCAAATAAAGCTTTATTTGTTTTGATAATTCTTAAATCAATTTTGTTTTTCATAAAATCACCTGAATTTAATTATATATCATTCTTTTTAAGAAAGCAATTATCAAACAAAAAGTTTGATAACTATATATATATATCATTAACTTCTGTTTGTTATCCAACAAAAAATAACATAGTGATGTGTACTTATTTTAAAATTAGCAATAAACTATACAAATGGAGGCGTAAACATGAGGAAAATTACAAATTTTATAGTGAAAGGAAGATATGTTTTTCTAACACTATTTGTTATATTAGCTATTTTTAGTTTGTATTTGGGGACAAAAGTCAATATAAATGAAGATATTATGAAGTATTTGCCTAAAACATCTGAAACCAAAATAGGTAAGGATATTATGGAGGAGGAATTTTCAGAACAGGATTCTTCTGTACTTAATGTTATGTTTAAAGACTTATCAGATACTGAAAAAAAAGATACTTTAAAAAAATTAGAAAGCATTGATGGTGTAAGCTCAGTTCTTTATGAAAATACGGATGAATACAATAAAGACAAATATACTTTATATGTATTAAATGTAGATGATTATGATCATTCAGAAACAGCTTCTAATGTTTATAATTATGTTAAAGATAATTTTAATACAGCTGGTATGAGTGGTTCTATATATGATGAAAATAAACCTATTTTACAGTTATGGATAGTAGTTGTTGCAATAGCTTGTGCAATGGTTATACTGATAATGCTTAGTGATTCTTATGTTGAACCATGGTTATATTTAATTTCAATAGGAATAGCAGTGTTTATTAATAAAGGTACTAATATTATGTTTGATAGTGTATCTTCGATAACAGATTCTATTGTTGCAATTTTACAGCTTGCTCTTTCTATGGATTATTCTATTATGCTATCTAATAGATATAAGCAAGAAAAAAAGACTCATTCTAACAAAATAGATGCAATGAAAGAGGCATTATATCATTCATTTAAAGCTATTTCCAGTAGTTCAGTAACAACAATTGTAGGCTTACTTGCACTTGTATTTATGAGTTTTACGATTGGTAGAGATTTAGGTTTTGTATTAGCAAAAGGCGTATTACTTAGTTTAGTAAGTATCTTCTTCTGCTTACCAGCATTACTTTTAATATTTGATAACTTGATTGAAAAGACTAAGAAAAAATCACCAAAGTTTAATTTAACTAAATTAGGTAATTTTATATATAAAACTAGATATATTCAATCTGCTTTAATAGTTCTTCTATTTATTGCTGCATACTTACTTAAAGGAAATATTGGAATTCTTTTTACAGGATCACAGCAAGACAAAGTTGGTGCAGTATTTCCTGCAACAAACCAAGTAGCAATTGTTTATAACAATAAATATGAAAAATTAATTTCATCTTATTGTAAAAAACTAGAAAAAGATGAAAAAATAGATCAAGTATTATGTTATTCTAATACAATTAATGAGAAACTTGCCTATGATGAATTAAACAAGAAATTTGAAGATTTAGGTCAAGATACAGAAATAGAAGAATATTTAATTAAACTTATTTATTACAATTATTACAATAAAGATACAAATAATAAAATGACATTAAATGAATTTATTTCATTTATTAAATCAGATATTTATACTAATGATAATTTTAGTGATTCATTAAATAAGGATACTAGAGATAATTTAGATTTATTAGAAAACTTTACATCATCATCTCTAATTAATGAAAATAGAACAACAACAGAAATAGCAGATATTTTAGGAATGAATAAAGCTGATGCAGATAATATTTTAATTTACTACAATAGTAAAAATGCTGATACTAAGATGACAATTAAAGATTTTGTAAATTTTATGCTTAATGATGTAGCAAATGATCCAAAATATTCATCAAGTTTAGATTTAACAACAATTTCAAAATTAAAACAGTTACAAAATTTTACAGATACAAACAAAATAAATAAAAAAATGAATTCAAGTGAACTATCTAGTATTTTTGGAATAGATAAGAATTTAATAGAACAATTATTCTTATTCTATAGAACAACAATAGAAAGCAACACCAAAATGACATTAAAACAATTTGCTAATGTTGCACTAACTATGTCTAGTCAAGATGCTTATAAAGATATGTTTGATGAAAGTACTATCAAATCATTAAATATGTTATCTACATTAAGTAGTGAACAAATAATTACTAATGAATTAGGAATGTCATCCATGAGAACATCACTTAATAATTTAGGATTAAGTTTAGATGATAATACAATGTCACTTTTATATATTTACTATACAGGATATAATACAAATTCTAAATTAACATTAAATGGATTTGCTAATGTTGCGTTAAATATGTCTAATCAAGATATTTACAAATCGTATTTTAGTGAAGATACTATAAAATCTTTACAAACAATTATATCGCTAAATTCATATTATAATACAGTACTTCCTAATATCAATTTATATTCAATGTTTGGAATAGATGCAGAAACTGGCGCAAAATTAAATTATGCAATAACAGGAGATTTGTCTGGCAGTTATAGTATGACACCATTACAATTTGTAAATACATTATTACAAACTCCTGAAATAACTTCTGAGCTAAATAGTAATCAAATATCACAATTAGGCACTGCACAATATATAATGAGTAATATTACTACAACATATAGTGTTGATGAAATTTCAAATGCTTTATCTCAAAATAAAACTATTGTGAGTGTTGTTTACGGTGTATATGATTATCAAAATGGTAATTTAAAAAATATATCAATTAAAGATTTAATTAACTTTCTATATGAAAATAAATCAAATCCATTTTTATCTGATAAATTATCTACCGCCAGCAATATGCTAAATTTAGCATATGCGATAGTTAATAATACAAATACTACTTATAATTATTTGGAAATAAGTAATATAACAGGAACGGATAAGCAAGAAGTGAATAAGATATTTGGAGTTTATGATTATAATAATAGTCCAACAACAATGACCCCATTAGAATTTGCAAACTTAATATTAGAAAATAAAGATAATGAATTGTTAAAAGGTAAATTAACTAATTCCTCAATTAATGAATTATCACTTGTTAGAGAAGTAATGAAAGGAACTTTAGACCAAACAAAATATTCATCTTCTAATTTAAGTTCACTATTAAATATAAATAATGATACTATGAGTTTATTATTTAGTTTATATAATTCAAAATACATTAAATCTAATGAAAAAATTTCTCTTAAGAATTATGTTGATTTCATTGTTAAAGATGTAATGAATAATAAAGATTATTCAGAAAATTTTGATACTAAAAAAAGAGAAAAATTAACTACAATAAATAAGATCATGAATAATTCGTTAAATGAAACAAAATATACATCTGCAGAAGCTTTTGCTTTATTAAACATTTTGAGTGATGATTTGGATAAATCATTAGTGGAACTAGTATACATGTATTATGGAAGTAATAATGAGTATGATGAATCATGGAAGATGACTATTGAAGAATTTGTTAATTACTTAAACTCTGATATTTTAACAGATTCAAGATTTGATGATTTTATAAGCTCTGAAAAAAGGACTACAATAACAAATTCTAAAAAGACAGTAGATAAATCAAAAAAATTAATAGTATCTGATAAATATTCAAGAGCAGTATTAAACACAAAATATGCATTTGAAGATGAAGATACATATAAGTTTATTAATAAGTTACAAGATGATGTTGGTAATAAAGATGATATATATGTAGTAGGACATTCTCCGATGGCAGTTGAAATGAGTAAAACATTTAATAGTGAGTTAAATAAAATTACGATATTAACTATGATATTTATATTTATTGTAGTTGCCATAACATTTAAAGATTTAATAATTCCATTTGTTTTAGTTTTAATTATTCAAACTGCAGTTTATATAACTATGAGTGCTATTTCTATAACAGGTGGATCAGTATATTTTATATCTTTGTTAATAGTTCAAGCAATACTTATGGGAGCAACAATAGATTATGCAATTGTTTATACTTCATATTATCGAGAGTCAAGGTTAACAATGGGAGTAAAAGAATCTGTTATCAATGCATATAATAGGTCTATTCATACAATAATTAGTTCATCTTCAATACTTATAATTGTTACATTAGTTGTAGCTGGATTTGCATCAGCAATTGCTGCAAAGATATGTGAAACAATTTCTCAAGGTACATTTGCTGCAGTAATATTAATTTTATTTGTATTACCTGGTGTATTAGCGTCAATGGATAAATTTATATGTAGGAAAGAATATTATAAATAAAATACAAAACAAAATCATAAAAAATAAATAAAAATTAATCATCCTATAAAATCTAACAAAAAATTAGGTAATAGGATGATTTTTTTAATACTTTAAATCCTTATAATATAAAGATTTATTTAATAATCATACCAAGTAATATTACAAAAATAAAAACCATAGAATTAATTGGAGGTATCAAAATCTATGGTTAAATACAAAGTTAATTTGAAATTTAAAGATACTTCTAAGTCTTTAAATGAAATAATAACTGAAGTATTAAAAATAGAATTACAGAAGAAGTTGAACATGGCTTGCAATTATTTAGATAGAGAGCTACCATTAGAGTCTACTCATTATTCCAAATGGAAGGGAGCAGTAATTAATGGTAGGGAATAGTAGTTTTAAAGTAGGACTTTATATAAGATTATCAAGAGATGATGGTAACGTAGAATCAGATAGCATTGTAAGTCAAAGAAGTTTACTTAACCAATATGTAAAAGAAAACAATTATATAATCGTTGATGAATATGTTGATGATGGATTTTCTGGAACTAATTTTGATAGGCCATCATTTAAAAGAATGATGAAAGATATTGAATTAGGAAAAATTAATATGATTATTACCAAAGATATGTCTAGATTAGGTAGAGATTATATAGGTACAGGAGAATTAATAGAAAAGTTTTTTCCAAATAATAATATTAGATATATTTCAATTAATGATGGTATAGACACTTTTATAGATAATACAAATAATGATATAGCACCTTTTAAAGCCATAATGAATGATATGTATGCTAAAGATATTTCTAAAAAGATTAAAAGTAGTCTACATTCTAGAATGAAAGATGGTTTATATGTATCTGGAAGATGTCCATTTGGTTATCAAAAAGATCCAACGAATAAGAATCATTTGGTAATAAATGAGGAACAAGCAGAAGTAGTTAAATTAGTATTTGATTTAGCACTTAAAGGTAATACATACCACTATATAGCACAATATCTAACCAATAGAAAAATTAAAACACCAGCATCTTATTATAATTATGTATGGAATACAAAGTGTACAAATACAAATTGTATATCACAAGAATATGGAGTATGGGTAGATACTACTGTAAAAGCAATTTTAACTAATAGAATCTATACAGGAGATGCAGTACAAGGTAAAACTAAAAAGATTAACTATAAACTTAAAAAGACAGTTAAAAATAATCCTGATGATTATATTATAGTAAAGAATACTCATGAAGCAATTATTAATAAAGATATATTTAACTATGTACAAACTCTATTACCTAAAAATGTTAAAAGACCAGAAAAGAAAAGATTTTATTTATTAGATGGACTTTTATATTGTGGAGATTGTAAACATCGTATTACAATAAGATACCAAAACAAAACTGGAAGAAGTTATACAACTTGTGATTATTATCGAACATATTCAAAATATCATGTCTGTACAACTCATACAAATAACTATGAAATATTAGAAAAGGTTATTTTAGATAATATAAGAGAAGTATGTAGAAAGTATTTAGATAAAAACAAGATAAAAGAATCTATTAATAATATAAAGTTTGAAGATAATACATTAAATATAAAAAAACAAATTGAAAGTTTAGAAATAGCAAATAGTAAATTAACAGAAAGTCTAGATAAAACATATATGGATAGACTAAAAGGAATAATTGATGAAGAACAATACTTAAGAGTAAGTGAAAATATTAAAACTGAAATAGGTAATAATAAAAATAATATTGATAATCTTAAAAATGAACAAATAGAAGAAAACAAGATAGATAACAAACAAATAGAAAAATATATTAATGAGTTTTTATCACTAGATAATCCAACTAGAGAATTAATAATTAATTTAGTTGAAAAAATCTATATCTATCAAGATAAACGGGTAGATATTATATTTACATTTAAAAATGTTACATAAAAATTGTATCAGGAGATACTCTTTATGGAATTAGTAATCAATTTGGTGTAAGTGTAGTTGATTTGAAAAATGCTAATAATTTGACAAGTAATGTTATAGATGTTGGCCAAGTATTAAAAATACCTACTTTTTCTGGTACTAATCCTCCTTCTGTTTTTACATATACAGTTAAAAGTGGTGATAGTTTGTATAATATAGCTCGACGTTATGAGACTACAGTTGATGAAATTATAAAACTTAATAAGCTTTCAACTATTAATTTAAGTATAGGTCAAAAATTACTTGTTCCTGAAACAGATGAATCTGTTACTAGGCTTCCTTCTTATATCAATTATAGAGTTCAAAAAGGTGATTCGCTTTGGTCTATAGCAAAAAAGTATAATACTACTGTAAATGATATTTTAAAAGATAATAATTTAAATAGTAGTGCATTAAGTATAGGGCAAAATTTAAAGATTAGGACTACTGGTGCTGTTGCGGTTGAAGAATGTTATGGTGAAGAATTTATTTCACAAGATGTGATAACTTACACTGTGAAGAAGGGAGATAGTCTGTGGAAAATAGCTAATCAATTTGATACTTCTGTTCAAAATATTAAAAATAAAAATAATTTAACAACTAATAATTTAAGTATAGGTCAAGTATTAAAAATATAGGAGGTGAAACTTTGATTATAAACGTAAATGATGTTGATAAATTAAAAAATAATGCTGAGTATAATCAATTTTTAAGAGATAATCCTAGTACTGGTACTTTAAAAGTTAGAACGACATCTGCTAGTTCTGCTCTACCAGTAAGTGGTGTGGATATAATTGTTAGCAAAGAAATTGGTGAAAATACTATAATATTTTATGAAGGTAAAACTGATGATAGTGGGATGATTAATAATATTAAACTTCCAACTCCAATTAAGGTTTCGAGTGATTTAGAGGTTCCGAAGTTTTCTACATATAAACTTGAGGCTAAATATAGTCCAGATAATTTTAATAAAATTTATAGTATATCTTTGTGCTGTTCTATAAGTGTTATTCAATATATTAATATTACCCCTTTAGTTAATATGGAGGAAAGAAATGGCAATTAGATATCCTGTAGTTCCTAATCAGATTACTGTACATTTGGGTAAACCAGATGAAGCTGCACGTGATATAGTAGTACCTTTTACTGATTATATTTCTAATGTTGCTTCGAGTGAACTTTATCCAACATGGCCTAAAGTTTCTTTGGAGAGTAATATATATGCAATTATATCTTTTGCTTTAAATAGAATATATAATGAATGGTATCCAAGTAAAGGATATAACTTTGATATAACTAGTTCTCCTTTATATGATCAAACTTATACATTAGATAAACAAATATATGAAAATATAGAAAGTATTGTTCAAGATATATTTAATGATTATGTAGTTAAGGGTAATCAAATACAACCATATTTTACTAGATATTGCGATGGCCGAAAAACTACTTGCCAGGGGTTGTTACAGTGGGGTACGGTTAGTCTTGCCAATCAAGGAAAAAATGCACTTCAAATACTTAGATATTATTATGGAAATGATATTAATATAGTTAAAGATGCACCTGTTGGGGATAATATTTCAGGTTATCCTGGATATGTTAATAGATTAGGTAGTGTTGGAAATCCTGTTAGTGCTATACAAAGAGATTTAAATAGAATAAGGATTAATTATCCGGCTATTCCTAAAATAGAAAGTTCTTTGGGAATATATGATAAGCAGACAGAAGAAGCTGTAAAAAAATTCCAAGAAATATTTTCCTTACCTATTACGGGTAATGTAGATAAAGCTACTTGGTATAAAATTAAATATGTTTATACTAGTGTAAAAAAATTATCTGATTTATATTCTGAGGGACTTAGTCCACAAGAAGCAACATTTTTATATCGTGATGAATTAAAATATGGTGATACTGGAATTGAAATGGAATATGTTCATTATTATTTAGATGCAATTTCTTTTGTTGATCCTGATATACCACATCTTAGAACTAACTCAGTTTTTAATGATAATACTAAAACTATGGTTATGGCTTTTCAAAAAAAATATGGACTTCCAGTAACTGGTATAATTACTTATACTGATTGGAAAGTTTTACAAGAAGTTTATAATAAACTATTAATGTCTTTCCCTAAGGAGTATGCGTCATATGTAAATGAACTCTACCCTGATTATTTTTTAAGTTATGGAATGCGTGGTGATGATGTTAAGCGACTTCAAGAATTTTTGCTCTTGATATGTAAGTATGATAAATCAATTCCAGGCGTTAAGGTAAATGGTGAGTTTGATGAATTAACTGAAAATTCTATAAAAAAAATACAAACAGATTATGATCTAGGTGTTACAGGCCTTGTTGGACCATTTACTTGGAGAAAAATAGTTGAATTATCTAAAAGAAAATAACTTTATGTTATTTTTTTTTTGTTAAAAATATATATAAGTATTAAAATATTTGTTATAATATATATAAGAATAGGAGGGCTATTATGAATCAAAATACAGTAGGAGTTAATAATCAAATTAATGTAAATAATAATGTTCAAACTGTTAATAATGTAAGTACCACTAATTCAAATATAGTTGATGAAGATAAAGTATTAAGAGTTCATAGAAAAGTGAAAAAAACACCATTTGTTTTATTATTTTTACTTTCTATAGGAATTGTTGCCTTTGGAGTATATAATTTTTTACAATCTAAAGATAAGTATAATAACTTTGTTATAATAGGGGCTGATTTATTAAGAACTGAAAAAAAATATCAGGCTGGTGTACCTTACTATTTAGGTACTTATAGATATGTTGTTGATGGTAAAAAATATGATTATAATAATCCTACAAGATTTGAAGGTAAACCTGATTTAGTAATTCAAATAAGGTATAATCCTGATAATCCAAAAGAGTTATATAATCGAAATGAAACACTAATATACATTGGAGTATTTTCTTTAGGTATAATTGTTTTTTTAGTTACTTTCGGAGTGTTAATTTCATTAACTAGTAATAAAGAAGAAAAAATAGTTCTAACTGTTGTGTATGATAGCGCTACTTGTGTTGGTGGAAGAAAAATTTATATGAAAACTATTAATCCTGATGGTACAGCTTTGCCACCTGAAAATACAGAGTACTATTCATATTTTACTGATAAAATCGAATATTTTCCTGTGGGTAGAAAAGTTAAATTTAATTTATATAAGTATAATAAATCTATACTTACTGAAAGATTTAATGATGTAATTGCTATTCAAGTAAATGATTTTAAAATAACTGATTTTATCTTTCTATAGGAGGTAGTTTATGGCTCAAAAAAGAGTTTTGAAAATGAAAAAGGGGCCTAGAATAATTTTAAAAGTGTTTATTACTTTACTAGTAATATTTTTTGCTTTGTTATTTTGTTTTTTATATATAAAACATAAGATAACTAGTGCAGGATATAGTGAAAAGGCTGCTATTAGAATTATGAAAGAGTTTAAAATCGAATATGCGGTTAGTAATCCTGGTAATAAAACATTAAATAGGGCATTTGAGAGTAGTTCTTACAAAGAAAAAAATTTGGATAAGTATAAGCAAGTAAAGTTTTTTAATCACGCTAATCTAATAGACAATATTAATACTTTGCTTGAAAAAGGTTATACTACACGTGATATTTCTATAATACTTGCACATGGTTCAAATAGTGATGTTACAGAGTTTGCAAAAAAGGATAAAATAAAATATTTAGAAGAATTTTTTAGTTATGATTTTGCTAAGTTAAAATATTATGATAGATATGTAAAATATATGGATTCTGAAGGTGATGATGAAGAAACTACTATCATTATGGTTAATCTTGATTTAGATAAAGAAGATTATAAAGATCCATATGATGTATCTAATGATCATAGTTTAACTGTTCTTGCTAATAAACATCATTCTTTAGGTAAGAATTATATTCCTAAGAATTTAGTTACTGTTAAAAGTGAATACACAGTGGATAAAGATGATAGTACTAAAGGAAGAAAAGAAGCGGTTGATGCTGCAATGGAAATGATGCAAGCTGCTAAAAAAGAAGGACTTAATCTTTTAATCAATTCGGGGTATAGAAGTTATGATGATCAACAGGAAGTATATGACAAATATTTTAAACTTTATGGTGAGGATTATGTAAAAAAATATGTTGTTAATCCTGGATTTTCAGAACATCAAACTGGACTTGCATTTGATTTTGCAAGTGGAAATAGTAAAATTTTTAAGGAATCAAAAGAATATGATTGGATGATAAAAAATAGTTATAAATATGGTTTTTGCTATAGATATTTGAAGAAAAAAGAAAATATAACTGGGATTAAAACTGAAGCATGGCATTTTAGATATGTTGGAAAAGATGTATCTAAAGTTATGGATGAAGAGGAATTAAGTTTAGAAGAATATTATGCAATTTATGTAGATAAATAATTGATTTTTATGTTATAATCTACTTTAGAATAGGAGGGTGTTTGTATGTATCCATTAGGTGATCAATTTTTACCTGATTATAGAAGAAGTAAATCTGATTCTAAGAACTGTGTTACAGGAAAAAATTATAGATTTTCTATAATTACTGAAAGAGTCATTAGACTTGAATATAGTCCTAGTGGTATTTTTGCTGATAAACCTAGTCAACTTGTTCAAAACAGAAATCTTGGTACACCTGTTTTTACTATTAGGCAAGATCCTACTATGGTTCAAATTAGTACTAAGTATTTTGAACTTAATTATATGAAAGATCAACCTTTTTTAGGTTCTAGTGTTAATCCATCCAAAAATTTAAAAATAACACTTGTTAGTAAAATTGATAAGGATAGACAAAGAGATTGGTATTATAAACATCCTGAAGTAAGAAATATGAAAGGGAATATTTGTGCATATGATGTTCCTTTAAATGCTACAAATGAAAGAGGTTTATATTCTATTGAAGGTTTTGCTTCTTTTGATGATAGTGATAATAAATTATTAGAAAAAGATGGTACTTTAGTAGATCGTGAACCTGGTTCTATTGATGTTTATGTATTTATGTATGATAAAGATTTTAAAGAAGCATTAGTAGATTACTTTAAAATTACTGGTTTCCCTGAACTTTTGCCTAGGTATGCTTTAGGAAATTGGTGGAGTCGTAATCTTCCTTATGATGAAGATGGTATTAAAGATGTTATATATAATTTTGAAAAGAAGAGAATTCCACTTTCTGTAGTAGTTTTAGATCATGAATGGCATAATAGAGAGTTTGAGAATAAAAAATTACAAACTGGTTTTACTTTTAATCAAAAACTTTTTCCAAATCCTCAAGCAATTATAAAAGAATTACATGATAAAAATATTAGAGTTGGACTTGTGGTTAATCCAGAAGAAGGTTTTTCGCCAATTGATCCTATTTATTCTAAAGTATGCGAATATGTAGGTGGTGATGGTAAAAGTATTATTAAGTTTGATCCACTTAATCCTAAACTTTTAGATGTTTATTTTAAAATGTATCTTCATCCACTTGAAGCAATTGGTGTTGATTTCTTTTGGAATGATTATAAAGATAATAAGAGTATAACTAAAATGTGGTCTATGACGCATTATATGTATCATGATTCAGATAGAGCTGCTAATAAGAGAGGACTTGTTTTATCAAGAGGATCTATTGTTGCTCCTCAGAGATATCCTGTAATATATGGTGGATCGACTGAAATCACTTGGGAGGATTTAGCTAAACAAGTATTCTCCTATATTAATGCTTCTAATACAGGTGTTTCTTGGCTTAGTTTAGATGTAGGTGGTACACATGGTGGTATTGAAGAAAGTGAGCTTTACATAAGAGAAGTTCAATTTGGTTGTTTTTCTCCAATATTGAGATTTCATGCAGAAGGTGGACATTATTATAAAAAAGAGCCTTGGGTTTGGGAGGCTAAAACTACAAATATAGTGGCTGAGTTCTTAAGACTTAGACATAGATTTATTCCATATTTGTATACTGAAGCTTATAATTATTCCAGACTCGGTATACCTATTGTTCAACCATTTTATTATAATTATCCTTGGTGTTATGATGATGAATTATATAAAAATCAGTATTATTTTGGATCACAACTTTTAGTATGCCCAATACTTACTAAAAAGGATTCAATAATGAATCGTACTATTCATAGATTTTATATGCCAGATGGTATTTGGTATGATTTCTTTACTGGTAAAAAGTTTCCTGGTGGAAAAAAATATATTTCATTTATTCGTGAAGAAGATTATCCAGTATTTGCTCCTGCTGGAGCTATTATTCCACTCTCAAATAAGAGTGATAGAAATAATATAGGACTTGCTACTGAAATGGAAATACATATTTTTCCTGGAGTAAGTAATATGTATACTTTATATGAAGATGATGGTATTACATCATTATATAAAGAAGGATATTTCTTAAAAACTTCTATTGATTATAACTATTTGAGAAGTAACTATACAGTAATTATAAGAGCTATAGAAGGTAAAAGTGGAATAGCACCTGATAGACGTGATTATAAATTAGTATTCAGAAATACTAAACATGCTGATAGTGTTAAAGTAATGTTTAATGATCAAGAAGTTCAAAGTCAAAATTATACTGAAGGAAATGACTTTATTGTAATGCTTCGTGGTATTCCTACTGTAGGTCAGTTAACTGTAAATTGTCGTGGTAAAGATATTGAAATTGATGCAGTTCGTGTTATTAATGATGATGTTGATAGTATTTTAATGGATCTACAAATAAATACTTATCTTAAAGAGGATATAGCAGCAATAATATTTGGTGATCAGACAATTCAAAAGAAAAGAATCGCTATTAGAAAGTTAAAGAAAAAAGGACTTACTAAAGATCATATAAATTTATTCTTAAAACTACTTGAATATATATCTGAAGTTTAGTATAATAGCGTTAAATGTTTTGAAATATTTGTAATAGTAGTAGTAAAGATAACTTTAAAGAGAGTTTGTGTATGGTGAGAACAAATAAGTGAACTTTATGAACTTGATTACTGAAAAGAATATATCGGGTAAGATCGTTAAATCTATTAAGTTGCATAGTTTTTTACTATGAATTAAGGTGGTAACGCGGGAATACTCGTCCTTATATGGATGAGTATTCTTTTTTTAGGAGGTAATATGAAAGATAGAGTTATTTATGAAGCTATATTATTTATTGTAACTTTTATAATTGTTTTATTTGTTTACAAATTTATTAATATGCCAAAGAAGAAGAAAAAACAAAAGAAGGATCCAATTGAAGTTATACTTTTAAGAGATTACTTTAAAGTTGATATATCAAAGCTGGATTATAGAAGCCTTATTAGAAGTATATCTTTTATTTCTAGCTTGGATGTTTCTATTATTATTACTATTAGTTGTATTTCGAACATTGGGTTAGTTAGGATTATTATTGCTGTTATTATAATAATTCCAGTTGTATTTTTGAGTTATTTATTATTTTCTAAATATTGTATAAAAAAGATTGAAAAAGAAAGAAGGAAAAGAAAATGAGTGAATTTACTAATATTGAAAAGAAATGGCAAGATTATTGGGATGAGAATGAAACATTTAAGGCTGTAAATGGCTCTGATAAGAACCCTTATTATATTTTAGTAGAGTTTCCTTATCCTAGTGGTGCAGGTTTGCATGTAGGTCATGTTAGAAGTTATACTGCACATGATGCTATGGCTAGAATGAGAAGAATGAAGGGGGAGAATGTATTATTTCCAATGGGATTTGATGCATTTGGTGCTCCTGCTGAACAGTATGCTATTAAAAATCATATTCATCCTAGGGAAGCAGTAACTGAGAATATTAAGACATTTAAGGGACAAATGAAAAAAATGGGATTTTCTTTTGATTGGTCTCGTGAATTTTCTACTACTGATCCTGAGTATTATAAGTGGACACAATGGCAATTCTTACAATTTTATAAACATGGTATGGCTTATAAAGAAAAAATGCCAGTGAATTGGTGCCCTAATTGTAAAACAGTTTTATCAAACGAAGATTCTCAAGGTGGAGAATGTGAAAGATGTGGAACTAAGGTAGTACAAAAGGAAAAGAGTCAATGGATGCTTAGAATGAGCAATTATGCTGAAGATTTACTTAAAGGACTTGATGATACTAATTTTGCTGATAAAGTAAAGCTTGGTCAAATTAATTGGATTGGTAAATCTACTGGTGTAGAAGTTGATGTTGATATAGTTGGTGGTGGAAAATTCTCTATATTTACTACTTGTATTGAAACTATTTATGGTATTACTTTCTTTGTAATAGCACCTGATGGCAAACTTATTAAAGAATTAATGCCTAGAGTAGAAAATAAGGAAGAAGTTGAAAAATATATTGAAGAGACTATGTCTAAATCTAATATGGATAGAACTGAACTTAATAAAGGAAAATCAGGTGTTGAGGTTAAGGGTATTAAAGCAATTAATCCTGTTACTGGTGAGGAAGTTCCAGTTTATCTAGGTGATTTTGTACTTGGTAGTTATGGAACTGGTGCTGTTATGGCTGTTCCTAGTCACGATCAAAGAGATTATGAATATGCAAAAGAACATAATATTCCTATGATACAAGTTATTGATGGAGAAGGTTGTGATATTGATGCTTGTGCTTATGAAAAGGGTAGTTATTTAGGTAAAGGTGCTAAACTTATTAATAGTAAAGAATTTACTGGATTAACTGTGGAAGAAGCAAAAGAAGCTATTACTAAAATGCTTGAAGAAAAGGGTATTGGAAGAAAAGTTAATAATTATAAGATGAGAGACTGGATTTTCTCTAGACAGAGATTCTGGGGAGAACCTATTCCTATGATTGATTGTCCAAATTGCGGATGGGTTCCAATGCCTGAAGAAGAACTTCCTTTAGTTCTTCCTAATGTTGCTGAATATGAACCAACAGATAATGGGGAAAGTCCACTTGCTAAAATTACTGATTGGGTAAATTGCAAATGTCCAAAATGTGGTTCTGATGCAAAAAGAGAAACTGATACAATGCCTCAATGGGCTGGTTCTTCATGGTATTTCTTAAGATTTATGGATCCACATAATGAAAAAGAATTTGCTTCAATGGATGCTATGAAGTATTGGAATAAGGTTAATTGGTATAATGGTGGTATGGAGCATACTGCTAGACACCTTCTTTATGCAAGATTCTGGGTACAAATGCTTAATGATTATGGACTTGTTCCAAATCGTGAAATGATTGATACTCGTGTAAGTCATGGTATGATTTTAGGACCTGATGGACTTAAAATGTCTAAATCTAAAGGTAATGTAATTAATCCTGATGATATAGTTAATGAATATGGAGCAGATACTTTAAGGGTTTATGAAATGTTTATTGGTGATTATCAACAAGATGCTGCTTGGAGTGTAGATTCGCTTAGAGGATGCAAGCGATTTATTGATAGAATTATTAAATTGAAAGATAGAATTAGTGATTCTGATAAATATACAAATGAGGTACTTGCTAATAAGACTATTAAGAAAGTGGAAAATGATATTTTAACTCTTAAATTTAATACTGCTATTTCAGCACTTATGATTATGGTTAATGAATATGAAAAACAGGATATAATTACAAAAGCAGATTATAAATTATTATTAACATTGCTTAATCCTTTTGCACCTCATATTACTGAGGAAATGAATGAACAAATTGGAGAAAAGCCTATATGTAATAGTGTATGGCCAGTTTATGATGAGAGTAAAATTGTAGAAGACGAAATTGAAATTGGTGTACAAGTAAATGGTAAAGTACGTGGTACTATTATTATTAACAAGGATGAAGATGAAGATTCTATTAAAGATAAAGCTTTAGAAGTTGATAATGTTAAAAAACATATTGATGGTAAACAAATAGTTAAGTTTATTGTAATTAAAGGTAGAATAGTTAATATAGTTGTTAAATAATTTACAAAGGAGTAGAAAACTTTTTCTACTCCTTTTTTCAACAATTTTTGTTTATAACTTTTTATAATATTGTTATGGTGATAATATGAAAGTTAAACTTTTTGATTTAGAAGATGAAAAAGATTTAGAGGAAGAAATTAATTCTTTTTTGAGTGAGTTAGAAGGGGATGTTGTTGATATTAAGTATCAAATATCTACGTCTGTTTCTGGAGAAGAACAAATATATTGCTTTTCAGCTATGGTTATATATTACTGATATTTACCAACTTTATCTTTTATGATATTATTTATTTAGATGGTAGTTTTGGAAGTGATATTATTATGTTTAAAAGAAAAAAACTTTCTAAAAGTGGTTTTGTTCAAGGTGCATTTATTTCAACTTTTGGTATAGTTATTAGTAAAATACTAGGTATTATTTATGTTATTCCATTTTATTCTATTGTTAAGACTAGAGGTGGAGCATTATATGGTTATGCTTATACGATTTATTCACTTTTTTTAGCTTTAGCAACTGCTGGTATTCCTCTTGCTGTAAGTAAAATTATTAGTGAGTATCAAACTTTGGGATATTATAAAACTAAACTTAGAGCTTTTAAAATTGCGCGTTTTCTTTCATTTTTGATTGGTTTAATCTTTTTTATAATACTATTTATTTTTGCTCCATTAATTGCTAAACTTATTCTTGGTAATTTAACTGGTGGTAATACTATAGAAGATGTTACTTTTGTTATTAGAGTTATTGATACAGCTATACTTGTTGTTCCTTTGCTTAGTGTGTATAGAGGTTATCTAGAAGGGCATAAGTATATTACTCCTAGTTCTTCTTCTAATGTAGTTGAACAAATTGTGAGAGTATTAGTAATTATATTTGGTAGTTTATTATCTGTGAAAGTTTTTCACTTTAAGCTTTCTACTACAATTGGTATTGCTGTATTTGGAGCTACTTTAGGTGCTTTTATTTCGTTATTTTATTTAGTTAACATTACTCATAAAAAAAAGCTTCAATTATCTAGAAGAATTTCAAATACTAGGGAGCCTAAAATAAGTAATAAAAAAATAATTAGAAAGATATTTATTTATGCACTACCTTTTATTATGATAGATGTATTCAAAGTGTTGTATGATTTTATTGATATGTCTACAGTAGTTAAGACAATAGCAGGTATGAATAATTATACTTTAAGTAGTGCTGAAGCGATAATGAGTATTATTTCTACTTGGGGAGCTAAATTTAGTATGATAATAAGTGCCGTTTCTACAGGAATTATGGTTAGTTTAATTCCTAATCTAACGGAAAGTGTTATAAAAAAAGACAAAGAGGATATAAATAGAAAAATAAATAAAACTTTTCAAATTTTATTTGTATCTATAATTCCAATGGTAGTTGGATTAAGTTTACTTTCTAAACCTATTTGGTTCTTATTTTATGGAGGTAGTAAAATAGGGCCTTCAGTATTTGCTTATTATATTTTTACATCTTTCTTTGTTTCAACGTTTACAATATTAGTTACGATTCTTCAAGTGTTAAAGGATTATAAAACTGTCTTTATAAGTTTAGTTATTGGAGTTTTATTAAAATGCTTTTTAAATGTTACTTTAATGAATAGTTTTTATAATATGGGACTTCCTCCTTATTATGGTAATATAACCGCAACTATTATTGGTTATTTTTCATCACTTATATATTGTTTATTTGCTCTTAATAAGAAGTTTAAGATTAACTTTGAAGTAACTTTAAAAAATTTGGTAAATGTAATTTTCTCTACTTTATTTATGATTGTTTCAATTGTGTTATTAAGATTTGTTTTTCCACAATATTCAAATATAAGAGTAGTAAATATATTTATTATTTTATGTTATGTTTTAATAGGTGGAATTACTTATTTTGCTATTATATATAAAACAGGAACACTAAATGCTGTTTTTGGTAGGAATTTCCTAAGTAAAATCAGTTTACAATTAAAAAGTTATTTTAACAAAAAACATTAATTGTTTGTAAATGAAATGTAAAAAACGCCTAAAAAAGTGTAAAGCGTTTTTTTTTTATAATGTAAATCAATTGAATGTAATTGTCTAATATGTTAAATTTTATATTAGATAGGATGCGGTTTTATGAATATAAAAAAGATTTTATTTACATTTTTGTTTATATTGGTTTTGTTACCAACTAAGGTTGTACATGCTAAAAATTATTCTTATACTGGTAAAGAAACGACAAATGGTTGGTATTTAGTAAAAAATCTTACTAATCCAAATAAGCTCGATTGGGCATATTATGAAAGTGGAAAAGAGACTCTGCGTTATTCTGATTTAAGAACTTCTCATCGTGGATGGGACACTGCTCCTGAAAATTCTTTAGAGTCGTTTAAATTAACTAAGCAGAATGGTTTCTTTGGTATGGAGACAGATATATTCTTTACTAAAGATAATGTTGCAGTATTAAGTCATGATGCTACTATAAATAGGATTGCAAGAAATTCAGATGGTAGTACTATTTCTGAAACTTTATATATTAAGAATTTAACACTTGCTGAACTTTATCAATATGACTTCATTGTTACAAGAACTGGTAGTGTTTTAACTGAGTATTTTGGTAATAAAATTACTACTTTAGAAGAAGCTTTATCTTGGGCTAAACAGAATGGTATGATGTATCAGTTAGAATTGAAAGAAGGTTCTAGAGAACAAATTGAATCTATTATTAGATTAGTTGAACAATATCAGATGGAAGAAAGTGTTGTTTGGTTAAGTTTTAATTCTCAATTACTTGAATATGTAAAGGATTATAATGATACATATTATTTAGGCTTTAATGTAAACGGTCAAAGTTCAGATGAGCTTAATAATATTTATAATAGCTTAAAAACTAGTAAAAATTTAGTTAGAGTTCCAGGAGCTTCAGAAAGTAATCCACTTTACGTTCAAGCATCTAATTTACCTAATAATACTATTAATATGGATGCATTTAAATTAAGTGTTCTTGTAGAAGAAGACACTAAAATTAGTAATACGGGTACAGAAGAAAATAATTCTGATGTGAGTAGTACTAGTGAAACAACAATAATAAGTGTTCCATCTACGGGTATTAATTTGCCTTTGTATATTAAAGTAATTGGTAGCTTTTTAATTTTAGTTGGAACTTTGTTTTTATTAAAAAATACGTATAAAAAAGGATAAAGCTTAGTGCTTTATCTTTTTTGTTATATTTTTAAATTTATGATATGTTCCAAATGCAAGTTTATATGTGTTATACCAGAATTTATTAGTTATTAAATCAAATTCACCTACAAGTTCAACTACTGTACCACCAAAACTTTTTTTAAATAAATACAATCCATATAGTGGATTTTCTTCACGGAAATCACCTGTAATACCATAGAAATTATATCTTTTATATCCATTTTCTACAGCATATTTAATTCCATCAAAGTGTACAGTGTATGCTGATTGAAATTGCATTAATTTGGCTTCACTTCCTCCATAAAGTGAAAGAACTTCATTTCCATATACTAAGAATAAAATTCCACCTAAAGTAGTTTTTTCTCCATATTCTTTTTTATATTCTTTAATTTTTTCTAACTGTTTTTCTAGTTGTTTAATTCTTTCTTCATCTTGTTTATTATGTGAATTATATTTTTTTTCGTTCATTTTTAATTCTTTATTTTCATATTTTCTAATTCTATCTTTTAATGCATTTTCAATCTCATTTTTTTCATTATTAGTATTTTTTTCATATAAATTAAAGTCTATTTCAGCGATTCTTATTTTCAGTATTCCTGAATCGTGTAATTTATCCCACATATTTTCATAGTATGAGAACGGTCTATCAACGAATTCTCTTCTATCTGAAGTATGTTTCATTATTTCTTTAAATGTTTTTAGTTCATCTTTTTCAATCTCATGTGTAATTATTCCACATTTTTCATTTTTTCTTAGTATTTGTCTTGTTTTTGATTCCATATCTTTTAATACATCATCCATTGATCTATCTGTATCAATCACATGCATCCATCTTGGTTGAAGTGTATCTTGCATTAAATTGAATCCAAAATGTTTATAACCAAGTTCTTTTAAATTATTAACAACGTCACTATTATCAAAACCATTTTCTACAAGTTTACCATTATTATCATGTTCCTTATAAGGTACATATGGATCTATTTTTATGAATATTCCTTTTTTGTTTTTTACAAATTCTTTTATTTGATTAGTAAATTCTTTTAGTAAATTTTTATCTTTATAATCTATTAAGAAACCTCTAGGTGAATAAAACATATATCTATTAAATACAGGTATTTTTTTTGCTAAAAGTAGGGCAGCAGCTACTACTTTGTCTTTATCTTTCATACCAATTAAATAACTTTTCCACCCATTAGTTTTCTTTAACTCTCCCCACTGTTTAGTTTGATGGAAAGTTACTTGTTCATGTTTTTTTGCAAATTTTTCAAATTCTTTATCACTTATTTCCATTAATCTCATTTGTAATCGCCTTCTTTGATTTGTTTTTAATTATTTTTCTATATAGTGGGACTAGTTTTGTGAATACGAAATACATTAAATGATTTGTTATG
Organism: Bacilli bacterium; assembly: GCA_017941235.1. Taxonomy (GTDB): domain Bacteria; phylum Bacillota_I; class Bacilli_A; order RF39; family UBA660; genus CAG-417. Next base: position 60,717 of record JAGAWU010000020.1, on the reverse strand, counting down.
TAGTCAAATTCTCCAATAAATTCTACATAATCCCCACCAAATTTCTTTTTAAATTCATGCAGTCCCATTCTTGGGTTATCTTTTCTTAAATCTCCTATAGTTCCGAATTGATCATAAATATTATATCCTTGCTCTTTACAGTATTCTAAGTGCGTTTGATAAGTATAATAGTTAGCATATGTTTCGGTTAAAATATTTTCATTTCCTGCATACAATACCCATGCTTTATCCCCATATTCTATTAGCATATGTGCATTTAATGTTAATTCTTTTCCATACTTTTCATTTACTTCTGTATATTTTTTTATGTCATTTTCAATACTCTCAAGTCTTCTATTTGCTTCTTTAAGCTTGTTTTTAGCACTTTTACTTAAATTTTCTTTAGGTAAATCTTTTATTGATTCAAGTATCTCATCTTTATTTTTGTTAAGTTCATTTAATATTTTATCTATATGTATTTTTCCTAGGAATAAGGTCATTTTGTTTTCTTTATTATACATTTTATATAGGGTTTTATAATATGAACTATCATATGATACAAAGTCTTTTCTTTCTTCGGTTACCATCATTAAACGGCAAAATTCATCTAAGTCTTTTTCTGTTCCTATTTTTGTTTCACAACCTAATTTTATTGCTTTATTTATGCGCTGCTTTGTGGTTTTAGAAAAATGTTCTTTTATTGTATCTAAATCTTGTTTTAAATCAATTCTAAAAGTGTATCTTGGTTGCATTGTTTCAAAATTTTTTGTAAAACCTAAGTGTTTAAAACCACTATTAGTAATCATTTTAAATATTTTATTCCAATCATAATCTAATTTTATTTCTTCATCTAAATAATTATATTTTCTTATAATAATATCTGGATCTATTTTTATAAATATACTTTTTTTAGATTTACAAAAACTAATGATTTGTTTTGTCATCTCTTTAAAGATAGTTTCATCTTCATAGTTTAGAACAAATCCTCTTGGTGAGTAAAAATAAGAGTATCCTAGTGGTAATTTTTTTTGAAGAAGTAGAGCTGTTGCTACTAATTTATTATCTTGTTTTAACCCTAAGTAAAATGGTATTAATTTTTTCTTCTCTTTTGCAAATTCTCCCCAAGCATAAGATTGTAAAAAATGTGATTTATATTTATTATTCTTTACAAATTGTTCATATTCTTTTTTTTCTAGTTCTTCTAATTTAAACATCATTTCACCTTATTTCTATATCTGTTACTAGTATACCATATTTAATAAATAAAATTAAATAAATCTTGTAATATTGAGTAATTGACATATTTTCTTTTCTTTAATATAATCATATTAGAATAGGGGTTGATGTAGTGAATCAATCAAATGTTGTTAGTTTAAATGTTTATTATGATGGTAATGACATGTATATAGAAAGAAGAATGCTTAGACCTTTAGGTATTTATGATAATGAAAGTAGTAATTCTTCATCAAAGTATTACAGAATTAGTATTTATGAATTAGATGAGATATGTAATACAAATCGTGATAATATTATAATTGTTCCAAAGTTTTATAAATTAGAAAAAGAGAGTGATAAAATGGAAAATAAAGAAATCAATTCAAATTATTTAAAAGATATTATTAAATTACAAGATGAATTAACTGATTATTTAGCAGTTTCATTTTATAAATTCTTAAATGAACATCTTGATTATGATCCTAAAAGACTTGCTAGAATATTAGGTGATACTTGTACTAATTATTTTGAAAATGAATTAAAAGATATAAATAATATTAGTGATGATGATATTTATAGAATAGAAGAAGAATAGTAAAAACACTTTAAAATAATTAAAGTGTTTTTTAAATCATATAAAATCCTTCATTTTTATTAATATCACTATTCATAAATTTTGGTATATCCTTCTTTATTTCCTTATTTTCTAGTACTTTAATTCTTTCTTCTAAATAAGCTAGAGTTTTCTTTATTTGATTTAATTCTTCTTCTAATAGTTTTGTATTTATATTTTCTGGTATTATTCCAAAAGGATTAACAGGTATTCCGTAATTCATTTTTAAGTCACATCCTCTTTATATTGTATGCTAAAATGTAAAAATATGATATTATATTTATGTTGATTGGAGATTTTATATGAGACTTAGAAATATTAAAAATAAAGAAGAAATAATTGAAAACTCTAAATATATAGTTTTAAATCCTAAAGATTATAAAGGTAAATGGAGTAAAGTATTTAACAATGATAATCCTATATATATAGAAATAGGTATGGGAATGGGAAAATTTATTGTTGAAAATGCTAAAGCTAATAAAAATATTAATTATATTGGAATAGAAAAGCAAGATAATGTTTTAGCGCGTAGTTTGCCAAATATTCCAGAAGGTTTAGATAATTTAAGGGTTATTAGACTAAATGCGCTTGAAATAGATGAAGTTTTTTCAAAGGAAGTTGATTTACTTTATTTGAATTTTTCAGATCCTTGGCCTAAAGTTCGACATAATACTAGAAGACTTACAAGTAATATATTTTTAGAAAAATATGATAAGATTTTTAAAGATAAAAAAATAATAGAGCAAAGGACGGATAATGAAAATTTATTCATTTATTCAATAGAAATGCTTAGTCTTTATGGTTATGCTTTAAGTGAAGTAAGTTTTGATTTAAATACGATGATACCTGAACGTATAACTACTGAGTATGAAGACAAGTTTATGAAAAAAGGTAACAAAATTTATCATTTAAAAGCTAGTAAGTGAGAATAAATTTTGATATAATAAATTAGAGTAGGTGATTTAATGAAAAAACGTATTCTTTTAATATTGTTTACTATATTAATTGTTAGTGGATGTACTTCTATAAATATTAATAGTATTGACAGTATTATTGATAATGTATTGCTGGAGAATAATAAACTTAGTAATATTTCATTTAGTGGGTATTCTTATTATGTTCCTAATACTCTTAAAGTAATAAATAAAAATGATTATAATACTGTACTTAAGGATGAGTATGGTAATGAATACTATATATATGTAGATGCTGTTGGTTATTTTAATAAAGCTAAAAACACTTTTAAAGTGGATAGTAGTAGTTATTATTCAAAAAAAATAGAATCAAAAAACAAAAAAAAGAATGGTTATTTGGAAATAAATAAGTCAAATAATAAATATTTTGTTGAAGCTGTTTATAATTATGGTAAAATAGAAGTATATACTAGTAAGAAGCATATAAATACGACAGTGCTTAATATTAGTGAGATACTTTCTTCGTTAAAGTATAATAAAAAAGTATTAGAAAGTTTAATAGGAGATAATGTTTTGAGTTATAAAGAAGAAAGTTTTAATATATTTACTACTAAAAAAACTACTTCAAATTATCTTGATTATATAGAACAATTTGATAAAAGTAATGATAAAGATTCTTCTATGCCAGATGATGATAGGATAGATATTAGTAGTAATGACTAGTGAGGTGTTATATGAAACTATTAGATAAACTAAAGAATGCACTTTTTGAAGAAGAATATGTTGAGATAGATGAAAAAGAGCAAAAACCAAAAAAAGAGAAGAAAGAAAAAGTAAAAAAAGTAAAACCTTCAATTATTTCTAAGGATGATGAAGAAAATGAGGTTTATGAAGAACAAAAACCTATAGCAAAAAGAATTGTACCTAGGGATAAGGTTGATACTAATGAAGTGGATTTAGAAGTTAAAAACAATGATTCGGAATTATTAAATAGAAATCAAGAAGTTAAAATTACTATGGTTGATGACGATGATTTGATTTCTCAGAATACTTATCCAGAACTTCCACCTATTTCTGAAGTTACTAGAAAAAGAACTGATACAGTTAATTATGATGATGTAATTGAAGAAGAATATATTGAGCCGGAAGTAAAGCCTGAGGTTGTACAAAAGGAAGAGGTTGTTGAAAGACCTGTTAAGCTTTATCAAGCTAGTAAAAAAGAGAGTTATTTAGAAAATTATACACCTCATGAATATGGTAATTATGAGAAAGAAAAGGCGAAAGAAATATTCAAACCATCTCCAATTATTTCTCCTGTTTATGGTATTGTTGAAGATACTAGATTTATGGAGAAACCAAAGAGAGAGATTAGGATTACAACTTCTATTAATCATGATAAGATAAATATTGATGATATAAGAAGAAAGGCATATGGAAATCTAACTGATGATATAGGTGATAATGTAGGACTTCATAGAAATTCTGAATCAAGTTATTCTATTGAAGAAGAAAAAGAAGACGATAATATGCTTTTAGATTTAACAAGTGAAGAAAATACACCTGAAGTAAACAATCTTACTGTAGGAGATGCTGTAGAATATTTTGAGGATTTAGGTCTTGAATATAATGAAGATTATATCGATGCTGAAAAGAATACTAGAATTAGTAAACTTCAAGAAGAAAATTCAAATAATGATGATGAGGATGTTTCATTTTTAAAAACTAATAATACGGTTGAATTACCAAAAATTATTGAAAGAGATTCGGAAGATACAAGAGAAGATAATTCTTCAGATAAAGTTATTGTAAAGGATAAAGATAGTGATAGTACAACTGATAGTGATAACTTATTTGATTTAATTGATTCTATGTATGAATAATAAGAATAAAGGAGAGATAAAATGGATACACTTATTGTAGCACTACAAGTATTACTATATTTAGCTGGTATTATGATTTTGGTGGTATTTTCAGTAGTAGGAATTAGATTGATAAAGCTTTTGGATAAAACGGATGTTATACTTGATGATGTTCAATCTAAAGTTAAATCATTAGATGATTTATTTGAGGCTATTGATAAAGTTGGTTACGGTTTTAATTATTTAACAACTTCCATAATTAAAAAAGCTAATAGTATATTTCCTAGTGTATTAAGAAAAAAACGTAAAAAAAGAGAGGAAGATGAGGATGAGTAAGAGAGGATTTGGAAAATTTGTTGTTGGTGCTGGAATTGGAGCACTAATAGGAATTTTAATTGCACCTAAAAAAGGTAGCGAAACAAGAGAAGATTTAAAAATTAAAACTGATGAATTTTTGAAGAAAGTTAAGAGTCTAAAAAAAGAAGATATTCAAGAAGAATTTGAAATTAGAATCGAAAAATTAAAGAAAGAGATAGATGAATTGGATAAGGAAAAAGTATTAAATATAGCAAAAGAGAAAGCAAAACTTGTTAAAAGAGAAACACAAAAATTAGTTGATTTAGCTAAAGAAAAGGGAACTCCAGTTTTAGAAAAAACTGCTGAAGATGTTAGACTTAAAGCTATTGATGTAACTAAAAATGTGTTAAATAAATTAGAAAATGCTGATAAAAAGGCTAAAGAAGATAAAGAAAATAAATAATTTTATTGATTTATTATAAATTAATGTTAAAATATAGTTAATGTTTTCAGTGATTAATGAAAAGTAATATGTATTAATTGTTTTAGAGAGTCTATGGATGGTGAAAATAGATAAGTTGATATATATGAATTACACATTATGAGAAAAATCGTTTACTGCGTTAAAGTATTAAGCGCATAGTTATACTATGAATTAAGGTGGTACCGCGAATTATTCGTCCTTATGGATTGATAATTCGTTTTTTTTTATTTAGGAGGTATTTATGAATGAGTATATAGATTCTACTTTATTAAAGAGCACTTCTTCTAGTAAAGATATAGAAAAATTATGTAATGATGCAATTAAATATGGTTTTGCTACTGTATGTGTAAATCCTTGTTATGTTTCATATGCAAGCAAATTACTTAGTAATACTAATGTAAAAGTTTGTACTGTTATTGGTTTTCCGCTTGGTGCTAATACTACTAAAGTTAAGGTGTTAGAAGCAGAAGATGCAATTAATAATGGTGCTGATGAATTAGATATGGTTATTAATATTGGTTTTTTAAAAGATCATAATTATGATTATGTGAAAAGAGAAATAGATGAACTTAGAAAAATTGCTAAAGATAAAATATTAAAAGTAATTATTGAAACTTGTTATTTAACTGAAGAAGAGATAATAAAGATGACTGAGATTTGTAATGAAACAGGAGTTGATTTTATTAAAACTAGTACTGGTTTTGGTAGTAGAGGAGCAAGTTTTGATGATATTGAAATAATAAATAAATATAAAAATGATAAATTAAGAGTTAAAGCATCAGGTGGTATTAGGACTAAAGAGGATGCTTTAAAATATATAGAATTTGGTGTTAGTAGAATAGGAACTAGTAATGCTATAGGAATGATGGAGGAATGATTATGGAAGATATGACTTTTTTTGAAGAATTAAAATGGAGAGGCTTAGTTAAAGATATAGCTGGAGAAGATTTAGAGGATAAATTAAACAATGAAAAGATTACTTTTTATTGGGGAACAGATCCTACTGCTGATAGTCTTCATATTGGGCATTATTCAAGTTTAGTAACAGCTAAAAGACTTGCTAAAGCTGGACATAATCCAATACTTTTAGTAGGTGGTGCAACTGGTTTAATAGGCGATCCTAGACCAACTAGTGAAAGAGAAATTATTTCTAAAGAAGCAGTTAGTAGAAATGTTGAAGCAATTAAGAAACAAGTTAAAGAAATTGTTGGAGATAATGTAGAAGTAGTAAATAATAATGATTGGATGAAAGAGTTTTCATTCACTGACTTTTTAAGAGATGTAGGAAAGTATATTAATGTTAACTATATGCTTGATAAGGATATAATTAGAAGAAGACTTGATACTGGTATTACATTTGCAGAGTTTTCTTATACATTAATTCAAGGTTATGATTATTTACATTTATTTAAAGAAAAAGGTTGTACTTTACAAGCTGCTGGATCTGATCAGTGGGGAAATATTACTACTGGTGTAGATTTAATTCGTAAGATGACAGGCAAACAAGCATATGGATTTACAATGCCATTAATATTAGATGCAACTGGTAAAAAGTTTGGTAAGAGTGAAGGAAATGCTTTATGGTTAAATGAAGAAAAAACATCTAGTTATGAACTATATCAATACTTAATTAATTCTGATGATACTAAAGTTGAAGAATATTTGAAAGTATTTACATTCTTAACTCCTGAAGAGATATTAAATGTTATGAAGGAACATAATGAAGCTCCACATTTAAGAATTGCTCAAAAAACTCTAGCTAGAGAAATAATTACAGATTTACATGGTAAAGAAAGTTTTGAAGTAGCACTAAAAATTAGTGAATCACTATTTAGTGGTGATATTAAGAATTTATCTGTTAAAGAAATTGAACAAGCTTTTAATGGTATTGAACCTTATAAAATTAATGAAGATAAGAATATAGTTGATTTACTTGTAGAGGCTTCAATTTGCTCTAGTAAGAGAGAAGCTCGTGAATTTATAACTAATGGATCAATTTATCTAAATGGAGATAGAACTACTGATTTAGAGTTAATTATTAATAAGGATGTTGCAATGGATGGGAAATACGTAATTATCAGAAGGGGAAAGAAAAAGTATTTTGTTATTTCTTTTTAGGTGAAATATGACTACTGTATATTTAGTAAGACATGGTGAGACTGATTTAAATAGACAAAAAGTAATACAATCTATGAAAAATACTCATTTAAATACTAATGGTGTTAATAAGGTTAAAGTATTAAGAGAAACTATTTGTGATTTAGGATGTGATATTTGTTATACATCTCCTTTATTTAGAACATTAGAAACTGCATTTGGACTAGTTGCTGATAAATGTTTAATAGTTAATGATAATAGATTAATTGATCGTGATATGGGAGAGTTTGAAGGGAAATCTTCTGATGATTTTGATCATATAAAATATTGGGATTATAAACTTGATTCAGGTGATAGAGGTGTTGAAAAATTAAGTAGTATCATAAATAGATGCCAGGATTTTCTTGATGATGTGTTAGAAAAAAATAAGGATAAAAAAATATTAATAGTTTCACATAAAGGTCCTATTAGAATAATGCATCATCTACTTAATAAAACTGATTTTGAGAATGAAGAACTTAGATTCGAAGTTCCAAATTGTTATTTTGAAAAGATTGATGTCATATAGATATCAATCTTTTTGTATATTGTGATGGATATGATATCATTCCTATGAATTATAACTTACAATTAATGTAGAAAATTAATAATGGGGAAATTTGAAATATGGAAATTTAAAACTTTAATATATAAAATATTAAAGTTAATAAAAAAAACTATTAACATTTGTTAATAGTTTTTTGCTTATTCTATTTTTTATTTGTTATAGAATTCAACGATTAGTGATTCATCAATATCCATATTTAATTCATTTCTTTCTGGATATCTTACATATGTACCACTTAATTTGTTAGCATCAAATGTAACAAATTCAACACGTTTAGTAACTTTTTCTAGAGATTCTTTAACTGCTTTATGATCAACAGATCCTTCTTTAATAGCGATTACATCTCCTGGTTTACATCTGTATGATGGAATATCAACTTTCTTTCCATTAACAGTTACATGTCCGTGATTAACTAATTGTCTAGCACCACGACGTGTAGTAGAGAAACCTAAACGATAACAAATGTTATCTAAACGAGATTCAAGTAACTTTAAGAAGTTATAACCATGAATACCGCTCATTTTTCCAGCTTCTTCAAATGTTTTACGGAATTGTTTTTCGTTTAATCCATACATAAAACGAACTTTTTGTTTTTCTTTTAATTGTGTACCATAATCTGATAATTTAGCCTTACGACCTTTTCCATGTTGTCCAGGTGCATAAGGACGACGAGCTAATTCTTTACCAGTTTCACTGATTGAGAATCCAACACTACGTGCTTGTTTGTAACTTGGACCAGTATATCTTGCCATATTTTTTCCTCCTAATTTCTTTGACAATTACATATTTAATTAAACAAGTTAGTCATATCTTAGGGAGTTTTTCTTATTTTTTCGCCTAACAGCAAAAGGTTACTAAACCTAATTGAAAAACACTTTAAAATACTCTAAACTTCGCTGTTAAAGTTAAACATGCAATATAAATTATACTTAAAAATTCTTTAAAGTCAAGTATTTTGGCTATTTTCCTATGTAAAATGGCTTTTTTATAATTAGAAAAGTTGCTAATTTTTAATCATTACAAAATATTATTCAAAAAAAGTAGAAATATATACTCTTCTTGTGGTAAAATATATTATATATAATAGAGGTGATTTAAGAGTGAATAAAAATATGATTATTATAATTAGTATTTCCTTTGCTCTTCTTTTATTTTTAATTATTAGTCTTATAGTTTTTAAGAAGAAGAAATTAAAAAGATATAAAAATATGCTTGATCAATTAGATTTATCAAAAAATCTAGTTTCTAGTATTCCAATTACGCTTGAACTTTCAAAGGTTGAACCGATTATTAAGAATGAGGATTTGGAAAGTAGATATAAATTATGGGAAGATAGAAACGATGTACTAAAAAATGAGCGCATTCCTAAAATTGATGATATGCTTATTGAAATAGATACTTTTATAGAAAAGAAGGATTTTGAAAATTGCGATTATAGGATTGCTAAAACGGAACTTGAGATTTATAAAGTTCGTGAATCTAGTGAACAACTCCTATCAGAAATCAAAGAAATTACTTTAAGTGATGAAAAATATCGTAGTATTGTTACAAAATTAAAAACTAAATATCGTAAATTAAATACTGAATATCAGGAGCATACTAATTTATATGATGATGTTCAAGATGCTATCGGTCTTCAGCTTGAGAATATTGAAAAGAACTTCTTGGGATTTGAAAGTGCTATGGAAAATAATGAGTATACTGAAGTTGTACATATTGTTAAGGCACTAGACGCTATGATAGAACACATGGAAATAGTAGTTAAGGAAACACCAGACTTAATATTGATGGCAAAAGAGCTTATTCCTAAACGTATTAAAGAAGTAAAAGATGTTGTTTTAGAGATGGAAGAGGATGGTTATCCACTTGAATATTTAAATATTGATTATAATGTAGAAGAATCTACTAATAATATAAATAAGATTGTTGATAAGATTAAAGTTTTAAATTTGGAAGATTGTATGTTTGAATTAAAAACTATTCTTGATTATTTTGATTCTTTATTTATTGATTTTGAGAAAGAAAGACTTAGTAGAAAAGTATATGAAGAGGCTGAAAAAGATTTTTCTTCTAAACTTCGTAAAACTGAAAAAATAGTTAATGAAGTGTTTAATCAACTTGATAATATTAAAAATAATTATGATATGAAAGAAGAAGATTATAATTCCATCCAAGAAACTAAAAAAGTTCTTATAGTTATTCAAGATGATTATAAGAAACTTCTTGCTAAATTAGATGCACATTCTACACCTTATTCTGTTTTGCATAAAGAAATAGAAGAGCTTACTGTAAGACTTAAAAATATGTCAGATTCGCTTGATAATACTTTAAATTCACTTGGTCATATGTATGATGATGAACAAAGAGCTCGTGAGCAATTAGTAGAAATAGAAGAATTTTTACAAAATAGTAAGAAGAGGATACATAGTTATAAACTTCCAATAATATCCGAAGAGTATTTTGTCCAATTAAGTGAAGCTAATGAAGCAATCAAAGAAGTTGTAAAAGAGTTAGAAAAAAAACCAATTGTAATTGAGACACTTAATATACGTGTTGATACTGCTAGAGATTTAGTTTTAAAACTTTATAGTACTACTGATCAGATGATTAAGACTGCACAAATGGCAGAAGGCGCAATTGTATATGGGAATAGATTTAGAAGTAGTTATTCTGAAATTAATAATGGCTTAAAAGAATCTGAAAAATTATTTTTTAAGGGAAATTATAAGAAATCATTTGATTTAGCTGTTAAATCTATTTCTATAGTAGATAAAGGATTTTATCAGAGATTAGTTGAAACTTATAAAAATTGATGTTTTATACATCTTTTTTTATTCATTAATTATAATAAGTAATACTAGTTAATGGTATAATATTTGCTTTCTTTTGTTTTTTTGATATAATTATTATCAGTTTTGGAGGTAGTTATGAATAGAGTAATACTTATTAGATATGGTGAACTTTCTACTAAAAAAGGAAATAGAAATTTTTTTGTTAAAACATTGACCAAAAATATTGAACATAAATTAAAAAACTATTCTGTTAAAATTCAAAAAGATTTGGGAAGAATGTATATTTATTTCGAAGATAAAGATTTAGATGATATTACTAATATTTTAAAAAATATTTTTGGTATTCAGATGTATCATGTTGCTTATATTGTAAATACTAATTCTGATGATATTACCAAAAGTGTTTTATCTATATTAAGTAGTATTTCTTTTAAAACTTTTAAAGTAGAAGTAAAAAGAAGTTTTAAAGGTTTTGAATATGATAGTCCTACTTTTTGTAAAGTTCTAGGTTCAGCTATTTTAAGAAATGTTAAAGATATAAAAGTAGATGTTCATAATCCTGAAATACTTGTGAATGTTGAAATAAGAGAAAATGAGAGTTTTATCTATTTAAATTCATTTAAGGGTGCTGGTGGATATCCAGTTGGATCACAACCACGAGGTCTTCTAATGCTTAGTGGTGGAATTGATTCTCCAGTTGCTGGTTATTTAGCTATGAAGAGAGGAATTAAGGTTGATTGTGTATACTTTGAGGCTATTCCACATACTAGTTTAGAAGCTAGGGAAAAAGTTGTTTCTCTTGTTAAAAAACTTGTTAATTATACTGATAATATAAATTTACATATTGTTAATTTTACTAAAATACAGGAAGCTATTTATAGAGAATGTGATCATGATTATGTTATTACTATCATGAGAAGAATGATGTATAGAATTATGGATATGCTTTGTGAAAAACTAAATTCTTATGTAATTATTAATGGAGAAAGTATTGGACAAGTTGCTAGTCAAACTTTAGTGAGTATGAATACTATAAATAGTGTAACTAATATACCAGTTGTTAGACCTGTTGCTTGTCTTGATAAACTTGAAATAATTGATATAGCTAAAAAAATTGATACTTATGATATTAGTATTTTACCTTATGAAGATTGTTGTACTGTATTTGTTCCTAAACATCCTGTTATTAATCCGGATAAGTTAAAATGTGAAGTTATGGAACAAAAATTTGATTATAATACTATGCTTAAGGAAACTGTTGATAATGTTTTAACAATCAGAGTTAGTGATTACGAAGATGTTAATGAATTGCTATAAATTACCAAAAAAAAATTAGTATGTTTTTTTCACTTTTTACCATCATATTAGTGTAGGAGGTGAAAAACACAATGACATCAAGAAATAATTATTCTTCAATGAAAATGCAAGTTCCTGGTGCTAAACAAGCTATTGATAAAATGAAATACGAAATAGCTAATGAGTTTGGTGTAAACTTAGGAGCTGATGCTACTAGTCGTGCTAATGGTTCAGTTGGTGGTGAAATTACACGTAGACTAGTTCAAAATGGATTAAACCAAGTTAGTGGAAGTTATACTAACAAATAATTAGATAACTTACTAGATAGGCTTATTAAGCCTATCTTTTTTTTGATTTTTAAATTATAATTAATAATAGAGGTGTTATCTATGAAAAAAATTAATTTAGTTATTATTACATTTTTTGTTATTATTTTCTTTTGTACTGGTTGTTTTAATAAACAGGAAAATGAGATAGAGAATAAAAAGAATAGTAATTTAAGTGATAGTGAAAGAATTGAAATAGTAAATAATAGTGAAGTTATTTTTAATAATGATACTAAGGAGATATCTAATCTTAAATGTAATTCAAAAAATAAAAAAGTTAATTATACTTTAAAACTTATATCTGGTGAATTAAATATAATCAACGAAGATAACTTTGAAAATTATTCTTTAAAAAATATAAATAGTATAAAACAAATATCTAGTATTACTTATACTTCTAAATGTGATGATATGGTTTATATTTTATTAACAGAAAATGGTGATATTTATTATACAAATAGTAATATAGTTAATTTTAAGGATATTAAAAATATTGATAAAGAATTTAGAAAGCTTAATACTGAGTATAAATTTTCTGATATTAAGGTTGAGAATGAAGTTTATTCTAATACTTCTTCAGGTGAAATTATTAAATTAAATTTTAGATAATATTTCTTTGACTTTATTTAATTTAAACATTATAATTATAGTAGAATAAAAGAATAGAATAGGGTGCTATTATGGAAGATATTGTTATTACTAGTTATAAGCAACAAATTAGAGAGTCGGAATTTAAAGCAGATGCAGTTAAATCTGCTGGTTTTGATATTGTAGTAGAAGAATTAAAAAATAGAGGCGTAAAGACAGAGAGACTTGAAAAGTTTTTTGAGCAAATAGTAGAGGCTATTACAGTAGAAGATTTAAATAAACTTACAATGGATGAGTTTAGTGAAATAGTAGATGATATTAATAAACAAGTAACTAGAGCATTAATAGCTAAGGCTGAAATAGCAGATTCACTAGTTAGAAAATCTAAATTAGTTGCTCTTTCTAAAAGTATTGATGGTAAAGTAGATGATAATGATAATTATGTAAAAGTTGGTAGTAATCTTGCTTTAGAAATTAATAAAGAAGGTATAGCTGCTGGAATTGATGTTTGTATAAGAAATTATTGTAATCAAAAGATTTATCAGGCTAATTATAGAGAAAAGATGATTGAAAAACAAAAAGAAAATGGTACATATGTTGAAAATGAAGATAAAGATTTGATTCATCAACAACTCGATGGTTTGGATATTGAAGATGAGGAAATAGATTTTTCTAAATTTGGAGATAAAGATTTGAAAAAAGAACTTCTTCAACAGATATTTAAAAAAGAAGTAGAAGTAGAAACTGAAATAGATTTTGAAACAGCAAAAGAGAATTATAGAAATATGATAAATGAAAGAATGGCTAAACTTGAGGATTTAAAATAGGTGATATTATGGATAATAAAGATTATGAAATACTTATTTCTAAGTATTATGATTTAGATGTTGATAGTAAAAGAAAAGAATTATTTGAAGAGCTTGATAAAACTAAGAAAATACTTGATATAGTTTTACAATTTCAAAATAATCCAAATAGTAATGAACTTGTAGATTATACAGAAAATTCTTCTGATAGCGAATCTGATAACTTGGTTAAATTATATAATAATGTATTAATGATTCAAGAAAGTTTGATAACTTATCTTAGAGATAAAGGTTATTAATTAGGTGGTTTTTTGCCATCTTTTTTGTTTGTTTTATTAACTTTTTCTATGAATTTAACAGAAAATAATGTATAATATTAATTGTCTATAGGAAAGAGGTTATGTTATGAAAATTATGTCAATTAATGCTGGAAGTAGTTCACTTAAATTCAGTTTATTTAATATGGATAACGAAGAAGTAATTGCTTCTGGTTTATTTGAAAGAATAGGTATTGATAATGGACATTGTGAAATTAAATATAATGGTGAAAAAATAGAACAAGATATTGATATGGAAAACCATGAGGAAGCAGTTAAATTATTAATGGATAAGTTAATTACTTTAAATATAATTAAATCTTTAGATGAGATTGATGGTATTGGTCATAGAGTTACTGCTGGTGGGGAATTATTTGATAAGAGTGTACTTGTAGATGATAAGGTTATTGAAGATATTATTTCGATTAGAGATTTTGCTCCACTTCATAATTTTGCTCAAGCTACTGCAGTTAAGGCATTTAGAAGTGTACTTCCTAATACACCGATGGCATGTGTATTTGATACTACATTTCATCAAACAATGGAAAAAGAACAATTTATTTATCCTACACCAATGAGATGGTATAGAGATTATAAAGTTAGAAAATATGGAGCTCATGGTACTTCTCATAGATATGTTAGTGAAGAAATAAGTAGGGTACTTGGAAGAGATGATTTAAGAATTATTGTTTGTCATATTGGTAGTGGTGGAAGTGTTAGTGCTATTAAAGATGGTAAATGTGTTGATACTTCAATGGGATTTACTCCACTTGCTGGTATAATAATGGGTACTCGTACTGGTGATATTGATCCATCTATACTTCCTTATGTAATGGAAAAAGATGGGCTTAATATAGGAGAAGCAATAGATGTTTTAAATAAACAATCTGGACTTTTAGGTATGAGTGAAAAAAGCAGTGACATGAGAGATATTGTTGATGGTATGAATAATGGTGATGAACAATGTTTACTAGCATTTAATAAATATTGTCGTGCTGTTACTAATTATATTGCTCAATACTATGTACTTTTAGGCGGAGCTGATGTAATTTGTTTTACTGCTGGTATTGGTGAAAAGAGTGCTCCTACAAGAAGAAAAATTTGTGAAAATTTAGCTTGCTTAGGTGTTAAAATAGATTTAGATGCTAATAAAGCTTTTGGGGAATTTGCAAAAATTAGTACAGATGATTCTTCTATTGGTGTTTATGTGGTACCAACTAATGAAGAATTAATGATTGCTAGAGATACTTTGTTTCTTGCAAAGAATAGTTAATTAGAATGGTGTGATTAGATGTACAAAGAAATATATAAGTACATAAAAAAATATAATAATATTGTAATAGCAAGACATATTGGTGTTGATCCTGATGCAATGGCAAGTCAAATTGCTTTAAGAGATTCAATAAAACTTACTTTTCCTGAAAAGAATGTTTATGCTATTGGTAATGGTAGTACTAGATTCTCTTATATAGGGAAGCTTGATAAATTAGAAGAATTTGAAAAAGATAAAACATTATTAATTACAGTAGATGTTCCAGATAGAAGACGAATTGATGGTGCTGATCCTAATAATTTTGGGTTTGTTATAAAAATTGATCATCATCCGTTTATGGAAGATTTTGGTGGAATTGAATGTATTCAAACTACTGCATCAAGTGCTTGTGAGATCTTAATGGATATAATTTCAAATACAAAGTTAGAATGTAATAAGCAAATAGCTGAAACTCTATATTATGGATTAATAAGTGATTCTAATAGATTTTTATTTAATACTTGTGGTCCACGTACTTTTAAACTTGTTGGTGAGTATTTAGAAAAATATCAATTTGATTTAAAAGAACTATATCAAAAAATGTATTTAAGGCCTCTTAATGAAGTTAGATTTCAGGGATACATATCTGAAAATTTAACACTTACGGATAATGGTGTTGCTTATGTAGATGTTACAGATGATATTATTAATAAGTATAAAGTAGATAGTGCAGCCCCAGGTAATATGATTAATGATTTTAATTTTATAAATGAAATACTTGTTTGGTGTACTATAACAGAAGATGTTAAAAGTGGATTAATAAGAATTTCAATTAGATCACGTGGCCCTGAAATAAATAAAGTTGCTGAAGCTCATAATGGTGGTGGTCATAAAATGGCTAGTGGTGTACGTGTACAAACATTTGAAGAAGCACATATTATTATGAGTGAACTTGATAGAGTATGTGAGCAATATATAAAAGATAATGGATTGGAGGAGGAAGAAAATGACAATTAAAAGTTGTGATTTAGAAGTACTAGCAACTAGAAGAAGTCAATATCCTGTTCTAGATTGTCCTGAATTTTTATTAGTGGGACGTAGTAATGTTGGTAAAAGTAGTTTTATAAATGCATTATTAAATAGAAAAAATTTAGCACATACTTCATCTAGACCTGGAAAAACTCAAACACTTAATTTTTATAAAATAAATGATCTATTTTATTTAATTGATGTTCCTGGGTATGGTTATGCTAATGTTGATAAAAAGACACAAAGTAAATTTGGAAAAATGATAGAGGAATACTTAGAAACAAGAAAACAATTAAAAAGAGTATTCTTAATCGTTGATTTTAGAATTAAACCTACAGAGGATGATTTACTTATGTATAATTTCTTAAAGTATTATAATTTACCAGTTACTATTGTTGCTACTAAAGCAGATAAAGTAGGTGGAAGTAAAAAAGAAAAATGTTTAAAGCAAATTATGAATACATTTGATTTAGTTGTAGGTGATGATATAATAGTATTCTCTAGTGTTAATAAATTAGGAAGAGAAGAAGTACTTAAGAAAATGGAAAGCTTATTGATTGAAACTCTTTAAGCTTTTTTTCATATTATATTTTAGGTGATAATATGAAAGTTGAATATACTGAAGATGGTTTAAGATTGGTTTTACAAAATATATATTTTAAT
Source organism: Bacilli bacterium (assembly GCA_017941235.1). Taxonomy (GTDB): domain Bacteria; phylum Bacillota_I; class Bacilli_A; order RF39; family UBA660; genus CAG-417. The sequence continues at coordinate 43,583 of JAGAWU010000020.1, read as the reverse complement.
GATGTTGATTTAGAAAATAAAGATAATATAGTATCTAAACTTAATTATATATTTGATTTTATTACTGATGTTTATCATTATTCTATTAAAGGACTATATAGAGTTAAAGTATATCCAACTAGAATTTGTTTTATAATAGATTTAGTTTTACTAGATAAAGATACATATAGTGGAAATGATTTTGAATTTAAAATATTAGTTATTCTTAATAAAAAAATTTATTTTAAGACTGAAGAGTTTTCTTTAGTTAAAGATATGGATTACTATTATAACGATGGCTTTTATTATGTTAATTTAGATAAAATAAGTGATTTTAATAGTTATTCTGAGTTTGGAAATATTATTCTTGGAGATGAAGAAAAATAAAGAAGTAGAATTATCTACTTCTTTATTTATTAAGGTATACTATTAATGAAATGTTTTTATGGTTATCAACTTTTACAGTAATTTTTTCTTCTTTTTTTACTTCACCATTAATTACATTTACGTATTTAAAAGTAATATTTGTTTTACCTTTTTTTAATCCTTTAAATACATAATTAATATCAATTTTTCCACCATCTACATTTTTTTCTTCACTAAGAGTATATTTTTTTACGAATTTTGCAATGCTTTTATCTTCTATTTCATATCTCCATTCATATGGAACTCCACTATTGGTATGGTATGTTAATTCTAATTCTTTAGAACCAGAACCATTATCATTTAGTAGGTATGAAGTTAGACCTAAAGCAAATCCTATTACAAATAAACCTATTAATACTATGATTTTTTTACTTTTCATTTTTTATCTCCTCTTAATATGCAATTATATAATATATAACATATACCTAACTCATTAGTCCATGGATAATTGCCCATCCAATTGAGTGCCAATTACAATAGCTTATTACCATTGCTAATGCACTACCAAACGTTATACCAGATTTTACTGTTGTTGTTACTTTATTATTTTTTGCCATAATAATACCTCCAATTATTTATTATAAGTATATCATAACATATTTTTTATTATTATAAAAAAAAGAAGATTACTCTTCTTAAATTACAATAGCAATCATGTTGTTAGAACCTTTGTTAACAACTTTAGTCATAGTTTGTTGTAGTTTAAATCTTATATTATCAGGCATAAGATTTATTTTTGATTGTATACCTTCTTGTACAATATTATCTAAACTTCTTCCAAATATTTCACTTTGCCATATTGTACTAGGATTATTTTTATAATCTCTCATTAAATAATCTATTAATTCTTTTGATTGAACTTCACTACCTATAATAGGTTCAAATGTTGATTCAACATCTACTTTAATCATATGTATAGAAGGAGCAATTGCTTTTAATTTAACTCCGAATCTAGGACCTTGTTTAATTATTTCAGGTTTTTCTAATTTCATATCTTCAAGTGAAGGTACTGCAACTCCATATCCAGTTTGTTTAACCATTTTTAAAGCATATTTTATAGTATCATATTCTCTTTTTGCAATAGAAAAATCTTGGAATAGTTTTAGTAAATCCGCCTTGTTTTTTACATCAATGTTTATTATTTCTGAAAGAGTTTTATTATAAAGTTTACTAGGTGCTGTAATGTTAATAGTAATAGTACCAGATTTGGGATCTATGTTTGAAATATATGCTTTTTCTATTTCTTCAGTATTTAGAAAGTGACTAGTTATTTTTTCAACATCTCTAAGTTTATCAACTTCTGTTATACTTTCTTTTATTTGATTAATATATTTTTGTTTTAACTCATTTTTTGAATCTAGTATAGCTATCCATTCTGGCATATTAACTTTTATTTCTACAACTGGAAATTCATATAGTGCTTCTCTTAATATTTTATACATATCTATTTCAGTCATATTATCAACGTTCATTGGTATTACAGGAACATCCCATTCTTCTTTTATACTTTCTGCCATTCTTTCAGTTTCTGGCAGAGTAGGATGAGTAGAATTTAGAACAACGATAAATGGTTTGTTTATACTTTTTAGTTCTTTTATTACTCTTTCTTCAGCTTCTAAGTAATCTGTTCTATTAAATTCACCAATAGATCCGTCAGTTGTAACTACAATACCGATAGTAGAGTGGTCTTTTATTACTTTTTCTGTACCAATTTCAGCTGCCTCTGTGAAGGGTATTTCTTCATCATACCAGTATGACCTGTTTTCGTGATACCCATAAGTCTTTTTAAAAATTGCTCCAAAGCAATCGTATTTTTTACCTATACTAATACTTCACTTTTTTTAATTCTATAATGAATTTCTAGTTTTTTATCTTTAGTTACATATATCTTATCAATTAATCTATTCATAATCTCTCTTGTTGGATTTTTCATATCAAGAAAACTTTTAATTATATCTAAATATTCAACATAACAAGAGGAATCTTCATTTATACTAGAAATTTCTTCTTTTAATTTTTCTAATTTTTCGTTTGCAGTTTTAATATCTTCTTCAGTAGTTTTAAATAATCTTTGATAAGTTTCTACACTTATAATATTATTAAACTTATCATCATATAAAGAGTCTTGTTTTCTTTTTAATTCAGCTATCTTTAAATTAAGTTCATCAATCTTTTTTAGTTTATCTTGTTTAGGATCAACATATTGATTTTTAATAATACTTTCAAACTCATCTTTATCATTAATATATTGATTAGCCATAGTGCTTAATTTGTTATAGACAGTATTTTCTAATTTAGTATAGTTAATATAATGAGAAAAACATATATCATACTTACTAAACTTACGATAGTTATTACAATTCATTGTAACTCTATCTCTTTTTTTATCATAACTAATACTCATTCTAGCACCACAATCTTTGCAATAAACTAAATCAGATAATACATATTCAACATTTCTACGTTCTGGATTATAAGTATTTGAAGAATCTTTAATACTTTGTGCTATTTCAAATGTTTTTCTATCTACAAGTGCTTCATGTGCATTTTCTTTTATACACCATTCGCTTTCAGGTAAACTTTTTCTCTTTTTAACCTTATAACTAACTTTTTGAAATCTGTGTTGAATTAAATCTCCAATATAAACTCTATTTTTTATGATATTGCTAACAGATGTGTGTTTCCATATTTCAGGATGGTCAAATTTACTTAATTTTGAACCAGAGTATTTATACATTATTGGTGTTGGTAATTCTTCTCTTGTTAATATTTCAGCAATTTGTGAACTACCATAACCTGCAACATATAAATCAAATATTCTTTTTACAACAGGAGCAGTCTCTGGATCTGGAACTAACTGATGTTTATTATTTGGGTCTCTCATATAACCATAAGGAGTAGAACTCCCACAAAACTTACCATCTTTTTTCATTTGAAGTAAGTTAGAACGAACTTTTTTAGAAATATCTTTTGCATACATATCGTTCATACTTAACTTAAATGGCATCATATCACTACCACTAGTTTCAAAAAAAGTATCTATATCATCATTTACAGCTATATATCTAACATCGTTTTCAGGAAAATAGGTTTCAACATAATAACCTGTCATTATATGGTCTCTTCCAAGTCTTGATAAATCTTTTGTTATAACCATATTTATTTTTCCATTTTCAATGTCTTGTAGCATTCTTTTAAATTCTGGACGTTCAAAATTAGTACCTGTATAACCATCATCAACATATATATCAACTGCAACTAATCCTTGTGCTTTTAAATAACCAATTAATAAACTTCGTTGATTAGTAACACTTTCTGATTCTAAATCATCACCATCTTCACGAGATAGTCTTATATAAATGGCTATTTTAAATATTGTATTGTCTATTGTATATCTATTTCTATTATACACTTTTAACTCCTTTCACTAGACAACACTTTCACTTCATTAGTTGATTTAATTATACTATTTTTTTTGTCCGTTTTAAATACTTTTTTAGAACTAATATCTAAATTCTTATTAGCAATATAATATTTATATATACAACTCTTTAAAACTTCTTTTAAATCAAAACCATTACTATCATAAAATTCTAGTGTCTCATACATTTATATACCTCCACACTCCAATTTTATGCATAAACTTTTATTAAAATTACTTTTTATCATAATTATCACGCACCTTTCTAATATTTCATAATTAACACCTACTATCTAAAATCTTTCAATAATTCTTCCATTTCTTTGGATTCTTCTTCGGAAGGTTCTTCGCTTTCGCATCTTTTCCCATTCCATACCATAACTCCATCTGGGTCACATCTAATATGGGGAGATCTTCTTCCGTTTAATATATCTTCTTTATTATCAGATATATCTGTAACAGTTATAAAAAGTTGTATATTATTACTTGTAGAATAAGAATTGAGATAACCCTTTATAAACACCTTTTTTTCCTTAACAAAAAAATCTTTATAAATTGTATAAAGATTCCTATTAATATTTAAACTTGAATAAACATAACTCTTATTATATTTAATTGTTTTTAAAGCAAATTTAATATAATCTTGATTATTGTCTGTAATATTAGTTATATTACCAGAGATAATTATTTCATTTAAATCTACATTCATATATCAGTCCTTTCTTTTTAATTATTTAAATAAATTTTAAATTATTTTATTTATTATAATTATTTATTAATATTATTTATTCTGTTAGAAACATCTTGCTATACACAATAGTAATATATTGCTACTTATATTAGAAGAAATTTGCTAAATAAATTTTTCTCATATTAGGATCATTTTCTACTTTAATATAATTTTTTCTTTTAAGAGATGAAATGCAACTTGTAATTGTTCTTCTTGATACTTTTAGAAGGTTACTTAAATATTTATTACTAGCATAACAAAATCCTTCTTTCATAGTTAAAGTAGTAATTAATCCCATTAATAGTTTTGATGTGGAAGATATATCATTATCTAATAAAACAATCATAGGAACTTCCACATATTTTAAATTATTAATATCATTATTCATATATCATTCTCCTTTCATTTATTTTTAAACACAAAAAAACTTGTAAAATTTTCTACAAGTCATACTAATATAACTGAAAAAAAGGTAATAGTATCCTGAGACTTTATTTTAAATCCTGTCTCTAGGATTGAAGCAGTTTAGCCTTTTGGCTAGGTACTATCATAAATCTCCGAACATTTATTGTACCTTATTTACTAGCGATTTTGTCTATTCTAGCAAATTGTGTATTCGTATAATCCTCTGTCGTATTCTTTGAAAGTAATATATTTGTGTTTTTCTAATAGTTGTAAGTTCTTTCTAAATGCGACATTCTTTAAACCCTTAATTTTTCCTTGTATCCTACCAATATTTACATTAGCTATTGTTCTATCAAAGCCTTCTATATATAGATAAGAGTAAATATCTTTTGCTTCAAATGTGATATTCTTATCTTTCCATATTCTATGGTCGGTTAAGTCTAGATGTCTTGTTTTCCTCATTCATATCTTTTCCTCCTTTCTTTTTTGTGAGTTAACATTTGTTTTTATAACGTTAACACTCGGTAACACATTAAATATACATCATAATTACGAACTTGTCAACACTTTTATTAACATTTTTATCAAATGTGTTGACTTTCGTTAACGATAGTGGTATGATTAATGCAGGTGGTGAAGTTTTATGCCAAAGCAAAACATAGGCGAGGCAATCGCAAAAGCAAGAGAAAACAAAGGTTTATCTCAAAGACAATTAGCCAATGCAGTTGGTATTAGTAATGCCGAATTATCTAAAATAGAATCTGGAGAAAGAGAATTACCTAATCCTAAAATACTTAAAAAGATAAGTAAACATATAAATTTAAATTATAATGATATGTTAAGTATGATAGGTTTAGGAACTCAATTAACTACTCTTAATCCTTTTATTAGAAATTACTATAAAAATTTAAGAGGAGATAAACTAGAAGATGCTTGGATGATGGCAAAGGCAAGTATTAGTAATAATGATTTAATGATTGATACTTTAAATCAAGAATTAGCCAAAGACAACCTTTCTGAAGAAGAAAGAGAACGTGCAATAGAAACAAAACAAGATTTAGAATATCAAAATGTTACTAATGAACTTATAGTTGAAATATTAGATGAAAACAGATTAAAGGAGGCGAAGAAAAATGCAAAAAATAAAAATGTATTTAAATAAGGTACAAATTATTGGTATTATTTTAGCAACAATAATGGTTATAATAATTCCTATTATAAATGATTATAAATTTGTATCGCTTGGTTGGTTCTTTATAGGAATAGCTAATTTTGGTAATGCAATATTTACAAAAAATTGGTCTATGTTGGGTAGAACATGGACTGAAAAAGATGATACAGATCCTGAAAAACAAATAACAAGAAAATATAGCGACAAGACATTTTATATAGTAGGATTTTTAGGAATAGCGTTATGTCCTGTTGCGTTATTTGAAACATTCTTTTCACAAAACTATATAGCAATGACTATTGCCTATATAGCGACAGCAATAGTATTAGTTGTTCTATATAAAATAACAGATAAAGAACAAACTAAAGTTGAACGACTAATACCTAAAATAAGAAAATAGCATTTTGCTTTTCGTAAGATTAGCATTATGCTATTTTTATTTTGAAAAAACGACGCACGTTTTGTCAGCTATGCTGATGAAAGCGGGGATAGTTTTTTCACTTTTTTATGAAGTCGTAAGACAAATAAAAAAGGCACCTTTACTACTTACGATAGTTTGTAGTATTGGTGCTTAAATGGGTTCCCGAAGGCTCTCCTTTGGCACACTATTCCTAGTTGGCTTTTGCCAACTTGGTAGTGTGTTACTTATTTGGCTTACAAATAAGTCTATCGCGAAAATTCATTAGTTATGAAATTTCTTTTGAATTTTCGCTTTAATAGGTGTGGGATTTATATAAAAAATGACAGAATGGCAGGAGTTTATGGGTACCTATTTTTATCTGTCATTCCATCATATAATATAAAATTTGATATTATTTTTTAGTTTTACCACATAACTCGTTAATTGATATTTTAAATTCTTTAGCGAATTTATATAAGTTTTCAGTAGAAATATAAACTCTACCTTTTTCATATTTAACTATACAACTTTGAGTTACCTTAAGAATATCTGCTATATTTTCTTGTGAAAGATTATTTTTCTTTCTAATTTCTTTCATATTGTTTGCTAGTATTTGTAAGTTCAATCCTTTAATTAAATTCTTGCTATTTCTGTTATTTGTTAAGCCTAAAGCATAATCTAAAGTAATATTAAAATAATCTGCAAAATCACATAAAGGTTTTAAAGGAATAACACTTATACCTAGTTCCCACATTGAATAAGTAGAACGTGGAACACCTAATATTTTAGACATTGTTTCTTGATTTATATCATTATCTTCTCTTATATCTTTTAATCTTTGAAAATCTATCATAGCTACCACCTATAATAATTTTCCCATTTAAAACAAAAATATTGACATTTTGCTTATTTCAAGACTATTTTTTGCTGATTTGTGTTATAATTTAATTGCAGTAAAAATAAAACTATTGAAAGGAAAATTTAAATGCAAAGAGATTACTTGAAGAAAGACACAATACAAATAAGGCGAATGAAGAAACACTCGCTATTGTGGATTTATAGTTGCAGTGGTGAAATATATAAATTATTAAGCTTAGAAGTATTACATAAACTTGTTAAAAAAATAAAAAAAGGTACTATAAAATTAAATTTTAAATTACTTTATGAAAAAAATGAAATTACTTCAGAAGAAAATTTTGTATCTATATTAGATAAGTATATTGGTTATGTTAGGGAGACTTATACAATAAATCACAATGAGCTTCTAATTATATTAGAACAAACTTTAAAAAATAAATATAATAAAGTACTATTTGTTGTTACTGATTTTCATGAATGTCCAGAAATATTTTTAAATGGTTTTAAGAAAATGTTTTTAGCAAATTTAGTTTATAATACTCGCTATTATGCTAAACAAGACATAAATAATATTCATCATTCATTACAAAAAGCAAATTTATTTTTAGAATCAAAAAGTTTAAGCAATTCTAAAGATATTATAGAAATAGAAAAATTTTATATTAAGGTAATAAGTAATCGCAAAAGTAATTTATATAATATATTTTTGCCTCATAGTGAAATTGATAAAAAACAGTTGTCTTTTTATTTTCATCAAGTAGATTGGATCTATGCTGATTATTATAAAAAAAATGATTCTATTTTTAAAGGTTGAAATAGTTATTTATAGAAATATATGATAAAATATTATTATGCAGATTTATTGGTGGTGATGTATGTGAAAGAATTATATCAAAAATATAAGGAAATTATTAATTATTTAATCTTTGGGGGTTTAACTACATTAATTAGTTTAATTGTTTATTATATGTTGAGTTTGACTATATTAAATCCTAATGTTAGTGTAGAGTTACAGATAGCAAATCTTTTTTCATGGATAGCTGGAGTTTTATTTGCGTATTTTACAAATAGAGAGTTTGTATTTAATAGTAAAAATGAAAATAAATTTAAAGAATTTATTACTTTTACTGGTGCAAGAGTATCAACACTTTTACTTGATATGGTAATAATGTTTTTGTTTGTAACTATATTAAAAGGTAATGATAAAATATTTAAACTGGTAAGTCAGATATTAGTAATTGTAGGAAACTATTTATTAAGTAAATTAATAGTTTTTAAGAAGGATAGTTATGAAAAATCTAGTAAATAAAATGTTTAATTTTGTTAATAAATTCTTGTTAATTTTTACCATAATATGTTTTTCTATTTCTTTAATAGGAGCGATATTTTTCTATATTAATCGTAGTTATGATTATTTAAATCCATTAGTATTAATTGTTGGTTCAATTGTATATTTGTTTTTATTAATTAAATTATATAAGGTTATTATCAAACTTGATGATAAGAAAAAGAAAATAATAGTAGGTATTTTATTAGGATTGCAATTTATCTTATTACTTATAAGTACTTTTGTAATTAGTAGTATTCCTCAAGTTGATTTAATACATATTTTAACAGAAATAAATAGTTTAAATGATACAGGCTCAATATTAAATAATGTTTACTATTCTGTTTATCCTAATAATAGATTTTTATTGATTATTTTATATGGGTTACAAAAGATTATTCCTATTAGCAATCAAATTTTATTTTCTTTATTAAGTACAATATGTATTTCTGTTATGTCATTATTTACTTATAAAACTGTTAATAAAGTTTGGGATATCAATAAAGGCTTATTAAGTTTATTTATATGTGTATTATCTCCAATCTTTTATTTATATGTATCATATTACTATACAGATGTATTAATGTTACCATTTGCCAGTATTTTAATTTATTTAATAGTTAAAACAAAAGACGAAAAAAATTTAAAATCTAACGTTCTATATGGCTTATTGATCGGTATCATCGCAATAATTGGTTATAGGATAAGGGCTGTTGCAATATTTATACTAGTAGCATATTTTGTATATTTAATATTTACTAAAAAGATATTAATAGTGTTAAAGAAGTTTGCACCAATAATAATTGGGGCAATATTAACAATAACTTGTATTGGTACTATTGAGAATAATTTTTTCACAAATGTTAATGTTGATAAAGAATTTCCAATGACACATTGGATTATGATGGGAGTTAATGAAAAAAGTTATGGATATTATTCCCAAGATGATTATAACCTAAGTAGTAGTGCCTTAAACGTTTCAGAAAGAACAGATTTAAATATTAAAGAAATAAAAAACAGATTGAGTGATTTAGGTCCATTTGGAACAGTGAAATTATTAGTAGTTAAATTAGTTTCTGTTTGGGGTAAAGGAGATTATAGTTATCAAAAATATTTAGAATTAGTTAATGACTTTAATCCGTCTTATTCTTATTTATTGGAAGATAAAAATATTGTTATAAATTATTTATTACAGTTCTCTAAAATAGTAGTTATGTTTATGGCAATAATATCTCTTATTAATATTTATAAAAGTGGTAAGAAATCAATTATAGCAATTAGCTTGTTTGGAGCAGTATTTTTCTATCTCGTTTGGGAAGTATGTCCACGATATGGTTTATCATTCTTACCGTGGTTAATACTAATAGGTACATGTTCTTATGATACTTTATATACCAATTATGAGAAATTCAAATTTTATAAATATTTTAAATGTATTATACTAGTCTTAACTTTAGCATTATTCGCTTTTAGTTTTAATAAATATACAGGTATTAGTTATAAAGAAAATATAGTAGCAAAAGACAGTGTAACCAAGGTTAAGTATACTTCTTTAAATAAAGAAACGGTTATCACCCAAACATTAGATTTATATGATAGTTTTAATAAAATAAGATTAAAATTTAAAGTTAATGAAATAGAGGATGCAACTTATAAGTTGGAGTTAATAACTAAAAATGAAGTTGTGTATGAAAAAGACTTTAAAAAAATGATTTGAAAGATAAAAAATATACAGATTTTTATTTAGATAAAACTTATGAAGGTGGTAGTTATACCGTAAGATTAAGTTCGGACAGTGCAAGTGATTTAGAAGTTTATATCGCATATAAAGAAAAATTTGATTATTATCCGAATGGTATTTTAGAAGTGAATGGAAAAGAAGAAGCTGGCGATTTGATGTTTGAAGTAGTAAATAATGAAGAAAGAGGAATTTATACTTATCTAGAATATATGACAATAATGATATTAACATTAGGCATAGAAGTTATAGTGTTATTTAGAAAGAAGGAAGAAGTAAATGAAGAAAAATAATTTAGTATTAAATTTAGTTATACCTTGTTATAACGAAGAAGAAGCACTACCACTAACAAAAAAAGAACTTGATAAAAAAATGAGTAGTTTAATGGAAGAAGGTTTAATTAGTAAAAACAGTAAAGTGGTTTTAGTTAATGACGGTTCTAAGGATAAAACGTGGGAAATTATAACTAAGGTACATAAAGAAAATGATATGTACGTAGGAATTAATTTAACTAGAAACAGAGGTCATCAAAATGCCTTGCTTGCAGGTTTAATGTATGCAAAAAATCACGCAGATATCTGTATTAGTATGGATGCTGATTTACAAGATGATATTAATGTAATGGATGATATGATAAAAAAGTATAATGCCGGTGCTGATGTTGTTTATGGTGTTCGAAGTTCAAGAAAAAAAGATACATTCTTTAAAAAGTTTACTGCAGAATTTTTTTATAAATTAATGAATGTTATGGGTGTAGAAGTTGTATTTAATCATGCAGACTGTCGTTTAATGAGTAAAAGAGCTTTAGAAGGCTTAAGTGAGTTTAAAGAAGTTAATTTATTCTTAAGAGGTATAGTTCCTCAAATTGGATATAAAACTGATATTGCTTATTATGAAAGAAACGAAAGAGTAGCGGGAGATTCTAAATATCCATTAAAGAAAATGTTAGCGTTTGCTATTGATGGAATAACTTCATTTAGTATAAAACCTTTAAGAATAATTACTTCAATTGGATTTATTATTTTACTACTTAGTTTTGTAGTTTTGGTTTATTCTGTTATTATGAAATTAATTGGTAATACTGTATCTGGTTGGACGTTTATTGTTTGTTCAATTTGGTTAATAGGTGGTATTCAAACTCTATGTCTTGGTGTGATAGGAGAATATATTGGTAAAATATATAAGGAAACTAAAGCGAGACCTAGATATATCATTGAGTGTGTACTTGATTAATGAGTATATAGGTTTAATTCAAAAACAAATCCCTAATAATACCTATTAGGGATTTGTTTTACTCATTATTCAGCAGAGAATAACAATAATCATATACTAATAAATGTTTATTTATTTCATCATTAATAACTTTATCTTTAAAATCATTTTCATATATATTAAATATCATTTCAATAGAGAAATGTTTTTTTTCTTTTTCAGTAAGTTCTAAATACTTAGCTGAAAAGAATAATAAATACTTATATTTACTAAAATTAGTTATTACTTTTCTATAATTTGGATCTAATACACTCAATACTTGTTTTAATAAAATAATCATATCTCCTATATTAAAATCTACACTAAATTTTTTATTTTCTAGTAAATAAATTGCTAATCTAATTTTATCAATATCTTTAAAATTATCAAATATTTCAATTAAATCTATAACTCTTTTTGTATTATCACTTAACAACATATTTATTCTCCTTTCGTTTTAGCCATTTTAAGCGACTTTATTTAAAAGACCAGATAGGAGATTAAACTTTACTATAATGCCTTGCTATTGACAAATTATATACATTTAATCCCGTTTCCCGTCTTAATATTTATCACTCTAACAAATTAAAAAATCAAGAGTTTTTTAATAATTTTACATACTTAATTCAAAATCGTCTTTATCATATTCTTCTTCATAATTTCTAACTCTTTCTTTATAATAGTCAGGTGCATCTACATAATCATATAATTCATCTTGTTTAGTAGTTCCTCTTGATATACCAATAACATCATGCATATCAAATACTTCGTTATCATAGTAGCCCTTAATGGCATTGGCAGTTTCATCTTTGGTATATTCATTACCTCGTTGCAATAGTTTTCTTAAAAATTTCTTTAATAATTGAAATATATAATTTAATCTAGCTATTAAACTTTTATTTTCTTGGTCTAAATATTTATTATCTTTTTCAAGTTTAGTAATCTCTTTTTCATACTTTTTATTTTCTTTTTCTAATGATTTATAGCTATTAGCATAATTATCTACTTCATTAAATATTGTTTGTAGTTTTGGCTGCATTTCCATAACTTTTTTAGATTCCTTAATAACATTATTCATACTATCAAAAGTTTCTTTTTTAACTTTCACATATTCTTTATCAAAAAGAATATTTTTAGTTGATTTCATTTTATCTTCAAAGTCATTAACAGCCTTATCAAGTCTATCATTTTTAACATTTAATTCTTGATTTAATTTTTTAGTTACTCGTTTATATTCTTTAATTTTAATGTGCTTATTATCACTACCTTTAATACCACGTTCTAAATCATATCCTTTTTCAGTTAGTCTTTTGTGATATAAGTCTTGTAATTGTGATAAGTGTATTTTATCTTTAATATATTGTTTTTTAGATATTGTATATCTCTCAGTATTTGTTCTATTATCTATTTTTTTAACAAGAGGAACAACAACACAATGAACATGTGGTGTTTTTTCATCTAGATGAACCGTTGCATGTAATACTTGTTCTTTTGTATAGCCTAAATCATTATAAACAAATTCCATGCAAGTATTAGCCCATTCATTAATATCTTCTCTTGTCATATTTTTAAAAAATTCAGAAGTTGCAGTAAACATTAATTCATCAGCAACACAATTTCTTGAACTATTTAACATATCGTGATATTTCTTTTTTCTTGATTTCCTTTCGGTTTTCATTCTTTCTTCGTGTTCTTTTTTATATTCTTTTGTTAGTATATCAAATCCCTTTAAATACTTTTCAGCAAGTGGTACAAGTTCTATATTATCTTTGCTTAGTTCTAATTTAATATCAGGATTAGAATTATAAGCCTGTTTTTCTCTTTTATTATGTGGTCCTATTTGTGATAAATCTTGTGTAGTCATAATAGGTTCACTTCTAAATATTGCGTAATTTAAATTCATATATCATTCTCCTTTCGTTTTTACACAACAAAAAAAGATATGTCGTTAAACATACCTTTCATAATTCTAGCTATTTGTAAATTTTAAATAATTTATTTAATTAATTATTCCATTTGTATTTTGTATATCTTCCACCAGAGATTTTAACAATTTTATCTTCTTTAAGTAATTTATTTAAAGTTCTTTCAATTGTAGTTTCACTTAAATCAGGACATTTATTTGTTATAAATGCTTTATCTATTGGAATAATATTATCTTTAAATATATCTATAATTCTATCATAAGCAGTTATTTTCTTGTTTTCAACAATATTTATTCTAGAATCAAATTCTTTATAAGCATTTAATATTATTCCTAAATAATATTCTACAAAATATGAATAGTCATTTTCGTTATTATGCCAATTTGTAGAACTTTTTTCTAATGTGTCATAATAACTTTCTTTTGTTTCTTCTATAATTTTTTCAATACTAATATATTTTCCTACCATATAGTTTGCTTTATATAATAATAGTAAAGTAAGTAATCTACTCATTCTACCATTACCATCATTAAATGGATGAATTGATACAAAATCTAATATAAATATAGGAATTAATACTAGTAAATCACATGATTCATTATTAACTAATTCATTATAATTTTTACACAGTTCTTCAATTGCAATTGGTGTCTCAACAGGAGATAGTGGTGTAAATCTAATTTTCTTTTCTCCTTTTTCATTTTCTTCTTCAATAAAGTTTTGAGAATTCTTAAATTTACCACCATAACTATAACCAGTATATTTATATAAATCTCTGTGTAATTGTAAGATTGTATTTTGGTTAATATCAATATAATTATAATTTTCGTGTATTAAAGTTAATACATCTCTATAACCAGCAATTTCTTCTTCGTTTCTATTTTTAGGTTCTAATTTTTGATTTACTATTTCATTAATTCTTTTATCAGTTGTATAAATACCTTCAATTTTATTTGATGAAGAAGTACTTTGAATTTTAGCAACTTTTAATAAAGTTTCTAATGTGTCTTTTTTAGTATCTAATAAATATGATTGTTTTCCTTTATACTCATGAATTTTACTTATCAAGTTAATAATATTACTATTAGATATAATACTACTATATTCTTCCATTAAATTAAATCTTCTCAAATTGCATCATCCTCCTTCCGCTTGCACCATTATATCATAAAGTGATGCAATTAACAATATATTTGATGCAAATAAATTCACATTATTAATATGCGTAATATCATAGTTTTTTAAACAATATATTATTCAGTATGTAAGTTTTCCTTGCATACTGAATTTAAATTGTTTTTATTATAATTACAATACTTTCTTATCTTGCATTTTTCACATTTAGGATATTCTCCACATATATTTGCAGACCTTAATAAACAAAATTGTTGAATTATTGATTCTACTATTATTTCATCACAATCATTTAATATTGCTATCTTTTTAATTATATTCAATACTTGTTGCTCTGTTGCATTAGCATTTTCTACAATTCCTAGTCTATGACTACCAAATAATCTTTCTAACTGAGAACTCTTTTTACAAGTATTAACACCAACACGTTTTAAATAATCATAAGCAAAAGCTCGTCCAACTTGTGTTAGTTTATATTTACCAGAATTAAACATATTAGCAATGTCATTAGGAGTTTCAATACTCACAAAATTGTCTAAACTTCCATAATCTTTCTCAATTTTTTCTAATACTATTATATTTCTTGATAATGCTTTCATTTGATTATTAATCATTGGATTAGTGCAATGAATATTCCTTAATTTCTTTACTAAAATATTTGGATCTACTATCTTTAAATAGTTCTTATTATAATTATGAAATATTTTATCAATCGTATCCATATTTTCTCTTATATTATTATCTCCCCATCTATGATTAGAAAGTAGAGCAAGAATTAATGCTTTTAAATGTTCTTCAAAAGAATACTTTTTACCTTTCTTTCTAGATTTAACACTATTAATTAAATCTTTAATATCTCTCATATAATCATAATTTATATAATCCATACTTTCCTTAATGAGAGGATATATTTCTTTTAGGTCTTTATCTTCTAATAAAGTAATATTCTTTACCATTTCATAATTAGGATTATATATTATTTGATTATCAATACAATCCTTTAAAATCTCTATAACTTCTTCATTAGATAAATACTTAACTCTCTCAATAGGAAATACTACCTTATTTACCTTTACATATTTTATCAGCAAAGGTATTAAATTGGGATTTTTAAAAATTTTCTCATTTTTCATAAAAAAATATCTCACTTTCTATAAATTAGTCTTTAACTAATAAAGTGAAATATTGCCTTAAACCCTTATTTTATGGGCATTTATTTATTTTTTATTTGGGGTATCACTTATTCAACGACACCCATGGTGTTTTAACCATTCTAGGTCCATTTTCATCTTCTAATCCTTTAGCGTTTTTAATAACATATCCAACACAATCTATAAGTCTTACTTTACAAGTGAAATCATCTATTTTTATTTTAGCTGCATTATTTGGTACAAATTTAGGTTCAGTAGTCATTACCATTTTACCTTGAGCAGATTGGGGTATTTCATCTAGTGCTCTTTTCTTTTCATATTCATCTTCAATGTTAGGAACTATTAACGTTTCAACGACCTTTTTTATAAAAGTACTTTTACCAGTTCTAACAGCTCCTACTACTCCTAAATATATGTCTCCTCCAGAACGTTCAGCTATGTTTTTAATAATTTCTAATTTTTCCATATAGTCTCTCCTTTATTCATTTAAGTATATGTTCATTTTTGTTAAAAATTACTTCTTTATAAAAGTATTGAGAGTTGATATAATGGTATTGTGGATAATTTATGTAATTAGGAGATTAATATGAAAGATATAATTTTAAAATTAACTGAGCTCGGAAAAACAATTAGTACAATGGAATCATGTACAGGTGGTGGAGTAGTTGACGCTATTACTAGTATTGAAGGTGCTAGTGAAGTATTAAAATTTAGTGCTGTTACATATTCAAATGAATATAAAGTAAAAATGGGTGTAGATAGTAGAGTGATTGATGAATATTCCGTTTATAGTATAGAGACAGCACATGAGATGAGTAAAGCTATTTCAAAGTTTTCTAATTCTAATTATGGAGTTGGGATAACTGGTAAACTTAATCGTGTGGATAAAAATAATCCTTTTGGTAAAGATAACGTTGTATATATATCTATATATGATAAAGATAATGATAAATATTATGATTATGATATTGAAGTAAAAGAAAAAAGTAGAAAAGAGAATAAATTAGTTGTTATTTCTTTAATTGAAGAAAAATTATTAAATATTATAATGTGATTTATTGATAATAAGTATAATTAAAAAAAAATAAGTATTTTGTACTTATTTTTTTAAAACATTTTATCTATATTTTTTGGGATGTTATCGTTTACTATAGTGTTTATTATCTTTTCTTCTTGTTCCTTTGAAACTTCTTTACCCGTCAAGGTGCTTAATTCATTTATTACTTCTTTTAGTGTGTTTTCATCTTTCATATTACCTTCTTGTATTTTTTTAGCTAGTGATAAAATTGTATTTTTATCAACATTTGTTTTATTTTCTACTCTTTTAAAGAAATTATCTCCAAACATAAAAGACCTCCTAATATATTATATGTTTTAGGAAGTCTTTTTTTCATTTTATTTATCTTGATTTCTTTTCAATTATTTTTTCTAGTTTTTCTATTTTTTGATTAAGGGTATCACATTGAATTCTAAATTGATCTAGTGTAATAGATTTTTTTTGATATCGTTCATTTAGTATTTCATAGGCTTTTTTTAATCCTTCTAATTCTTTTTCTGCTTGTTCTTTTGTTTTACCAAAGCTAAAAAACATTTAATCATCATCCCTTCTGTTTTTAAATTGTAGTGTTATTGGTGTACCTTCTAAATCAAAACTTTCTCTAATTTTATTTTCTAAGTATCTTTCATAAGAAAAGTGTACTAATCCTTTATCATTTACTCTAAAAGTAAATTTTGGTGGTTTTATACCAGTTTGATTTACAAAATATATTTTTAATCTTTTTCCTTTATAACTAGGTGGTATATTTAATTGATATGCATCACTAATTACATTATTTAAAAGATTTGTTTTTATTTCCTTCTTAATATTTTCTCCAACTTTAACTACTTCGGGCATTAATGTACTTATTCTTTTTTTAGTAAGTGCTGATAGGAATACTATAGGTGCGTATGGAGCAAATTGGAATTCAGCCCTCATTAATTTCTTAAAATCATTAATAGTTGTATCTTTAACTGTATCCCATTTATTAACTACAAATATTAAACCTTTTCCTTTTTCAATGGCATATCCAGCAATATGTTTATCATGTTCTTTAATTCCTTCTTCAGCATTAATTACTACTAAACATATATCACTTCTATCTATTGCTCTCATTGAACGCACTAAACTATATTTTTCTACTGATTCAAATATTTTACCTTTTTTTCTCATACCTGCAGTATCAATTACTACATATTCTTCTTTATTGTATTTTACTACTGAATCTATTGAATCACGTGTAGTACCGGCAATGTTACTAACAACAACTCTTTCTTCATTTAAAAGTGCATTCATTAAGCTACTTTTACCAACATTTGGTCTACCTATCATACAAAACTTTAATCTATCATCGACGATTTCTTCTTCATGCGTATTAAAATCCATGCATATTGTTTCAAGCAAATCGTGATATCCAGTATTATGAATAGCACTTATAGGTACATAAGTATCAAATCCAAGTTCATAGAAATCATATATATTATCTTTTGCTTCTTTTACATCAACCTTGTTAATAGCAACAATAACTCTTTTTTTAGTTTTTCTAAGTAAGTCTCTTACAACTAAATCATTATGTGTAAGACCTTCTTTACCATCTGTTACAAAAACTATTACATCAGCTTCCTCTATAGCTATTTCAGCTTGTACTTTTATTTCATTATTAAATATTTCTTTTGAAACATCTATACCACCAGTATCTATAAGATTAAATTTATACTTTTCATATGTTACTTGTTCATAGATTCTATCTCTAGTTATACCAGGAGTATCTTCAATTATAGATATTTTCTTTCCAGCTATTTTATTAAATAAAGTACTTTTACCAACATTAGGTCTTCCAATTAGTGCAACTGTAGGAATCATAATACCATCTCCTTTGTGTTGTAATATTATACCATATTCTTTCTAAATTGTAACAAAATTAATTAAATTATACAATTATATAGAAAATTATATTCGTTTTTTTCTTTTAAATTGTACATTTTCTTACATTATAAATATATATTTTTGATATACACAAAAAGGTCATAGTGCTATAATTTAGGTAGGAGGAGTTTTTATGAATGAAAAAGCAAAAACTAGTTGGTTTGATAATCCTGATTTACTTGTAAATGTAATTTTATTATTATCAATTGCTATTGTACTTTTATCACAGGCTATGGCTGTAAATAGTGATGTAAATGGTTTCTTGATGATTAGAAATTTGTTTAATCATAACTTTACTTATATAGCTGCAATTGTATATTTTGCCCTTTTAAAAACAAAAATGGGAAGACGTAACTTTAATATTAGCACAGTAATTTATATAGTACTTTATGTTTTAAATACTGTTGCTTCTATATTTACTATATTTCAATCGTTTACGTTACCTTCTATAATATCTTTTGTACTTAATTTTTTAATATTAGGGTATATGTGTTATGCATTTTTACCTGATACTAGGTTATGGAAGGATCTTAATTTTAATAAGCTTCCTTTTGAAGAAATTAAAAATGATTGGTACTATTATGTTGTGTGTATAGTTAGTTTAGTATTATTACTTGTAAATTTGATTTATTCTGTTGATTTTAATGGTGTAGTTACAACACTTCTTGATACATGTTTTATTATTTTATTTGGCAGATATATTTATTTATATAGGAAGTATCTTGAAGATGATGAATTAAAAAGAATAGAAACTAAGACTAAGAAACAATTACAAGATAACTTAGAAAAAAATAAAAAATCTAAGGAAGAAAAAAAGGATGATGATAAATAATGAATAAAAGTTTATTTGATCAGATTAAAGCTGAGAAACAGGATATTCCTAAAATGGATAAGGCTATAAAAGAAGTTAGGGAACGCAAATTTAATTTTTATCAGAAAGTAGCTATTATAACAATGCTTGGTTGTTTTATAGTTGGTATAATACTAGGAAATTTATTTCCATCATGTGTATCGGGTGGACTTTATTCAGCTACTTGTACTAATACTGAGTTTAATGTTTCACTTACATTGTTATTTTGGTTTATTACTTTTTTGATGTGTATGATGATTTATGCGGTTGGACATATTATTAGTTTACTTGAAAAAATAGTATCTAAACTTAAGTAAAATTATGTTATGTTACCAAAAAACGTATAAAAATAGCCATTTTTTATTGTATTTTTAAAATAGTTGTGATAAGTTATATATGTAAGCATGGTAATGCTTAATATATATTTCTAAGGGAGGTAAATTTAATATGAAGAAAGTTGAATTAGTAGAAGCTGTTGCTACAAAAACAGGTTTAACTAAAGCTGATGCTACTCGTGCTATCGAAGCTACATTTGAAGTTATTTCAGGAGCTTTAGCAAAAGGAGATAAAGTACCAGTAGTTGGTTTCGGAACTTTTGGTGTATCTGAAAGAGCTGCTCGTGAAGGACATAATCCAAGAACTGGAGAAAAAGTTACTATTCCTGCACGTAAAGCACCAGTATTCAAAGCTGGATCTGCTCTTAAAGAAGCAGTTAATAAATAAGAATAATAGTTACTTATTTAGGATAAGTCATCGGACTTATCTTTTTTTTGTTTATAAAATATTGTGTAAAGATGATTAACTAAGTTTCAAAGTTAATCTTTTTTGTTGTATAATATTATTAGGAGTAATGAAATGAAAAAGTTTTTAATGAGTTTTAAGTATGCTATAGATGGAATTATTTATGTTATTAAAAGTGAGTTTAATATGAGAATACATTTACTTGCTGTTTTAATAGTCACAATTTGTTCTTTTGTTTTTCATATAAGTAAAATATCTTTAATAGTATGTATTATTCTATTTGGGCTTGTTCTTAGTGCTGAATGTTTTAATACTGCTATAGAGATACTTAATAACATGGTGGTTCGTATGAATAAAGATGAAAGATATATAGCAGCAGGACATTCAAAAGATGCAGCAGCAGGTGGAGTTCTTATTTTAGCTTTATGTTCTGTTATTATAGGATTAATTATATTTATACCAAAAATATTTTAGGAGGATAAGATGTTAGAAGCAGCATTAAAAATTATTAATAAAATAGAAGAAAATGGTTATAAAGCTTATATAGTTGGTGGGTTTGTTAGAGATTATATTTTGGGAATAGAATCTAGTGATGTAGATATTTGTACTAGTGCTAAACCAAAGGAACTTGTTGAAATATTTGAAGGAGCAGTACTTCCTAAAGATGATTATGGTTCTGTAAGTCTTATGGTTAAGAATACTACTTTTCAAATAACTACTTTTAGAACTGAGGTTGATTATTTAGATTATAGACATCCTGAAGAAATAGAATATGTTAATGATTTGAATGAGGATTTAATAAGAAGAGATTTTACTATTAATACAATATGTATGGATAAAGATGGTAAAATTATTGATAGGTTAGGTGGAAGAGAAGATTTAAGTAATAAAGTTATTAGGACTGTAGGTAAAAGTTTTGATAAATTTCATGAAGATGCATTAAGAATACTTAGGGCTATAAGATTTTCTACTAAACTTGATTTTGATTTAAGTGATGAGGTTAAGGAAGGAATTATAAAAAATAAAAAATTATTAGATAATATTTCTTATTCTAGAAAAAAAGAAGAACTTGATAAAATATTTACTTGTAGTAATGCTAAGAAGGGGATTGCTCTATTGATTGATTTAGGGCTTGATGAAGTACTTGGACTTAGAAATTTGGATAAAGTAGATGTTACTGAATCACTAATTGGTATTTGGTCTATTATTGAAGTAGATGATGATACTTATCCTTTTACTAATAATGAGAAAGAACTTATTTCTAAAGTTAGAGAAGCAATGAATATAAATAATTTAGATCCTTATAATCTTTATAAATATGGATTGTATGTAAATAGTACTGCAGGTGTTTTAAAGGGAATCCCTAGGGAAGATGTAGCAAGAAATTATGAAAAATTGGTTATTCAAACTAGAAAAGATTTGGATATTACAAGTAATGATATTATTGAGAAACTTGGTTTTAAACCAGGTCCTTCTATAAGTAAGATATATACTACTTTAGAAAAAGAAGTTTTGTATAGAAGACTTGATAATAATAAAAATGCACTTATTAATTATTGTCTTAAAAATTTTTCTAGTGATATTATATAAAAAAAGTTATAATATATAACAAAGGAGGTAGGTACATATGGATAAAAAACTAATTGAACTTTATAAGAGTGGTAATATGACAATACCATTATATATACTTAAAAATAGAGATAAGTTAAAGATTGAATTGGATGAATTTATTTTCCTTATGTACTTATATAATAAAGGAAATGATATAATATTTAATCCTGGTGAAATAGGGAATGAACTTGGTATTTCTTTAGAAAAAGTTATGGAATATATTTCTAGGCTAAGTGATAAGAAATATGTTAAGGTTAAGTCTATAAAAAATGATAAAGATATAATTGAGGATAGAATTAATATTGATTATTTTTATCAAAAATTATCTTTAATAATGGTTGGAGATGCTGTTGAGCAAAATAATAGTTCAAGTAGTAGTGTATTTTCTTTTATCGAAAAAGAATTTGGTAGAACTTTAAGCCCTATGGAAGTTGAAATAATAAAATCATGGCTTCAGAACTCTTATACTGAAGAACTTGTAAAAGAGGCTGTAAAAGAGGCTGTTTTTAATGGAGTTAATAATCTTAGATATATAGATAAAATATTGTTTGAATGGCAGAAAAAAGGTATTAAGGATAAAGCTGGTGTTGAGAAAAATAGAGAGGCTTTTAGAAAGAAAAATAGGGAAGAATCATCTGAGGTGGAAGAAGAAATATTTGATTATAATTGGTTTGAAGATGATGAAGATGAATGATATAGGAAAATTACTTGATGAAGTTATTCCAGAACCAAGATGTGAACTTAATTATAGTTGTGATTATGAATTATTAATTGCAGTTATGCTTAGTGCGCAGACAACTGATAAGAGAGTAAATGAAGTAACTAAAGTATTATTTGATAGATATAAAGATTTAAATGAGTTATCTGTGGCTGATTTATCTGAGGTTGAACAAATATTAAGACCTTTAGGGTCTTTTCGTAAGAAGGCAATTTACACGATAGAGGTCGCTAAAGATTTAGTTTCTAATTATAATTCAGTAGTACCTAAAGAAAGAAAATTTTTAGAAGCATTACCTGGAGTTGGTAGAAAGACTGTTAGTGTTTTTCTTAGTGAGTTTTATGATATTCCAGAATTTGCAGTAGATACTCATGTTGCTAGAGTTTCAAAAAGATTGGGAATATCGAAAGAAAATGATGATGTTTTAAAAATTGAATCTCAGATGAAGAAATTTTTTCCGAAGGAAGAGTGGGCTAGAAGACATAAACAAATAGTTTTATTTGGTAGGTACTATTGTAAAGCTATTAAACCTCTGTGTTCAGAGTGTAATTTAATTGATTATTGTACTTGTTATAAAAACAAAAAAAAAGCAGATTAGAAATTTTCTAATCTGTTTTTTTACTGTGTTGGTTGTTGTTGTGATTTTGAATATGTAACAGTAATTGTTGAATTATTAACTATTGTTCCAGGGATGTTATTACTTAATGTTCTACCATCTTTTTTACATCCACTAGAAGTAATAGTTGATTCATCTAAATCAGGAATATCACCTACATTTAAGTAATATCCATCGGAATTACTTGTTGCTGATTTATTTGTTGTATTTAATAGAGTTGAATCACAGTAATATTTAATTGTATATTTGATATCTACTTTCTTTTCTTCAGCTTTAATAGTTGCTGGACCACTGTTTACTCCACTGTAACTTTGGTAAGTTGCGATTACTTTGTAAGTACCATATGGATTTGATAATTGTTTTGTAAATGATGTTGATTCAGTGAATCCTAGTAAAGTATTTCCTAAATAAACGTTATAACCAAATGTTCCATATTCACTGTATAAGTTTTCAACTGCATTCCATGATAGGCTTACAGTATTATTATCTACACTAATTTTTAAATTACCAGGAGTTGCTAGTTTTGTTTCTTCACTACCACCAGTGCTAGTAGGTTGTGCAGTTTTCTTGAAGTATTCATATACTACTGCTCCTGAGTAACCACTTGGTGCAATTTTTGCAGGATCACTACCACTTATTATTGGTAATTTTACAACACTATCTGGCATTCTAAATTCTTCTCTATTATGCTCAATTACTTGATCAACTAGTTTTCTGTATAATTTATCTTTTTCTACTGAAGCAGGGACATTTCTCATACAGTATTCACTGTTTGATTCATTATATCCATACCACATTGCTAGAACTGTTTTAGTTGAAAAACCTACAGCCCATGAATCACGTATTGCGTCCCAAGGTAATCCTCTGGCTTTAACTGTTGCATCATCAAAGTTTGTAGTACCAGTTTTTACAGCATAGTTAGGAATTTTTCCTCCACCATTTAGTACTACATCTTGAAGTACACTTGCAATCATAAATGCAGTGGAATCACTCATTGCTTTTTTCTTTTCAGATTTATGTTCTATAGTAGTACCAGATTGACGATATGTAATCTTTGATACTGTATATGGTTCATTGTAATAACCACCATTTGAGAATGCTGCGTATGCTGCACTCATTTGTACTGGATTAACACCAGTAAATGCTCCAATGGCATGTGCTTCATGTAAGAAACCATCTTCTACTTCTGGTTCTATACCTAGAGTAGTAACAAATTCTATTATTTTCTTTCTATCTACTTGTTGGAATGCTTTTAAGGCTGGGATATTACGAGATAGAGCTAAAGCTCTTCTTAATGTCATTTTTCCCATGTAACCATTATCCCAGTTAGATATTTTTCTACCACCTGTATAAGTATAAGGTGCATCTAAGAATTGTTGATATGTTGACCAATCATTATATTCAATTCCAGGACCATAATCAAATAATGGTTTAGCAGTAGAACCAGGTTGTCTTTTATTATCAACAGCAAAGTTCCATCCACCTACAGATCTATTTCTACCAGCTCCAATTGCTAAAATCTTTCCTGTTTGTGAATCTAGAACGGAAACTCCTGATTGAATTTTATCATCAACCCAATTATATATTTCTCCATTAAATACTCTGTTAAGTGCATCTTGTTTTCCTTTATCCATATTAGTATATATTAATAAAGATGTTTTATAAGGATTTACATTATATTTATCATCTAGTTCTTTTACAACAGTATCGATATATCCTTGATAAGGACTAACTCCAGTTGATGAAGAACCACTTGCATCTTTTGTTAATGATTCAACTGGTATGCTGTTTGCTGTTTTTTGTTCTTCTTCAGTTATATAACCGTGTCTTTTCATTAAATAAAGTACTGTTTTTCTTCTTTCTGCTGCATTTTCAGGATGAACAGTTGGACTATATCTACCTGGATTTTTAAACATACCAGCAATTATACTTGCTTCACTAAGATTTAAATCTCCAACGCTTTTATTAAAGTATGCTTGGCTTGCTTCTTCAACACCATATATATTTCCACCTAAGTAGTGGTTATTAACATAAAATTCTATGATTTCTTCTTTAGAATAATTTTTTTCTAGTTTAAATACTGATAAATAAATATCTGTGAATTTTCTCATTATACCTTTCAATCCTGAATCAAGTGATGCATCTGTAAAACTGTTTTTAACTACTTGCATTGATAGAGTGGAAGCTCCACCAGCACTACTACTACCTAAAAGTTGTTTGAATGTTGCAACTGCAAATCTTGGGGCATCAAATCCATTGTGTTGGTAGAATCTTGAATCCTCTGTTGCAATTATGGCATCAATTAATACTTGAGGTAATTCGTCATATGTTACTTTTTCACGCTTTTCAGCACCTAATTTAGCAATTATTTCACCATTTGCATCATACATTATTGATAATTCTTGCATATCTAAGTTGTTTGGATCAAATTCTGGTGCTTTTATTGTTATATATGTAAGGAATGCCGAAAGAGCAACTAAACATACAATTCCTAATACTAGTACTAGAATAAATATTGCATTAATTACTTTTCTTTTTTTTCTAGACATATTTTTGCTTTGAAGTAATAAATATATTGCTAATATAATAAATATACCAGCACCTAAGACTCCAGCACAAATAATTCCAAATTTAATATATCCAATTATGATTGCTAAGAGTAATATTGCTGCAATAGTAATATTCATAATTCTTGCATTTTTTCTCTCTTTAGGAGAACGATATACTTTTACTTCATTACTTTTCTGTGTATTAGTTTTTCGTGCTAATGTGTTTTTATTAACTTTACTTATTACTTTTGTTTTTTCTGTATTTTTTGTATTAAAATTAAATTTTAACCTTTTAATTCTTTTCTTCATTATTTCCTCCTATATTATCCAATATTTCTAAATAATCAATTCTAGGATTAAATTTTTCTTTTATTAAATATCCATTAGATTCAAAATAACTTATTGGTATTGATTTTCTATCCGTATTTTCTAAAAATAGCTTTATATCTTTTTCAAATAATAGAAAAATTTTATTTAGATGAGTAAATTTAACAATGATAAATGCAATTCCACCATGTTTTTCTATACTTTCTAAGTGCTTTAATTGATGCAAGTGTATATTACTTAATGGAAATGCAGTTTTTGAAGTGGTTTCTTTTGCTTCAAAATCTATGTATTTACCTTTATATATACCATTATAATCTGTTGTGGATGGAGTGTCGAAAAATGCCTCTTTTATCGTAACATTACTTCTAGAAAGATAATTAACTTTTGTTATCTTTATAGGAGTAGGTTTTTTATATATTATAGCCTTATCTATATCTCTATAGTATTTATTGGTAATATTTAAATCATCTTCTAACTTCATTCCACGATTAGCATAATCAACAAAACTCTTTTCAAAAGTGTTTTGTCTTTTTTTTATACCACCTGGATAATTCATTTAATCACCTAATATATATTATACTATATTAGCATATGTTTTTCTATTATTTTTTTATAAAATTTGGTAGATATATTTCTAATTTTGTCGAAACTGTTTAAATATAATAAAAAAACAAATATAATTATATCGGTGATAGAAATGCAAAGTTTAGAAATTATTTTTTCTTTAAATAAAATGATAAGTGATGTTAATTTTATTAAGCTTGCTGAAGATAATGCTTTTTTAATAAAAAAATGTAAATAATAGTACAAAAAAATATAAATTTATAGTATAATATGATTACTTGCTTTGGGTGGTTGTTTATTACCTTTAAGCATATGTTTTTACATTTATTTTATTTAACGATATTTATTTTAAAATAGGTACTTGTTTAATTGACAAAAGTGCTATTATTTGTAATAATATTATCGTAAGGGTTGGTGATATATATGTATCAAAATAAGATAAAGCTTACGCCACAAGAGATACTTGAAAAATCATTTAAGATTGATACAAGAGGTTACAGACTTAAAGAGGTTGATCAATTTTTAGATGATATTATTACAGATTATGAACAATTTTATAGAATAATTGGTGCATTGGAACAAGATAAAAGTGAATTAATGGCTGAAAACATGCGATTAAAACAAGATCTTAGAAATGCTAAGATGAATGTAGAAATTGTTAAAAATAATGAAACTCCTGAAGTTACTAATGTTGATATAATTAGAAGACTTTCAAGACTTGAAAAGTTAGTATATGGAACTGGTAAATCAGAAAGAAGTAGTTATTCAGAATTTGGTAGTGAAGAATAATATTTGACAAACGCGGTTTTTCCACATTTATGTGTCTGAAAAATTGAGGAAAGTCCATGCTCACACAGACTGTGATGTCTGTAGTGTTTGTGCTTAGGGAAAAAATAACCTAAGGTAGAGAAATCTAACGACTAAAGAGAAGTCTAAGTCTTTTGATATGACTTCTTTTTGTAAAGTGCCACAGAGACGAATAAGGCGAAAGCTGGAAATGAAACGAGGTAAACTCCGCAAGTGAGAAACCCAAATTTTGGTAGGGGAGCTTTAACGAGGTAATTAAGAACTGAGTTGGGGACCGATAATTCGGTAGATAAATGTTTGTCGCTCATAATTTGAGAACAGAACATGGCTTACGAATATTATTTTTTATTATAATTAAAAGTTTTGAGTTTATTCAAATCTTTTGTTCTTATAAAGAGGTGTTAATATGAAAGAATTAGGCGGTTATCTAAAAAAAACCAGAATAGAAAATGGTGTAAGTTTAGAAGAGGCTGCACAAGATATGAATATTTCTTTAGCACTACTTGAAAATATAGAAGATGGTAATACTAGGGCTTTTAAAGATATTTATAAGTTAAAACAACATATTAAGTTTTATGCTAAGTATTTAGGACTTGATCCTGAAAAAGTAGTTGAAGAGTTTAATGATTTTTTATTTGAACACACTTCAAAAATATCTTTAGAAGATATAAGAAAAGCTAGATTAAAAGCTGAGGGTAGTGAAGAAAAAGAAAAAATTAAATCGCCATATACTATTGAGCATAAAGAAAAAATTAATATTTTGCCTTTAGTTATTCCTATAGGGCTGATTATTTTTGTATTAATAGTTATTATAATTGTACTTATTGGTCGTGCTACTAGAACGAAACCTCGTACAAGTGAATTAAAAGTTAATAATTATGATTATATTATAGGAGAGTGTTTATGAATTTACCTACAAAATTAACTGTATTAAGAATTATTATGACATTTGTTATTATTGTTCTTCTTTTATTTCCATTTTATTATGTTGGATTTAATTTTCCAATGTTTAAAGTTGGAAATATTATTATTAGTTTACAATATATGATATCAGGTGTTTTATTTGTTATAGCAAGTCTTACTGATTTTCTTGATGGATATTTAGCTAGAAAGAATAGTCAGGTTACTGATTTAGGTAAAATGCTTGATGCAATTGCTGATAAAATTTTGGTTAACTCAGTTTTGATAATTTTAGCATATAAAGGAATGATTCCTATCGTTGTACCTGTAGTTACTGTTTTAAGAGATACATTTGTTGATGCTATAAAGATGCAAGCTGCATCAAAAGTGAAAGTTGTTGCTGCTATTAAAAGCGGTAAATTAAAAACTGCTACATTAATGGTTGGAACTACACTTGCATTTTTTTATAATTTACCATTTGAGCTTTGGTCAATTAATGTTGCTGATACATTATTAATTATTGCAACAGCATTATCTATAGTAAGTGGTATTCAATATTATGTATTAAATAAAGAATTACTTTTTGAAAAGAAGGAAGTTATGTAGAAGTAAATATTTTGTATTTACTTTTTTTTTGAAATTTGTAGAAATGCCTTGAAATCGTAATTTAGAGGTATGTTTTTGTAATATTGCGAAAATTTGTTCGAAAAACTCTTGCTTTTTTAAAAAAACTCAGTTACAATTAATTTGTAGGAAAAAAGTAGGAGGCTTTAATGAAAAAAGTAGAAACACAAACTAAAGATTTAGATAAAGTATTAAGCGATATTGAAAAACAATTTGGTAAAGGATCAATAATGAAATTGGGTGAAAATACACATATGAAAGTTGATGTTGTATCTTCTGGATGTCTATCATTGGATATTGCACTAGGAGTAGGTGGTTATCCTAGAGGTAGAATTGTTGAAATTTATGGTCCTGAATCAAGTGGTAAGACAACATTTGCACTTCAAGCGATTGCTTCTGTTCAAAAACAAGGTGGTAGAGCTGCATTTATAGATGCTGAGCATGCCTTAGATCCTGTTTATGCAGAAAAATTAGGTGTTGATATAAATGAATTATTACTTTCACAACCTGATACTGGTGAACAAGCCCTTGAGATATGTGATGCACTTGTTAGAAGTGAGGCTATTAGTATTATAGTTATTGATTCAGTAGCAGCTTTAGTCCCACAGGCTGAGATTGATGGAGAAATGGGAGATTCTCATGTTGGACTTCAAGCCAGACTTATGTCTCAGGCTCTAAGAAAATTATCAGGTACTATTAGTAAAACTAACACTATTGCTATATTTATTAATCAGCTAAGAGAAAAAGTTGGTGTTATGTTTGGTAATCCTGAAACTACTACTGGAGGTAGAGCATTAAAATTTTATTCAACTATTAGACTTGATGTTAGGCGTGCTGAAGCATTAAAAATGGGTGATGGAATAGTTGGTAATAGAACAACTATTAAGGTTGTAAAAAACAAGGTTGCTCCTCCATTTAAAACAGCTGTTGTTGATATTATGTATGGAGAAGGTGTTAGTAGAGAAGGAGAACTTGTTGATTTAGGTGCTGAGGCAGGTGTATTGGATAAATCAGGTGCTTGGTATAGTTATCAAGGTGAAAAGCTTGGCCAAGGAAAAGAAAATGTTAAACTATTATTAAAAGAAAATCCTGATTTAAGGGATGAGATAGAAACTAAAGTAAGAGATTTTTATGGAATAACTTTAGAAAAAAATGAAGATTAATTCTTCTTTTTTTTTAGCACTTTTAATATTTTTTCATATTTTATAGTATGAAGAGATTAAATGAATTAATATTTTGTAAGTTTAATACACCTATTTATGGTATAAAGACTGATTCTAGAAAAGTTGAAAATGGAGATCTTTTTGTAGCAATTCATGGTATGAATACTGATCATCATAATTTTATTAAAGATGCTGTAGAGAAGGGAGCTGCAGCTATAATTAGTGAAAAAAAGATTAATGTTAATGTTCCAGTTGTTATTGTTAAAAATACTAATAAAGCTTTAAGAAAAGTATTAAAAAGATTCTATTCTAATATAGAAAAAGAGTTTTTTTTTATAGGCATTACTGGTACTGATGGAAAAACTACTACTTCTACATTTATTTCTAAAGTACTTGATGGGTGTGCTAATATAGGTACTAATGGTCTTTTTTATAATGATTATTATAAAAGTTTAGATAATACCACTCCTAGTATTGAAGAACTATCAAGTATGTTTTCTGATTTAAAAAAAATCAGATGTAAATATATTTCTATGGAAGTGTCTAGTGAAGCATTACTACATAAAAGGTTAGATAATATTAAATATAATGTCGGAATAATTACTAATATAACAGAGGATCATCTAAATATACATAAAGATATTAATAATTATATTAACAGTAAAGCATTATTATTTACTAAAATAAAGAAGGATGGATTTGCTCTTTTAAATTTAGATGATAAATACTATGGTCAAATACTTAAAAAATGTAAGTGTAAAACTTTTACATATGGATTTGATGTAAATTCTGATTTTACTATTTGTAAAGCTTCTGACAAGAAAAATGTAAATAACTTTAGTATTTTACATAATGGTAATTTATATACTGTTTATACATCTTTTACTCAAAAATACAATCTTTATAATTTAACTGCAGTTTTTGCCTGTCTATACTTATTAGGACTTGATCCTGATTATATATTGGATAAAATTAGATCTATTGATAGTATTCCTGGTAGAGGGGAAAAACTTAACTTTGGTCAACAATATACTATAATACTTGATTATGCTCATACTGAAAATGCAATTAAAAATATTTTATTGGATGTTAATTCTAATAAAAATGGTAGGATTATTACGTTAACAGGAAGTGCTGGTGGTAGAGAAAAAGAAAAAAGAAAAAAAATAGGTAAAATAGTTACAGAACTTTCGGATATTGCAATTTTTACAGAAGATGATCCTAGATATGAAAAAGTTTCTGAAATAATAGCTGATATGCTTTGTGAGGTGACTAAAAAGAATTATAAAATAATTGAGAATAGGAAAAATGCAATACACTATGCTTTATCTATTGCTAATAAAGAAGATACTATTTTAATTTTAGGAAAAGGTAGAGATAATTATATGGCAATATTTGATAAAAAGGTAAAATACTCTGATTATGATGTTATAAAGTCTTATTTTGATTCCAAAAAGTTTTAAACATATATTTGCCTTGACACTTTTTTAATTCACAACTAAAATAGAATTAGATTATGATTTAAATATTTTAATATTTTAAATATATTCTAGAAAGTGGAGGAAAAGATGGGAAATAATATGGTTTTCTATTCTTTACTTTTTCTTATTGGTTTAGTTGTTGGATTTTTACTAAGTATATTAGTAAATTATATTAGAAAAAATTTAACTTCTAAAGTTGTTAAAGATATGATTGAAAAGGCTCGTAAAGATGCTGAAAAGACAAAAAGAGAGATTATTCTAGAACAAAAAGAAGAATCTCATAAATTGAAACTTGAACTTGACAAAGAAATAAAAGAGAAGAAGCAAGAAATTAGAGATAATGAGGAACGACTTCTTCAAAGAGAAAAAAATATGGATAAAAGGGATGAACTTTATCAAAAAAGGGAGCTTTTATTAGATGAAAAAGAAGATAAATTAAATGTTAAGTTAAGTGAAATTCAAGATGAGAAGAGTAAAGTAGAAGAAATAAAAAATGAACAATTAGATAAGTTAGAAAAAATTTCAAAATTAAGTAGAGAAAAAGCTAAAGATGTTTTAATGGAACAAGTTAAAGCAAATATGAGTAAGGAAGTTTCTTTATATATAAAAGAACAAGAGCAAGAAGCTAAAATGATTGCTGATAAACAAGCTAAAGAATATATTGTTACTGCAATGCAGCGATATGCAGCTGATATTGCTAATGAACAAACTATTACAGTTGTGGATTTGCCTAATGATGAAATGAAAGGTAGAATTATTGGTCGAGAAGGTAGAAATATTAGAACGATTGAAGCTATTACTGGTGTAGATTTAATAATAGATGATACACCTGAGGCGGTAGTTTTATCTAGTTTTGATCCTTTACGTAGGGAAATTGCACGTGTTACACTTGAAACACTTATTAAGGATGGAAGAATACATCCTACTAGAATTGAAGAAATATATGATAAAACATGTAAAGACATGAACAAGAAAATTGTTGAGTTAGGTAATGATGCACTATTTACTTTGGGATTAACTAAAATGGATAGTAATCTAATTGAACTTGTAGGAAAATTATATTTTAGAACAAGTTTTGGTCAAAATGTTTTAGCTCATTCAATTGAAGTTGCTGAGCTTTCAGGACTTCTTGCTAGTGAATTTGGTGAAGATGTTAATCTTGCTAAACGAGCAGGACTTTTACATGATATAGGAAAATCAATTGATCATGATGTAGAAGGAAGTCATGTTGAATTGGGTGCAGATCTTGCACGTAAATATCATGAAAATGAAGTTGTTATTAATGCTATTGAGTCTCATCATGGTGATAAGCCAGCTACTAGTGTAATATCTAGTATAGTAGCAATAAGTGATGCTCTTTCTGCATCTCGCCCTGGAGCTAGAAATGATTCTATTGAGAATTATGTTCAAAGACTTTCACAACTTGAAAGTGTAGGAAATGATGTTGAAGGTGTTGAAAAAACATTTGCTGTTCAGGCAGGTAGAGAATTAAGAGTAATTGTAAAACCTGAAGAAGTAGATGATTTGAAGGCTCATGTAATTGCACGTGAAATAAAAGAGAAGATTGAAAGTACTATGAAATATCCTGGAACAATTAAAATTACTGTTGTTAGGGAAACTAGAGCACTTGAAGAAGCAAAATAAAAAAGAAGCTATTGATTGATTTCAACTTTAGCTTCTTTTTTTATGTCTAAAATAATTGGTAAAATAATTGGTTTTCTTTCTGTTAAATTAGTAATAAAAGGTATTAGGTTTACCATTATTTCATTTTTTATACTTGCAAATGTTGAGTGATTATCCTTTAGTTGTTCTTTTACGATTCTTTCAGCTTCAACTTCGATTTTTTTGATTAATTCTTCATTTTCATTTACTTGTATAAATCCTCTTGTAGTTATGTTTGGTTTTATCAATAATTCATGTTTTTTCATATCTACATTAACTATTACAACTAATATACCATCGTTAGCCATTATTTTTCTATCTCTTATAACAGCACTACCGATTTCACCAATTCTATTACCATCTACATATATATCTGCGCCTGGTTTACTTTCACCTCTAGTTAATTTGTGATCAACTAAATCAAGCGTATCACCATTTTTTAATATAAATGTATTTTCTTTTGGTATTCCACATTCAATACCTAAGTTTGCATGTCTTTTTAACATTCTATAATCACCATGGAATGGCATTAAATATGTAGGTTGTAATAATCTAATCATTAATTTTAATTCTTCTTGGTTAGCATGTCCAGAAGTATGAAGTCCACTTAATGATTTATTAGTATATACTGATACACCATTAAGACATAGTTTATTAATTATTTTAGAAATACTTAATGCATTACCTGGAATAGCACTTGATGAGAATATTACAATATCATCTGGTCTTAGTTTTACATATTTGTGACTACCATTAGACATTCTTGAAAGGGCTGCTAGTGGTTCACCTTGTGTTCCTGTACATAGAATTGCTACTTCACTTGGTTTATAATTGTTTAATTCTTCTGGTTGAATTAGTATTTCTTTATGATTAATATATCCACCTTCAATAGATATTTTAATATTATTCTCCATACTTCTACCAAATAAACAAATTTTTCTTCCGTGCTTATAGCAAGTATCAAAAATGTGTTTAACTCTGTATACGTTTGATGCAAATGTTGCGATTATAATTCTTTGTTGTGGATATTTTTCAAACATACCATTAAGTGCATTATCTACTTTTGATTCACTTGTTGAAAATCCTTCACTTAATGCATTAGTTGATTCACTAATTAATACGTCAACACCTTCATGTCCTAATGTTGCTATTTTATAAAGATCTGCCATAGGGCCAATAGGAGTTAAGTCAAATTTAAAATCTCCTGTAGTTACTATTCTTCCATCTGGTGTAGTTAGTGATATTCCGTGTGAATCTGGTACTGAGTGTGTTACCAAGAAAAATTCTACTTCAATATCACCAAACTTTAATTTTGTATCTCCATCATAGGCAAATAAATTGTCATAACGAATATTGCGATCAGCTAATTTTACAGCTATTAATTCCTTAGCATGTCTTGGAGCATATATAGCAGGTATTTCTAAACTTTGAATTAGAAAAGGAATACTACCAATATGATCTTCATGTCCATGAGTAATTAATAAAGCTTTAATTTTATCTTGATTTTCCTTTAAAAAAGTAAAGTCAGGAAGTACATAATCAACTCCCATTAGTTCACTTTCAGGGAAACTAACACCGGCATCAATAATAACAATAGAGTCGTTATGCATTACACAATACATATTTTTTCCGACTTCTCCTAAACCACCTAAAACAACTATTTTTGTTCCGTTAGGTTTTTTATTCATATATTTTATTTAATCTCCTTTCTTGTTAATATAACTCGTAAAAGAACTAACGCTAACATTATACAATATAATTTGTTTTTTGTCTATAAATAACATTTATTTGTTTTTCTAATGTAGACTTTTGTAAAAAAAATATATATACTAAATTTATAGTAGGAGGCTTTATGAATAATATTTATATATATGATAGTAATAATAAGAGATTAGAGATGGAAGTTGTCACTATTTTTAAGTTTGCTAATAATATTTTTAATTATGTAATTTACACTGATATGGATCGTAATAATTATTATGTTGCAAAGTATGTTTATGAAATTGATGAATTAAATACGGATTTAACTGAGAATGAGCTTAATATTTGTAATCAAATTTTAGAGGGGGTATTGTTGTGAAAAAGTTAATAGTAGATAAAAATCATAAAAAGATAGATGCTAGTAGAATTGGTAATCCATTAAAAAGAATAACTTCTGGATTACTTGCTGGAGGAATGGCTCTTTCTATGTATTCTGGAGCTTTAACTAGTAGTATTAAAGCATCAGCTGATGAATTAGATAATAATAATTCTATAATGTCTATTGATGAAGATAATAGGGAAATAAATTTTGGAGAAAAAGTTACAATACAAAATTCTTATCATTTCAAGTGGACTGTAGGTATTGCAAAAACAGTAGATGGTTTTTTGACGTTAAGTGGTTTAGATGAAAAATCTGATTTAAGTGATTTAAAATATTTTGAGAAAGTGAAAAACCTTGATTTAAAATGTTATTCTTGTAATATTTTTAATTCAATGCCAATAATGTCTAATGTTGAAACTTTATCTATTGAGTGTTGGGATGGTTCAGAACTTACTGAAGAATATATTGACATGCTTAGAGAAAGATTTCCTAATTTAAAAAAATTAGATATAGGGAATGCTATAATTAATCCTGTATTTGTTGAAAAGATGAAAGGACTTGAGGAATTATCTATTTCACCATATCGTAATTGTGATATTGATTTTACTAAACTTACATTTTTAAAAAAACTAACATTAGGGGATGAACCTTATACAGTACCAGTATATTTTAATACTAATGAGTATAATACATTACGTAATGCAGGTGTTGAAGTAGAATTAAAAGATAAGGAGACATTTTTAGATATTTCAAAGAAGTTAGATGATATAGTTAATTCTTTGAATATTTCTGAAAATAGTACTGATAGAGAAAAATTAGATGCAGTCCTTATTTTTGTTATGGATAAATTGCAATATGATCCAGGTGTAACGGCAGCTATTTATAGTGGAAATACAGATAGTGTTCCTGTTGCTGATTTCTATAAAGATGGTTTGTTATATGCAGTTTTTAATAAAGATACTGCGGTATGTGGTAATTATTCTGCTTTGGTAGAGGCAATCTTTGATAGAATTGGTTCTCCTCAAAAATCATTAATTATGGCCGGCAGTAATCATGCATGGAATTTAATGAATATTGATGGAGAATTATATTATGTTGACTCTACTTGGTTAGATGATGAGAAAATTACTAATGAAACAGTAGGAGAAACTTATGTTGATGATCAGGGATATGAACATAAAACAATTATTTGTCACTCTGTTTCTTCCGTAGATGCTATTAAGGAAGGTAATACTGATAAACTTGAGTGGTATATGAATAGTGATTTTGATTCTGAACCAGTTTCCCATACTTCAGATATTATGGTCCCTGAATATGTTTTGGCTGATGTTAATAATATTGAAGATAAAAGTGGTGTAATATTAGATAATTCTTCAAATAAAAAAGTTAGTATTAATGTTAATGGAAAAACTATTAGTATTACGTTAGGTGCCTTAGTAGGTGTTATGTCTGCTATTGGATTAGCTGTACATGTTAACAAAAACAAAAAGAAACGTGAAAGAGAAAGAAAACAAAAATTACAGTCAATATTTGATTATTTTGATGATGATTATGATAATGGTGGTTTTGAAAGCTCATTTGACGATGATTTTGATGATAATAGTTTTGATTTTAGAAAGTAGTCCACAATTTTTGTGGATTTTTTTTGAATTTTATTCTTTTTCCAAATTCTTTATGGTACAATAATATCGTGTATTAAGGAGATGAGATAATGGGTTTATTTAGTAAAATTAAAAAGATGTTTTCATCTAAGGATGAAGAAACTTTAGAAATAGATGAAGAAGAAATTGAACAAACAGATGAAGATGGGTTTGAAGTTGATGAGGATAATGAATCTATAGAAGAATCTGAAGATGAGGAAGAACTTGAAGAAATAGAAGAATCTGAAGATGAGGAAGAACTTGAGAAAGTAGAAGAAACTGAAGATGAGGAAAAACCTGAGGAAGAAGAAAAATTAACTAAAAAAGAGTTAAAACAAAAAAAGAAAGAAGAAAAATTACTTTTAAAACAAAAGAAAAAAGAAGAAAAAAGACAAAAACAATTAGAAGAAGTTAGGATATATGAAAAAGGACTTACTAAATCTAGAGAAGGTTTTGTTAGTAAACTAGCTTTTCTTACTAATAAATATAAAAAAATAACAGATGATTATTTTGATGAACTTGAAGAAACACTAATTATGGCTGATATTGGTGTAAATACTGTTATGAATTTTATGGATAGACTTAGAGATAGAGTTAAACATGAAAAAATAGAAAATACAGAGGATTTAAAAGAAATAATTATTGATGAGCTTTTCATAATTTATGTTAATGATGAAGTCTTAGTTAATAAAATTAATTTTAATGATAATGGTCCTACAGTAGTATTATTTGTAGGGGTAAATGGAGTGGGTAAAACTACTACAATTGCTAAAATTGCTTCTAAAATGAAAAAAGAAGGCAAGAAAGTTTTACTTGTTGGAGGAGATACATTTAGAGCTGGAGCTGTTTTACAACTTGAAGATTGGGGTAAAAAAATAGGTGTAGATTTCTTTGGTAAAGAGCAAGGTGCAGATCCTGCAAGTGTTGTTTTTGATGGATTAGTTAAAGCAAAAGAAGAAAACTACGATTTAGTTTTAGTTGATACAGCTGGTAGACTTCAAAACAAAGTTAATTTAATGAAAGAACTTGAAAAGATTAATAGAGTAATTGGTCAGCAAGTAGAAGGTGGACCACATGAAACTCTTCTAGTAATTGATGCAACTACTGGTCAAAATGGAATTAGTCAAGCTAAAAGTTTTAAGGAAATAACAAGTATTACTGGAATTGTTCTTACTAAACTTGATGGTACTGCAAAAGGTGGTATAGTACTTGCAATAAAAGATGAGGTAAGTATTCCTGTTAAATATATAGGCCTTGGAGAAAGAGAAGAAGATTTGCAAGTATTTGATATAGAAAAATATATTTATGGATTATTTAAGGATTTATAGGAGAAAATATGAAAAAAAAGAAAAAAACTGAAGTAAAAGAAGTAAAAAGTGTTGATGAAAAGAAAAATGAATTAAAAAGAACAAAATCTGATGAATATTATGATGAAGTTACTAAAGAAAATGAAATAATCGAAGTTTTAGATACTGTTAATGAATCTGAATCTGGAGAAAGTGATGAAGTAAAAGAAAAAGTCCAAAAACCAAAGCTAACTAAGAAACAGTTTATTTTATTAAATATTCAATTTATTCTTTCTATCATTACTTTAATTTTAGCAATTGTTTATTTCTTTCAAAAAAGAGTAATGTTTGCTCTTCAAATATCACTTGGTTTAACTATGTTAATTACTGGGGTTAATAATTTAATCATTTATAAAAGAAAAGCATTTACTATATTATATTTTTTATTAGGAATAGTACTATTGGTATTAGCTATTATCAATATTTTAGGAATATAATATGAAAGATTTAGTATATTATTCTGAATTATATGATCTTTATAAAAATCTACTTACTGATAAACAGAGAGAGTATTTCGAAGAGTACTACTTTAATGATTTATCTTTAAGTGAAATATCTTCAGATTTTGATATAAGTCGTAATGCTGTATCTAAACAACTTGCTGTAATTAGAGAAAAATTAGATGAATTTGAATTGAAACTAAAACTATATAGTAAAAAAGAGAATATATTAAAATGCATAGATGATGAGAAATTAAAAGATAAGGTTATTGATATTTTGTTATCATAATCTTTTTTTCTTGCAACTTTAATTTATAGATAGTATAATTATCATAATAGGGTAAGAATGAAAAGAGGGACTGTTTATGTTTGATCGAATTGTTTATATTAGTGATAAAGGAGCTAGTGTAAAACTAAAAGCAGATGCAGATTTAACATTTAATTTGATGAACTTGCATGTTATTTTTGAGGATAATGAAAAAACTATATTGGGTGAAGTAGATGATCTTGATGGTGATTTAGTTAAGATTAGGTTTTTGGGTGAAATAAGAAATAATAAGTTATATGGTGGTACATTAAGAAAACCCACTTTAGATGCTAAATGTCGTGTTATTTCAGAACAAGAAATTCCTTTAGTTACTGGAAAAGATGAACCTGGATATATGCTTTTAGGAAATAGTCCTTTCTATAATGATAGAGATGTTTATATGGATGTAAATGGATTCTTTAGTAACCATTTTGCTATTATGGGTAATAGTGGTTCTGGTAAAAGTTGCGGTGTTAGTAGAGTTTTTCAAAATATGTTTGAAGATCAAAGACTATTCCCTTATAAATCAAATATAATTATGTTTGATTCTTCTGCAGAGTATTATAATGCTTTTAAAGATTTATCAAGTATTAATTCAAATTATAATTATAGATTTATTTCTACTAATGAGATAGATCCTTTTGCAGAAAAACTAAGAATACCTATTTATTTACTTAATCAACAAGATTTAGCTCTTCTTTTAAATGCTACTACACATTCACAATTGCCAATAATAGAAAGAATGCTTAAACTTGCAAAAATATTTTCACAAACTGAAGTAGATGCTAATGCGTTTAAAAATCATTTGATTGCAAAAGCTATTACTACAATTTTATATACAAATGAAACTTCTCCAAATAAAAGAAATGAAATATTTTCAATTTTAGAATCTTGTTCAACACCTGAATTTACATTAGAGACAATAGTACAAGGTGTTGGTTATACAAGAAAATTCAGAGATTGTTTTATAATAGATCAGTTTGGTAATTTTACTGAAAGTGTACTTATGGGTGAATACTTACATAAATTTATAAATGAAGATTTTGATAGTTTTGAACCTGAAGGTAATTTCTTTTATGATTTAGATACTTTAGAAAAGGCATTAAACTTTACATTAATTAGTGAAGGATGGCTAAGAAATGAAAATACTTATGGTGATTCTGTTACTATTAGAGTTAGACTTCATTCACTAATAGTTGGTCAAAATGCTAAATATTTTGAGTATCCTGATAATGTAACATTAGAACAATTTATTTCATCTTTATTAATTAGTAATGGTAGAAAATATCAATTCGTTAATATTAATTTGGATGATGTAGATGATGTTTTTGCTAAAGTAGTAGTTAAAATATATTCAAGATTAATATTTAGTTTTGCTAAAGGATTATCTAATAGGGCTAGTATTCCTTTCCATTTAATAGTTGAAGAAGCTCATAGATATATTCAAAATGATACAGATACTTTCTTGATTGGATATAATATATTTGATCGTATTGCTAAAGAGGGACGTAAGTACGGTGTAATACTTGGTTTAATTACTCAGAGACCAGTAGAAATGAGTGATACAGTTATTTCACAGTGTTCTAATTTCTTAATATTTAAGATGAATCACCCAGCTGATGTTGAATATATTAGAAAGATGGTTCCAAATATTAGTGATGAAATTGTTGAAAAACAGAAAACTTTACAAGCAGGTACTTGTTTGGCATTTGGTATGGCATTTACAATTCCACTTATTGTTAGATTAAAGATGCCAAATCCTGAACCTAAGAGTGGAAACTGTGATGTTGTTAGAATTTGGGGTGGAAATAATTCACATGCACAATCAAATCAGAAGCAACAAAATGAAGTTAATTCAGTTTCAAATTCATCACAAGTACAAGTTAATGCACCAAGTGTTAGTTCTAATCAAGTACAGGTTTCAGTACCAAGTTTACCTAATGAAAATAGTCCTTTAGTACAGAATTCTAATTCAAATAATATGGTAAATTCGTTCTTTATGCAAAGAGATGA
The DNA here is from genome assembly GCA_017941235.1 of Bacilli bacterium. Taxonomy (GTDB): domain Bacteria; phylum Bacillota_I; class Bacilli_A; order RF39; family UBA660; genus CAG-417. Next base: position 2,263 of record JAGAWU010000020.1, on the reverse strand, counting down.
CAATAATAGTCAATCATCAAATGATACAACTGGTGGTTTTGGGCAATTGATGGAGTCACCATCTTTAATGGAAAATACAGAAGAATCTGCACCTAATCTTTTGGAGGGAATTGAGGATACTCCTAGTAAAGATTTGATGGAGCCTTATAATAGTGTACAGAATTATAATGCTAATGTAGATGATGGTGCTATGAATCCAAATAATTTGGATATACCAGTTACTGCTGATTCGAATATTCCTGGTTCACAAAGTTTTATTAATACTTCAAATAGTTTAACTCCAAATATTGAAATGCAACAAAAACAACCTGAAATAATAATACCTCAAGGTCAAAATATTTCATCTAATTTTATGCAAGGTTTTGGGGATGTTACAGTAGCTACAGGAGAATAGTTTATCTATTCTTCTTTTTTTAGGGTTGTTTTTTCTTTATGTTTTAATTTATAATATTATTGGTGATATAAATGTTTGAAAATTTAGGTGATAGATTACAAAATGCTATACATAAGATAAAAGGTTATGGAAAGATAACTGAAGAAAATATCAGTGAAGTAATGCGTGAAATACGTCTTGCACTTTTAGAAGCGGATGTTAATTATAAAGTTGTTAAGGAATTTACTAATGCAGTAAAGGAAAAAGCACTAGGTGAAGAAGTTAAGAAAAGCATTAATCCGGGTGATATGTTTGTAAAAATTGTTAATGATGAGCTTACTGAACTTTTAGGTGGAGAAAGTGCTCCTCTTAATTTGAATGGTAATCCTGCTGTTTTAATGCTTGTTGGTCTTCAAGGTAGTGGTAAAACAACTACTATTGGTAAACTTGCAAATTTTTTGCGTAAGAAACATGCAAAGAAACCACTTTTAGTTGCTTGCGATGTTTATAGGCCTGCTGCTATAGATCAATTAAAACAGATTGGTAAACAGTTAAATATCGAAGTATATGAGGAAGGAAAAAAAGATCCTGTAGAAATTAGTCAAAATGCTATTAAATATGCTAAAGAAAACAAATATGATTATGTTTTAATAGATACAGCTGGTAGACTTCATATTGATACTCAGTTAATGGAAGAACTTCAAAATATATATACTGAGATTTCTCCTAAAGAAGTTTTATTAGTTATAGATTCTATGATGGGTCAAGATGCTATAAATGTAATTGAAGGATTTAATGATTCACTTAATTTAACTGGTGTTATACTTACTAAATTAGATGGTGATACTAGAGGTGGTGTTGCACTTTCTGTTAGACATTTAACAAATGTGCCAATTAAGTTTATTGGTGTTTCTGAAAAGTTAGATGGTCTTGAAGGTTTTGATCCTGAAAGAATGGCTGGTAGAATTCTTGGAATGGGTGATATAGTTTCACTTGTTGAGAAAGCAGAAGAAGCTATTGATGAAAAAGAGGCTGAAAAAACTGTTAAGAGATTACAAGCTGGTAAGTTTGATTTAGAGGACTTCTTATCTACGATGAAGCAAATGAAAAAACTAGGACCACTTGAATCATTGCTTAAGATGATACCTGGTGCTAAGAAGATGGGACTTAATAATGTTAAAATTGATCCTAAACAAATGGCACATGTAGAAGCAATTGTACTTTCAATGACACCTGAAGAAAGGCGTAATCCTGATATTATTAAGGCAAGTCGTAAAACAAGAATTGCTAAAGGATGTGGACTTTCTGTTCAAGAAGTAAATAAATTATTGACACAATTTGAACAAATGAAAAAAATGATGAAGCAAATGAAAAATGGTAATTTTAAAATGCCATTCTAGGAGTTTATATGGATGATTATAAAATAGCTTTTATATTTGGTAGTGATAAGCAAGATGTTAATATTTTTGATGGTGGTATAAAGAAAATTGGTGATATGAAGGATGGATATTTTCATTCGACTACTTTATTAAATTTTGCAAAAGAGTATTATTCTGATGTGGGTATGTTTAAGAAATTGACAAATAAACATGCTCCTGAAGCTATTTCATATTTTTATACTCATCTTTTTAATCATGCTGTTTTTTTAAATGCTACGAAGTATAATGAGGATGGTAGTTTAGGTAAACATGGTAAGCAAGGAATTATATTGTTACCTAAAAATCTTACTGAAAAGCAAAAAAATACACTTTGATATGAACCCCGTTTCTTGGACATAGAAGCGAGGTTTTTTGATGGCAAAAATAACATATGAAAAATATATAAATGTTTATAATGAAAAAAAAGATGGTAATTCATCTATAAATATTGGGAAAAAATATGGTATTGATA
>JAGAWU010000019.1 GCA_017941235.1 Bacilli bacterium | reverse complement strand
ATAACATAAACAAAAGAAAAAAGAAACTTACAAAGTTTCTTGATCTTTAATAAATTTTTCATCTACTTCATTATCGATTTTTTTATCTTCTGTATCATCTAATATTTCATCCCAAGGATCTTCATTATCATCAATTGCTATTTTAACTTTTTCATTTCCAACAAGTTCAATTCCTAGTTCTTTTTCTATAACATAATTTATTGTTCCATTCTCTATATCTACTTTAGAACAAGTTGGTTGTTTTAAACTTCTAACAATAACTTCTTGATCAGAAGATTCACTCTTATTTTTTATATGAACAACCTCATTATATGTAACATTTTGTTTTATAACATCTGTTTTACTATTATTATCAAATGAATACCAAATATTCAAATCATAACTACCATTTATATTAACACTATCACCCGTTTTATTACCACCAAAATTGTGGTTAATAATCCAACATCCAAGAATTGTAGATGGAGAATTATTTGGTTTTACATAACCTGTATCTATAAATGTTTTTTTTCCTTTTCCAATAACAGTTTTTGTAACTATCTCTCTATAATTAGCCATCGTTTTCCTCCTCAATTTAGTTTATGCGAGAAAAACAAATACTTTACTAATTATTCAAGAATATTAGTAATATCAAAAAAATAATTATTTAATTCTTCCTTAATAACGTTAATATTTTCATTTACTCTATCTAAATAAAAAGAATATAAAACATAAGTCTTATTATTTTCAAGCAATCTCATATTTTCATCTAAAACTTCTTTTTTTAAATTAGAATAACCACTTCTAACATAATCTTGCTGACATTTCTTAACCTTTTCAATTAACAGTAATAATTCCTGATCTTCCTTCATTTCACTTTTTAATCTAATACATTCTTTATAATCATTACTAGACTTTATATAATCAATTAATTCATTAAGTTTTTGTATTTCATCATTATTCAGATATTTTTCCATCTAAACTCCATGTTTTAGCATCTGTAACTTCAACTAAAACTATATCTCCTACTTTAGCTTCACCTGTAAAATTAATTAATTTATTATTAAAAGTATAACCAAAGAAATTATTCTCTTTCTTTTCAGAAACACCTTCTACTAAAACTGATACTTTTTTACCAATTAATTTTTTATTATTTTCTAAAAAATACTTATTAACAACATCATTTAACTGGTATAATCTTTTTTCTTTTTCATCTAAAGAAACATCATCTTTAAGCTTAGCAGCAGGCGTATTCTCACGTGGTGAATAAATAAATGTAAATGCATTATCATATTTACAGTAATTAGCAACTTCTAAAGTTTGTTTAAAATCATCTTCAGTTTCACCAGGAAAACCTACAATTATATCAGTAGAAATACTTACATTAGGAATCTTTTTCTTCATTTTATCAAATAATTCTAAATAACTTTCTTTAGTATATCTTCTTCCCATTAATTTAAGTATCTTTGAACTACCTGATTGTAATGGTAAATGTATATATGGCATTATATTTGAATATTTAGCAATAACATCTATCATTTTATCTGTAAAATCCCAAGGGTGACTTGTCATAAATGTAATTCTAGGTATTCCTATTTTTGCTACATCCTCTAAAAGCTCACCTAATCCATAATCATCATATAAATCTTTACCATAAGCATTTACATTTTGTCCAAGAAGAGTTATTTCCTTATAACCACTTTCATATAATTGTTTAACTTCATCTAATATAGATTCCTTTTTTCTACTTCTCTCACCACCACGAGTGTAAGGAACAATACAATAAGTACAGAATTTATCACAACCATATATAATATTAACCCAAGCTTTAAAATTATTTTCTCTTTTTACAGGAATATTTTCAATCAAATCTCCTTCTTTAGAGAAAACTTCTATTTGTTGTTCATCAAATTCTATAGCCTTATCTAAAATAAATGGAAGCCTATAAATATTATGTGTACCCATTACAAAATTTACAAACTTATATTTCTTTAAAAGTATATCTACAACTCCAACTTCTTGAGCCATACATCCACATAATCCTATTATTAAATTAGGTTTATCTTCTTTCAAATGTTTTAATCTGCCCAACATTCCAAATGCTTTATTATGTGCATTTTCTCTAATAGAACATGTATTTAACATAACAAGGTCTGCCTTTTCATAATCAAGTACTTCAGAATATCCCATTTCTTCAAGTATAGCTTTAATATTTTCAGTATCGTGTTCATTCATTTGACATCCATAAGTCTTAATAAAATATGTTTTTCCTTTATATTTATTCTTAAACTCTGAATCTATATTATAAGAAATAGTACTATAATTTTTATTTCTTTTCTTTGCTTCTATATAGTCTGGTAAATTCATAAACTACACACTCCTTAAATCTAATAGATATTTTATCATTTTTTTTATTTTTTTTCCACAAAAAATAAAAAAGCCAAATGGCTTTTTATTATTTACAAGTAAATCCTTGTTTTTCTAAAGTTTTCTTATTATTAGAATATCTTTCACTACCTACTAAATCTAAGCCTTTTTTCTCAGAATCAGTCATGTTCTTATAATCAAAATCAATATTTACATCGATTTGATTATCACCTTTTTTAACAGTGTTAAGTTTTACATGTTCATAACTACCATATTGACTTTTATATTGTGAATTAAATCTACTAACAAAAGTATCAATATATGATTTATATGAATCAGGTAATGTTACAGCAACTGTAGTATTCATTGTATCAACTTTATTGTTAACAAATTTAACATTAACAGTTTGAATCATTGTAATACCTGAAGAACTAATATCTTTAGTACAAGTTAATGTTTGTTCACCAATACATCCTGTAAATAATACTAATCCCATTACCATAACGACTAATAAAACTTTCTTCATAAATACATCTCCTCCTTACAATATAGTAACATAAATTATTATTTAAAACAAGTCTATATAAACGAATCAATAATTAATTCTATATTATCATTACTATTAACTAATAAATCCCTTTTAATATTGTCATAATTCTTATGTAAAGCATTTAACAACTTTCTCATATTAGGTTTCAAAACTTCCTTTTTAGATATTCTATCAATAATAATCTCTAAATTATTTATCTTAGAATATGTACCATAATATGAATTATTAATATACTTATCATACATATATTTAAATGATAAAACATCTATATTATTAAATCTTTTATCATCAAGTATTTTCATAGCAGTACATAAGTTATTAGTTAAAACTGCTCTATCAAGAATTGTCTCTCCTCTATTATTCTTAATATTAGGAATAAATTTTTTATTCTTTTTAAGCTGTTCTAATATATTTAATGTTTTTAAATAATTCATAGTTACTAAAATATGTGAAAATGTATTTCCCCTATCATTTTGATGATTTATATCCCATTCTTTATTTTTCATATGTTTTAAAACTAAATCATAGCATTTTCTACTAAGTAAAGCCATCATCACATCATTTTCTTCAGAATCAGTAGTATTAATTATTTTTTTATCCAAAGAAAGTATTTTATCAACAACCTCTATATATCCCTCTTTAATAAGCCCAAAAATCATAGTTGGCTTTTCCAAACAAACCCTAATTGCTTGTTCTTCATTATAAAATTGCATTTAAACACCTCTCAATTGCGGGATTGCAAAATATACTAGCATTAAACATTTCATTTGTCAAATTTATCACCTATGAACATTAAGAGACATTTTTAGATTTTTATACAAAAAAAGAATTACTTAGTTAAAGTAATATCTTTCTTCCCATCATTACACACCAAACGATATTTATAAGTATAAGTATTAGTATCAGTTTCAGAAGTTATTCTAACATAACTTTGAGAATTACTACTATCACATCTATGACCTTTTTTACTAGAAGTAAATTCACTAATATAACCATCATCAACAAGTTTTTTTAAAGGAATAGTAATAGAACCTGTATTAAATTTACCACTTGCTTGAAGATCATAACCTTCTTTTTGTATATATAATTTAGCCCCAGCAATCATACTATCACCATACACTTCAAATTCCTTCTTTGAATTAGTAGTAAGTGTTCGCATTAAAGCAGGAAACCCTAAAAACGTAATTAACCCCATAATTACTATTACAACTAATAATTCAACCATTGTAAATCCCTTGTTTCTCATAATATCACCTATCTTATAACCTATATTATATCACACATCAAAAAAAAAGGGCATAAATTATTATAGGTGATAAATATGAATAAAAAAAGACATCCTTTTTATTGTAGGTGTAACAATTGTAAATTTAGAAGAAGAACATCTTTATTTTACTTAGGATTTATATTCTGCTTAAGTATAATTATATTTTATCAAATATTAATCCTTGTTTTTATAACTACAAAAGTAAATGCAGTTTTACTCCTTATTGAGTTTATTATTATCTTCTTTCTCTTGTTTCTTCTTCTCTTTTAATATAAAATTCCTAGTAGTATCCACATAATCTATAAGTTCACCAACAATAATAGTATTATTACAAGTATTATTAGAAAATTTTATTTTTTTAGGAATAATTATTTCTATAAAAAAAAGTAATAACTCAGAATCAGTAAATCTATACTTATGTTGATATAAGTTAAATAAATTTATCATATCAAGTTCATAATAATGTTCTTTATAAAATTTAACAAAGTCATAAATAGGACTATCATATTTAGAATAATCAAAATTAATAAGTTTAGGATCACTTATATCTATAAAATGATCTAAGCTTAAATGATTGTGCAAAAAAACTATTCTTTTTCTTCTATCTTTAATACATAAATTATACCACTCTTCAACTATTACTTTACTAAAATTGAGACAATTATATATTTTAGAAACATTATTTAAAAATAACAACTCATATGGAGAAGGATAAACAGAATTAGAGAACACCTCTTCCAGTTCACTATAGTAATTATATAAATAATTGATATAATCACTTTTAGATTCATATATTTCTTTTATTTCATCAAGGGTATATTCTTTATATGTAGTTGTCTTATTATGAAGTAGAGAAACTATATTAATCAATGAAATTGCTTTTTCTTCTTTTACTGTTTTTATACTAGTAATATATTGATATATTTCATAATCATCATTAGTATCATTTTCTGGATACAAAAAGAAAGAAAAATTTCTGGATAAAAGATAATCATATAATTCTTTTTTATCATTTCTTTTCTTTTTTTTTAATACAAATTTCCCCTTATTAGAATCAACTATAACTGCATTATTAATATAGGAATACTTTAATATATTAATATCATACTTATCTAAAATATCTTTAATTTTTTTCATCGTAGACACTAGGAATAATAATTTTAGAATTTAATGATATATTAGAAAGATCATTATATTCTTCTAATTTTTCTTTTGTTATTTTATATTTTTCAAGAATTTTCTCAACTGAATCTTCTTCTCTAACTATATATATAGAATAAGTTGAAAAACTATCATCCTCATCTGCTAAATTTGAAAACAAAGAATTACTTATTTCCTCATTATTAATCTTCTCATTTAAAATAGGAGTATCTTTTTTTACTGTATTTTCTTTTTTTGGAATTTCTAATTCCTCTACTATATTTAATTCTTGTTCTTCCAAATCACTAGAATTTCTTTCTTTCACAGGTATTTCAACCTCTTTATCTTCTAAAGAATCACCATCACATTCTCGATTCTTTTCTTCTTCTTCAAAATTATTATCTTCTAGTTCTTCTACTTCATCACCAAGATCAATAGCTTCAACACCTTCAACTAAAACATCAATATTACATCTCAAAATATTTTCAGATACAATCTCATATGTAAAATCAGAAATACTAATATCACAAGTTTCAATTTCTAAATTTTGAGTAAGCGCTATTTCTACAGGTATATTAAATGAAAAACCTTCTTTTAATCTACTAGCCTCAGTCATCTTGTAGCAACCATTTATAAAAAAACTACCTTCTATATTACTAGAATCAACAAACTTTAAATTATCATCAAGTGCTATTTCAACTATTTCTCCAATCATAGTAGGAAACTCTAAATCTTTATTAAAAGTAACTGTTTTTTTCATAAAAATCTCCCTTCAATAAATATTATGAGTATCACAAAAAAGTATTACAAAAAAAAAGCGTCAATTAATTGATGCTTTTGCTTTAATCTTTAATTTATTTATATCTTTAGTTGATAAACTAGTCTTATCCATTTGTTCATCTATAATATGTTGTATTTCTTTTAAAACTCTTTTATGTTTTTCATAAACAGATTTACTAATATATTTCTCAGAAAATTGTCTATGATTAGCATAATCAAGTACATATTTTATGTAGACAAATAATTTTAATATTTCTTCATTTTCAAGAAGTGAAGGTAAATATGTACAATAATAACTAAAAGACGATATCATAAATCTAATATTCAAATCATTTACAACAAATTCATCACTGTTTCCAAATATACCATCAAATATTACTTCATCATGTTTAATATATTCCTTTAAACTTGATTCAACCACATCAGAAGAAAATTCATACTCATCAAAACTCTCTCCAGTTCTCATAAATAATTGACTAGCTAAATATTCATTTCTTAATTTATCATAATTATTACTACGTATAGAATTTAACTTAAGAATTAAATAATTAATAAAATTACATACTTTTTCTCTATCTTCAGTAATAATATTTCTACCATAAGAAATAACATTGTAAAGATTATCAAGTACATCTTTCCCTAAATAGGGATAATACTTTTCACTAGAAAGAAGAAAAGAAATTAAATTCAAAAATGAATGCATACTTTCTATATCTTGATTTCCATTTTCATCAAAATATATAAGTTTAATTAATTCATTACTGGGTAAAGTTACGAGATAACTTCTAACACTTAGAAAGCAAGCTATCTTACCCATACTACTACTATCCATAATTACCCCCTAAAAATAGATTCAAAAATATCACTATAATCATCAACATAAATAATATTTAAACCATCTTTTAACTCATCATCAAGTTCATCAATATCATACTTATTTCTACTAGGAACATATATATTTATAGCACCAGCTCTTTTAGCACCAATTAGTTTTTCTCTAAGACCACCAATAGGAAGAATTTTTCCACGTAAAGTTATCTCACCAGTCATAGCAATATCACTAGGAACAGGTTTATTAGAAAATAAACTTATTAAAGCAGTAACAAGAGTTACACCAGCACTAGGTCCATCTTTTTTTATAGCCCCATCAGGTACATGAATATGTATATCTTTTTTATCAAATACACCTGACTTAATATCAAATTTTAATGAATTTGTTCTAACATAACTAAGAGCTATTTGTGCAGATTCCTGCATAACATTACCTAGTGAACCAGTAAGAAGTAATTTACTAGAACCATCATAACAAGTAGCTTCTATAGGAAGTATATCACCACCTACAGGTGTATAACAAAGCCCATTAACAACACCAATTCTACCCTCTTCTTCTATTTGCTCATACTCATACCTACCTTTACCTAAAATTTCAAAAATTAAATCTTTAGTAACAGTATAAGAAGCAATTGTAGAATCAGTTAATAATTTTTTTACTATCTTTCTCAATATACTTTGTATTTCTCTTTGAAGTTCACGTACTCCAGCCTCTTTTGTATAATTATTTATAAGATACATAATAGCATCGTCCTCAAATTGAACTTCAATTTCAGTAAGGCCATGTTCAATAAGTTCACGAGGAATCAAATAATCCCTAGCAATATATAATTTTTCAAGCTCTGTATAACTAGGTACTTCAATAATTTCTAACCTATCCTGAAGTTCATAAGGAATTTGCTCAATATAATTAGCAGTTAATATAAACATAACTTTACTTAAATCAAATGCCTCTTCAATATAATGATCCGAAAATTTATTATTTTGTTCAGGATCTAAAACTTCAAGTAAACTACTTGCAGGATCACCCTTCATATCTTTTCTAAGTTTATCAATTTCATCAATAATAAATACAGGATTACTACTTCCAGCTCTTCTCATTCCCTGAATAATTCTACCTGGAAGTGCCCCTACATAAGTTCTTCTATGTCCTACTATTTCAGCCTCATCATTAATTCCACCAACACTTATTTTAGTTGATTTACGATTTATTGCTTTAGCAATTGAAAGTGCAAGACTTGTTTTACCAACACCTGGAGGACCAACTAAACAAATAATTGGACTTCTCAAATTATCACTTTTCTGTTTTACAGCTAAATACTCAAGTATTCTAGTTTTTACCTTAAAAAGGCCATAATGAGTAGAATTTAAGCAAGCATCTACTTTTCTTAAATCTTTTTCATCTCTAGTAAATTTATTCCATGGAAGACTAACCATCCACTCCAAATAATCACGAATTACAGAAGCTTCAGGTGAAGAACTAGAAGTAGATTGATATCTTTTAATTTCTCTTTTAATACGATTCTTAACTTCTCTACTACAATTAAGCTTAGAATACTTTTTGTTAAGTCTAGCTATCTCATCATCTTTATTATTAGTATCACCAAGTTCTTGCTGTATAACATTTAACTTTTCCCTTAAATAATATTCTTTTTGACTTTTATCAAGTTCTTTAGTAACTTCATTCTCAATCTTTTCCTCAAGCTCAATGAATTTAACTTCTTCGTTCATATCTTCTATTAAAAGTTTAACTCTGCTAATAACATCTAGTTCTAAAACATATTTTTTCTTTTTATCAAAACTAAGAGGGAGAAAAGAAGCAACTATATCTGTTAAATCTTCAAGTTCATTAATTAAATGAAGTTGCCCCATTATAGAATTGGATACATATGGGATTTTATTTATATATTTTTCTAAACACTTTATAAGAAGATTTCTATAAGTATCTACATCTTCTTTAATAGGTCTTTTTATGATTTCTTTATAATTTGCCGAATAGAAAACATCCTCTAAAAAATAATCAGTTATTTCTACTCTTCTCACACCAAATAATGTAACTCTTGTTTTACCATTTGGTACATCAATCTTCATTCTAAGTTCGGCAAGTGTTGCAATTCTTGGAAGTTCAGTTATATCTGGAAAACTTACACTAGTATTAAATGGATTAACTATTAAAAGTTCTTGTGTACCAGAATCTTCAAGGAAAGAAAATATCTCTTTATCGTCAACATTATCCGTTTCAAATCTAACTTCAGAATTAGGAAGTAAAACAATTTCATTTGATAGAAATACTGTTATTTTATTATCACCCATATAGTATCTCCTTCCAATTAAAATACTGCTTTCTATTATAACAAAGATAGAAAATAATTCAATGAATTTAAATAAAAAAAAAGGATTTTATAAAAATCCTCTATGAAAGATAAGTATGTACTAGTTTAAATGATTTTTAAAATCTTCTTCAGACCAAATAGTAATACCAAGTTCAACTGCTTTATCATACTTACTTCCAGGATCAGCCCCAGCAAGAACAACATCAGTTTTCTTAGAAACAGAACCACTTGTCTTACCACCACGTGATTCAATTATTTCTTTTGCTTCTTCTCTTTTAAAATCATTTAAAGTACCAGTAAGAACAAAAGTCTTTCCTGAAAAACTTTCATCAAGTACTACCTTCTTACCTAAATACTCCATATTAACACCAAATTTTTTTAGACGATCAATAACATCTAAATTATAAGAATCACTAAAGAAATCAACTATACTTTTAGCAATTATATTACCTATATCATTAATAGTATTTAAATCTTCAAATTTTGCATTTATAAGATTATCTATATTATGAAAATAAGAAGCAAGTAATTTAGCAGTCTTACTGCCAATCTGAGGTATACCAAAACCAAATAATAGTTTCTCAAGAGAATTATGTTTACTATTCTCTATTGACTCTAAAAGTTTAGTAATAGATTTTTCACCATACCCCTCTAGTCTTTGTAAATCTTCCCTATGACTTTGAAGTAAATATATATCAGGAATACTTTTAATAAAACCAAAGTTAAAGAAATCCTCCATTATCTTATCACCAAGTCCATCTATATTCATAGCATCACGACTAGCAAAATGAATAAGTGATTCAATCTTACGCGTAGGGCATTCCTCATTTAGACAAAAATAATCAACTTGCCCATCTTTTTTTTGTAACACACTATCACAAATAGGACAATTAGTAATCATCGTAAACTCTTTTTCATCACCAGTTCTTCTATCTTTTTTTACCTCTACTACTTCAGGTATAACATCACCTGCTTTTCTAATAGATACTATATCTCCAATTTTTAAATCCTTCTCCTTAACGTAATTCTCATTATGTAAAGTAGCACGCGATATTGTAGAACCTTGAACTATTACTGGGTCTAAAACCGCATTTGGAGTAATCTGTCCAGTTCGACCAACTGTAAATATAATATCATTAAGTCTAGTTAATACTTCAAGAGCAGGGAACTTATATGCAGTGGCCCATTTAGGATATTTAGCCGTATAACCAATTGCAGTTTGCATATCTATATTATTAACTTTTATAACAACACCATCTATATCATAAGGAAGGCTATCTCTCTTTTCACCCATTTCATCTATAAATGATAAAACTTCTCCAATGCCTCTAACTAATCTATTATTAGGATTAACTTTAAATCCTAATTTTTTCATAAATTCAAGTGCTTCATAATGAGTATGGATTCCATAATCAAGTGGATTAGGTAAATGATAAATCCAAACATCTAAACCTCTTTTAGCAGCAATCTTACTATCAAGTTGTCTAATAGAACCAGCTGCACCATTTCTAGCATTTTGAAGTGGTTTTTCACCATTTTTTAATCTTTCTGCATTAACTTTTTCTAGAGATTTTTTACTCATATATATTTCACCACGTACCTCAATATCAATTTTTTCATTTAATGTAAGTGGCACTGACTTAATAGTTTTTACATTATGAGTAATATCTTCACCAACAACTCCATCTCCACGAGTAGCTGCTCTAACAAGTTTACCATCACGGTATAAAAGTGAAACTGAAAGTCCATCTATTTTGAGTTCACAAACATATTGAGGATCAAAGCCTTCTTTTCTGATTTTTTCATCAAAATTTACAACTTCACTTTCACTAAATACATCACTCAAGCTCATCATAGGTATAACATGATTAACTTTGCTAAAAGAATCTATTACTTCTCCTCCAACACGTTTTGTAGGAGAATCATCATAACTGAACTCAGGATATTTTGACTCTAATTCTTCAAGTTCCCTTAAATATTTATCGTACTCTTGATCTGTAATAGTAGGATCATCTTTAACATAATAATTATAATTTGCCTCATTAAGTATTTTAGTTAATTCTAAAACCCTATTTTTAATATTGTCCATAAAAATCACCTACATTTATTATACACTAAAATAAAAATAAAAAAGAACAAATACTTGTTCTTTTTATAGTTTTTGTATTTTTTCCAAGGAAAGTCCGGTAATTTTATTTATTAAAGAAACATCAATTCCTTCATCTTTCATTTTTTTAGCAGTATCGATCCTAATTTCTTCTTGGCCAGCAGCAAATCCATCCTTTCGACCTGCAGCGAGTCCTTCTTCTCGACCTGCTGCAAATCCATCCTCTCGACCTGCTGCAAATCCATCATCAAATCCTGCTTGTCTTCCTTCATCAAATCCACCTTCATAAGTCGCAAGCTCTTTATCATAACTTTCTCCGAAAGAAACTTCTTCCATTACTTCTTTACTTTCTTCTAGATAATCATTCATAATATTTATCTTCCCTCCTATCTCCTTAGAATTATTAATATTCATTTCATATAATGATAAAATAAATTTCTCTTTTTCTTCTAAGTTTTCTATACCTAAATCATACCATTTTTTTCTTAAAAGAGGTAGATAAACTTGTACAATTGTTATCTTATCTGTATACTTTACTTTTCCATCATTTACTGTAAATATTTTTACTGCATCATCATCATTCTTATAATAAAAATTATTAAAGTTTATTTGTACTACTTTATTATATTTATAGCCAATACTTCCCTTACTCCTTTTTACCCCACTATTATATATTCTAAACATATACTCTAGATTTCTTTCAAAAGTATAATCTTTAAAATTATTATTTATCTCTATATTTATATGTACTCCATCTATCTCAGCTACATAATCTCCTCTTTCTCCTTTAGAGTAATACTTATCATTATCAAAATCATTTTGTACTAACTTTAAATTATTAAGTAATTTCTCATAACTAATATCTATAAAGTATGATATTAATTTAGCTGAATATTTAATTCTTTTTGAGTTTTGAAACATAGTCTTAAACATTACATCAGATATTATCGATACTTTCTCACCTTCCTCTACTTCTTTTAATTTTATAATTAGTTTTTTATCTGTTTTAACCACTGTATAATCTTCTATACAATCTAAATTATCGCCATAAACCTTCATAAACCTCTCCTTTCTGATAACTTAATTCCTTTCGATTTCCAAATATATTATTCTAATTTTTTTAGAGTTTTTACATGCAAAAGAAAAAAACTCGCAAATTTGCAAGTTTATATCCCAATTTAATAAATTAATCCATTAAAAAATGATAAAGATATAACACAAAAATAAGATTCTAATCCCATTTTTCTATTAACCTTATGTAATTCCTAAAACTGCTTGGAATTACACTATATATCATCTATCTTTTAATTTTATATTCTTATAAATTAATTCATTACAACAACCATATCCAAGATGACCTAGATAGCTTGCTATTACACTTCTTTTTTCTTCAGATAATATTTCATTGTACTTATATAATTTCTTTACTTTCTTTTTAAATCTCTTTTTAGTTTTATTAGTAACTTTAGATATTGTTTTTTTATTTTTCTTAAAAAATCTAAAACCTAAAAATTCTATTTCTTCATTACTTGAATATATTTTTGTTTTTTTATTAAGTTTTAATTTATATTTATTAACTATCTTTTCAATTTCTAATTTTACATATTTTAAATATTCCTTGTTATCATGTATTATTACTCCATCATCCATATATCTAACATATCCCTTTATCTTTAACTTTTCTTTAATATAGTGATCTAGTTCATTAAGATAAAAAGTTGCTATTATTTGAGATGACATATTTCCTATAGGTAGACCTTTTCCTTTTTGGTAAGTAGGTAATTTTTCTACTTCTTCTATCTTTATATTCTTATCATGAATATCTAATTGCTTTAATCTTTCTATTTCAGTTTTCTTTAACTTATTAATTGTATCATTTACATATAATTCATCTGTGGAATCAATTATTGAAAATATTATTTTTAACGCATCTTCATCTTTTATTTTACTTCTAATTATTTGTTTAGCAATTTCGTGATCAATGTTATAAAAATATTTACTTATATCAAATTTTAAAATATAAAACTTTTTATACTTATTTTTATATTTATTATAATTATTTTTAAATAACTTTAATGCATAATGAGTACCCATTCCAATTCTTGTTGCACAATTTTCTTTTATTAAGGATTTGTCAAATATATCAATTAAAAAATATTTAGCAACTAAATGATTAACTATTTTATCTTTTATTTCTTGACTCATTATTATTCTAAGTTTAGGTTCTCTGATTAAAAAAATATTATATTTTCCAGGAATGTATGATTTTGCTGAAAGTTGCTTTTTTATTTCTGCTATATTTAGGCTATACATTCTATCAAATTTTTCTATTTTTAGTTTATTTCTTGTGTTTTTAGAGATAGTATTTTCATACATATCAATTATTTCATCTATATTAGTTATAGTTTTATATATATTGTTATATCTCTTCATTGTAGTTTTTCCATCCATATAACATTTTATATATTTCTTCTAAATGTTTAATTATTCCTTCAAACTTTTTCTTTCCAATTAGATTTTTCTTATATGATAACATTAAGTAAAAATCTACCATCTGAAGTTTTATTATTGATAAATTTCTATTTCGTTCTTTATCATATCCACTATTAGCAAGATATACATATTCTAACATCTCATATAACGAATTACTAATATGTGATTTTATTTCAATATATTTATGAGGAAAATTTTCAAGTATATTTTCAATATATATTATTGTTTTCTTTAATCTTACAGCTATTAAAAGTCTATCATTCTTTTCTCTAGTTGTTTCTTTTCTTTTTTCTTCTTTACTACTCATTAATAATCTCCTTAATTTTTTCTAATTTTGATGTAATAGTATCACCTAATAAATTATCATTTAAATATTTAGTTATTTCACTTATTACTATTAAATTATAATTTAGTATATTTTCATCAAACTCATAATTACTATAGTTATTTAATTCAAATTCTTTCTTTTTTGTTATTTTTTCTTTATCAATTACTATATAATTAATTGAATAATTATTTAATTTATTAATTATATTTTCAAGACTTGAAATAGGAAAACCAACTTTAAAAGTATTAGATAATTTACTTATTTTATAATTGAAAAATTTATTCATTATTAATGCATCATTACCTAATATTTCATAAAAGTTTCCATATTTCATCATTATTATGTATTCTTTGTATTTCACCTTATATGTATAATATTTTTCTAACATTATCTCACCTCCTTTCTAAAAATAAAAAAAGAGGAAATTTGATAATCCCCTCTGTCATTATAGTTCTAGAAACTTTCACTTTTCACTTACTTCAATTACTAACCTACGATTTCATCTATAATATATATTTTGCTATATTAGCAAGGAAAATACTTGTTTTTCATAGCTTCTCATTACAAATATCAATTACGTAATCCTAAGTTTTATGAAAAGTTGGGCGAACCCCATAGTTGTTGTTGTTGTAGTTGTTGTTGTTGAAGTTGCCGTTCGAATTCACGTTCCACACGTTGTTGTTGTTGTTAGCCGACCCAAGCCAGGCACACTAAACGAAGAACAATCGACCAGGAGTCACTTTCTAGTATTTCCCTATATTATCTATCTATAATAAATAATACTATTTTTTGCCTTTTCTCCTCCTCTCGGAAATATTTTTGGCAAAATTTTCCTCAAGAAGGACGTGGAACGCAAATTTCTCCGAAATTTCGTTCCTGGCGCACTTCGTGCTTAGATATCAGATGTTGAGATTTCTATAACCGGGCGAACCCCAACGTTGTTGACGTTGTAGCCGTTGTCGTAGAAGTAGCCGCCCGAATCCACGCCCCACACGTAGTCGTCGTAGTCAGCCGACCCAAGCCAAAATGACGTTTTCGTAATGAATGACCCTTCTGGGCACGTATTTTCATTTGCATCACATCCTAGACTTGTTGCTTCTTCAAAAGTTAATAACCTTCCTGTTATAGTTGATGGAGCTCCCATTTCGATTAATTTTGTTTTATATTGTTCT
>JAGAWU010000002.1 GCA_017941235.1 Bacilli bacterium | reverse complement strand
TCTAATTCCATACTTTTTTGAAACTGAACTTATTGACAATCCTGATTTTCTATCATTATATAAATTTATTTTATCTTCATAACTTAATTTACCCATATAAAAACCTCGTTTCTATGTCCAAGAAACGGGGTTCATATCAAAATTTAAATTTCTCTTTTTCTTTATCTATTTGGACAATAATTATTGTTGTTACCATTTTCCCAGAATAGGAAGAAAATAATAAATAAAACAATTATAATTCCCCAAATCCAGCCTCCTCCGAAGCCATCATTAGAATTATTACCACCATAAATAGGGTAACCATAAACTGGATACATATAACCGTACATATAAAAAACTCCTTTCATAATATTATATTAATTAAAATTAAAATATGGCATAATGAAAACCTAAAATTAAAAAAATGAATAAAAAAATAAAAAAAGTAGATAATAAAAAAGAAAGGAGATTTATTATGAAATACGAATTAGCGCCTGAAATACTTACAGGTAAAGATTTAAATTATTTATGTGATATGTTTCACTGGCATTATGGAGCATTCAAGAAAACAATTAACAGAATAGATAATGTAGAAGATGAGGAAATAAGTGAATTAATGGAAAAAGCCTCTGATATATTTTACAGACATATGGAAATTGTTTTAGATACTTTAAGAGAGGGAGGACAAAATGAATAATACACAAATTTGTAATCCAAAAACAGAAGTACCTAAAGGATTAGGATTAACTGATAAAGATTATATAGAAGGTATATTAACTGTATGTAAAGATTTAGAAAAAAATTTAACAGTAGCAATGACT
Source organism: Bacilli bacterium (assembly GCA_017941235.1). Lineage (GTDB taxonomy): Bacteria > Bacillota_I > Bacilli_A > RF39 > UBA660 > CAG-417. The sequence continues at coordinate 8,010 of JAGAWU010000002.1, read as the reverse complement.
GAAGCAAGCAATGAAAAGCTTTATCATACTATATTTGACATGTTTACAGATATAGCTGAACTTCAAAGAGAAACTTATGAACTTTGGTTTAAAAAAGGATGGTTTATTCTTGAAGAAGAACAAAAAGAAAAAGTTAATAAAAAATATAATATGTTAGAACAAGAATTAGTTGATTTAGAAGTATCAGAAGAAGATAACAAATATAATGATTCGGAAGAAGACTATGAAGAAACTGATGAAGAAGAATATTCAGAAGAATCCGAATTAGATGAAATTATAGAGGAAGAAGAATAACTAAAAGAGTGCACCAAGCACTCTTTTTATGTTTATTTACACAAAATTAACACTATATTTACATATAATATACACATAGATTTGTAAATAAAAAAAATAATAGTATAATAAAAACATGGGGAGAAGTAGTTATGGAAATATTAACAAAGTCAATAAAAGACTATTTAGTAGAAAAATTTGACAAAGACATAAGTGAAATTGGTTATGCTGATATTTTACACATAGATTCTTTAACTATAGATGGTAAAGATGAATTTAATGAAAAATCTCCCGTTTCATTTAACGATATAAAAATATTTAAAAACTTAAAATATTTAGAAATTAGAAATACATTAATTACAACTAGTCTAATATCACTATTAGAAGATATGCCTTACTTAGAAAACTTAATACTAAGAAATTGTACAATAAGAAAATCAGTAACAACAATGAATAATTTAAAAAAAATATTACAACTTAGAGTAAATAACTGTAAAAACTTCAGTTTTGAATTAATAAATGAATTAAATTTATGCAATCTAACAATAGAGAATATGCAAGTTCAAGGATTTAATTATTTAAAAAATAATCATATAAATTCTTTAGATATAAGTATGGCAAAGTTAAAAAATGGTAATGGATTAAAAAAGATAAATATTGATCAATTAGTTATAAAAAGAAAAGAATACAACAAATATAAGAAGATATTAAATAATGCAAAATATAGTATTATAATAATGGCAGATAAAGGATATTATATTGAAATAGATTTAACAAAAAAAGATTAGGATTCTAATCTTTTTTTAGTTTTTTAGTTAAATAATAATTTTTGAATTCATTTTCTAAATCAGTATCACTTTTACTATGAGTATAATATTTATTATATATCTCTGAAAGAATACTTATTGAGATTAGTGCAGTATCAAGATTAACAAGCTCAGGCAGTATGATTCTAATATCATCAGAATCAAAAACAATCCCATATTTACCTTTATAGTCATGACTACCTATAAATTGAATTTTTTCTATTATTTCATTCCAAAAATAATCATCATAATTAAGAAATTCTTTTATATTATCAAATGTAATTGTTAAAGCCAATGCACTTAATTTATAATCTTTCGTTTCAATTAAAGTCTTAAAATTTTTCTTATCCCTAATATATCTATTCTCGCTATGCATATCACAAGCGGTTTCTATATTATCATATTGTTCTAAATAATAAATAATAGTTTCAGAATTTAAAGTACTAAGCATTTCAATATAATCAAGTACTTCATCATAATTCATTTTATCTAGATTTTTATTAATAAAAGAAAATATATCATTCTCTTCTGAACTTACTTTCTTATTCTCTAAATATAAATCCACAACTTCTGAAGTTATATCACTATAATAACCAAAAATAATAATACTATAAATAATAGTCTTTAAAAAGTATTTATACATTATAAGTTTCTGTCCAACATTTAAGTACTTAATATTATGTATCATATTTTTAATTTTCTTTGATTCTTCTTTCGTCATAATATCACCAATTAATATAATAAAATATATTATATTTTTTATTAAATAAAGTCAAGATGATGAAAAAAATATATTTATATTATATAATATAATATGTATATAGTTATTAAGGAGTGTATATGAAAAGTGTTATTGAAGTAAGAAATCTAACAAAAGAATATAAAAATCTAAAAGCCATTGATAATTTATCTTTTGAAGTTTATGAAGGGGAAATACTAGGTTTACTTGGCCCAAATGGAAGTGGTAAATCCACAACAATTAATAGTATATTATCACTATTAAATTTTTCTAATGGAAAAATAAAAATATTTGGAAAAGAAATGAACCCTAATTCTTATGATATAAAAGAAAAAATAGGTGTAGTATTTCAAGATGTAGCAGTATTTGATGAACTTACAGTATATGAAAACTTAGATTATTTTTGTGGTTTATATATTGAAAATAAAGAAACAAGAAAAAAATATATAGAAGATGCTATAGAATTAGTTGGATTAAATGAATTTAGAAAATATTATCCAAAACAATTATCAGGTGGTCTTCTAAGAAGATTAAATATTGCATGTGGAATAGCTCATAAACCAAAACTAATATTTTTAGATGAACCTACAGTAGCAGTTGATCCTCAAAGTAGAAATAATATATTAGATGGAATAAAAAAACTAAGAGATAATGGAGCAACTATCGTTTATACTACTCACTACATGGAAGAAGTAGATATTTTATGTGATAGAGTAATAATAATTGATAAAGGTAAAATAATAGCAGAAGGTACACCTGATGAATTAAAAAATACATCTAAAACTAGTGAAAAAGTAACGGTAGAAGTACAAGATTTAGATGGTAAATATATATTAGAAATTAGTAAATTAAAAAATGTAGAAGAAGTATTATATGATGGAAAAGTAATGTTAATTAAATTTAAAAAAGGTAATCATAATTTAGTAGATATTATTGATTATTTAAAAGATAATAAAGTAAACTACAGTAAAATATTTTCAGAAAGACCAACTCTAAATGATGTATTTCTAGAACTAACAGGAAAGGAATTAAGAGACTAATGTTTATTCATAATTTTAAGTATACATTAAAAACATTACTAAAAAAGAAATCATTAGTATTTTGGACTTTAATATTTCCATTAGTACTTGGAACATTTTTTAATATGGCATTTAGTGATATAGAAAAAGATGACAAATTAAATGTATTTAATATAGCAATAGTTAATAATGATTCATACAAGAATAATGAAATTTATGTAAATACATTTAAAGAATTAAGTAACAAAAAAAATAAAAATTACTTATTTAAAATAAAATATGTAACTGAAGAAAAAGCAAAAGAACTTCTAACAGATAAAAAAATAGAAGGTTATTTAGTTTTTAAAAATAATAAACCCAAAATAGTCGTACATGAAAGTGGTATAAATCAAACAATATTAAAATATACAGTAGAAGAAATAACTAGCACTGAAAATATGATAAAAAACTTAACAAAAGAAGAAGTAAAAAAAGAATTACAAAAAGGAAACTACAATATAGATTATAAAACTCTTAATAATAGAATAACTGAATATCTAAGTAATAATGAAATTAGATTTAATAATTTATCAAATTCAAACTTATCTATGATAGTTATAGAGTTTTACACATTAATAGCAATGTCTTGTTTATATGGTGGAATTATTTCAATGACAATAATTGATGATGTACTTCCAAATATATCAGCTAAAGGGAAGAGAGTAGCAGTATCCAAGACAAAGAAAAGTGTATTAATATTAAGTGGATTACTTTCTGGATATATAATTCAATTTATAGGAACAATTTTATTATTCTTGTATACTTTATTTGTACTAAAGATAGATTTTGGAGATAATCTGTTGCTTGTATTACTAATTACTTTAGTGGGTAATTTAGCTGGACTTTCAGTTGGAATATTTACATCAACTATATTTAAAACAAATGAAAATTTAAAAATTGGAATAATAATAGGATTTTCAATGATAGGGTCATTCCTTTCAGGTATGATGGGTATGAAAATGAAATATGTAATAGATACAAATATTGGTTTTATTAATAAAGTAAACCCAGTTAGTATGATTACTGATGGATTATATTCTTTATATTATTGTACTGGATATAGTAGATATACATTTAACATAGTAAGTTTACTTGTATTTTCATTAATTCTAATAGGAATATCATTTATAGTATTAAGGAGGCAAAAGTATGACAGTATTTAAAGCATTTTTAAAAGTACTTGCAAAAAATAAAACAACTATAATAATGTATACTGTAATATTAATATCATTTGGTACTATTAGTGTTGGTACAGAAGCAGGATTAACTTTTAAAACAAGTAAACCTAAAGTAGTAATCGTCAATAAAGATGAATATAAAAGTATAACTAAAAGTTTAATCAAATATATAAAATCAAATAGTAAAATAGTAAAAATTGAAGATAATAATGAAGATAAAATAAATGATGCATTATTCTATCAAGAAGTAAACTATGTAATTTATATACCAAAAAATTATAGTAAAGATATATTAGATGGTAAAGATATAAAATTAGATGTCAAAAAGGGAATTACAGCAAATGCCGAATTTGAAGAAATGATATTAAAAAGATATATTAATGTTTTAAGTACATATAGAAAAAGTATTAATAGTGAAAAAGAATTAATTAGTAAAATAGATGAAACATTAAATAAAAAAGTTAAAGTAGAAATGAATACAAAAATAGATACAGGTGGTTTAAAAAAATTAGCAGGTTATTATAATTTTGCAAGCTATAGTTTTTTAGCAACACTATTATTTATAATATGCTTAGTACTATCAAGCTTTAAAGAACAAAATGTTTCAAAAAGAATAACAATTAGTAGTATGAATTATAAAAAGCATAATAGAATACTTTTACTATCTAATTGCCTATATTCATTTGTAATATGGATATTTTATATATTTTTAAGTTATATAATGGTTGGAAATATTGTTTTCTCTAAATATGGATTATTATATATACTAAACTCTTTTGTATTTGTAATAATAGCAACATCACTTGCTTTCTTAATAGGGAATGCTGTAAAAAGTAAGAATGCTATTAATGCATTGGTAAACATAATTGCTCTTGGTTCAAGTTTCTTATGTGGTGCATTTGTACCAATGGAATACTTACCAAAAAGTGTATTAAAAATTGCACATGTTCTTCCTACTTATTATTATATAAGTAGTAATGAGCTTATAACAAAACTAGAAAAGATAAATTTAAATACACTAACTCCATATTTTAAAAACATAATAATACTATTAACTTTTGGTTTAGTATTTATAATAATAACCAATATAATAACAAGAAAAAATAGAAAAATAGGGTGAGAATATGAATGATAAAAGAAGAGAAAAACAAATAATTAAAACCAGTATAGTAGGAATAGTAACAAATCTATTCTTAGTAGTTTTTAAAGCATTAATAGGTTTTTTTTCTTCGTCAATTGCAATTATTTTAGATGCAGTTAATAACTTAAGTGATTCAGTTTCATCTATTATCACAATAATAGGTACTAAAATAGCTCAGAAAAAGCCTGATAAAAAACATCCATTTGGTCATGGAAGAGTTGAACATTTAAGTGCAATGATAATAGCAGTAATAGTATCATATGCGGGCTTTACCTCATTAATAGAATCAGTTAAGAAAATTATAAAGCCAACTACCCCCAAGTATAGTACAATTTCTTTAATAATAATTATAGTATGTATATTTGTAAAAATATTTTTAGGATTATACTTCAAGAAAATGGGAAAGAAAACAAAATCAGATTCTTTAAAAAATTCAGGACAAGACGCACTAATGGATTCAATCATTTCTTTTTCCACTTTAGTAGCAGCAATTATATTTAAATTATTTAATATAAATTTAGAAGCATATCTTGCTTGTATAATATCTTTGGTAATAATAAAATCAGGCTTTGATATGTTAAAAGAAACAATAAGTGATATTCTTGGCGAAAGAGTAGAAAGTGATATAGCAAAAGATATAAAAGAAACAGTTAACTCTTTTGAAGAAGTACATGGTGCATATGATTTAATGCTTAATAGTTATGGACCAACTATTTTAATGGGATCTATTCATATAGAAGTAGATGATACAATGACAGCAGTACAAATAGATGAATTAACAAGAAAAATAACAGAAAAAGTACTAAAAAAACATAAGGTATTACTTCTTGCTATTGGTATTTATTCTTTCAATACAAAAGATAAAACTGTATCAAAAATAAGAAAAGAGATTGAAGAAATAGTATCTTCCTATGAAGGTGTCCTTCAAATACATGGTTTTTATTTAAATAAAGAAACAAATACTATTAGTTTTGATTTAATAATTGATTATGAAAAGAAAAATAGAGAAGAAATATTTATAAAAATTAAAAACGAAATAGAGAAAAAATATAAAGATTATAAAATAAATATGACACTTGATATAGATGCAAGTGATTAAAGGAAAGAATATGAAAAAAAATGTAATAGGAATAAATTACTTCTTTATACACTTTATCATTGAAGTAACATCATTTTATATATTAACATCATATACAAAGAGTAATTTAATATGGATAATAGCACTTCTATATGATTTCTTAGCATTTGTTCCACAAGGATTATTTGGATATTTAAAAGATAAAAAAGTTAATCTTGATTTTACAATTCTAGGACTAGTGCTTTCGACATTAGCGTTAATGCTTTTATATTTTAAAGTTAATGCTATAGTCGTAATATCAATAATATCAATAGGTAATTGTTTAATTCACATAGAAGGGGCAGAGGAAACATTAAGATCATCAAAAGGTAAAATGACACCAAGTGCATTATTTGTTTCAGGTGGTTCATTTGGATTGATTACTGGTAAATTATTATCTAAATATAATATAAATATTATATATATAATACTAATTAATTTATTAATGATAGTGCCAATAATAGTTTCACATAAGAATAAAAATTTAATTAATGATGAAAATCTAGAAAAGTATAATTTTTCAAATAAGAAAATTAGTAATATAAAAGTAATAGTTCTAGCAACTATAGTAGTAATAGTAAGAGCTTATATGGGATATGGAATACCTACATCTTGGAATAAAACTGTAGTAGAAACCATTTTATTATATTGTTTTATGGGAGTTGGTAAAGCATTAGGTGGAATAATGATTGATAAAATAGGAATAAGAAAAACTGCTTTTATTAGTACTTTAGGAGCATTACCATTTCTTATATTTGGTAATAATTTAATGATTGTATCACTAATAGGAATAATGTTTTTTAGTATGACTATGGCAATTACTTTAGGATTAATTGTTTCAGTATTAAAGAAATATCCTGGTGTTGCATTTGGTTTTACAACAATAGGATTATTCTTAGGATCACTTCCAATGTTTTTCATGAGAATCAAATCATTTTATATAAATTGTATAATTGTAATAACTCTTACAATTGTGTGTGTTATTATATTAAATAAGATATGTAGAAAGGAGAACAAAAATGAACATATTTAAAATTCCTCAAATATTAGATGTAGCACTTCCAGATACACCAACCTATAATTCTAACAATATATTACTATATGCAATTCTTGGTTTAGTAGTAGTTGCAGTAGTAGTAGGAACTGTGGTTGTATTAAAAAATAAAAATAAGAAAGAAAAATAGGATAAGAATAAATGATTAAGCTTGTTCTACAAATGTTTATTAATTTAGTTCTAACTATTTTTATTGAGTTAGGAATAAGTCTGTTACTGGGTATAAGGAAAAGAAATGACATAAATAATATAATCTATATTAATTGTATAACTAATATAGTTTTAAACTATATCATAAATATTTTATCAATTATATTCTATAAAAATATATTCATAGTATATGTAATACTAGGTATACTAGAAATATTAGTTATATTTATTGAATATATCTATTATAAGAATAACTTAAAATCTAAAATAAACCCATTATTACTAAGTATTATTTTAAACACTTTATCATTTACAATTGGTTTATTTATAATAAAAAAGTAAATTGTTTAATATGATGTGAACCCCAAATAGGAGACATCAAATAAAAAAGCAAATTAAAATCAAGGGCGAACGAAGTGAGTTCATCTAGACCCTTGATTTTTTATTGCGTAATTATAATGGTTATTCAAATAAGTCTTGTCCTTATTTGTTAC
>JAGAWU010000018.1 GCA_017941235.1 Bacilli bacterium | reverse complement strand
AGCAATAGATGACTATATTAATTATTATAATTATGATAGAATTAAAGTAAAATTAAAAGGACTGTCTCCTGTAAATTACAGGTTACAATCCTCTAATTAGAAACTATTTATAAACTGTCCAACTTTTGGGGTTCAGTTCATAGTACTTTCTCTTTTTATATAAATAAATAATAAAAAGTGTGTATGGTGACTATCATAATTTAAGTCTGTGTTATAATTATAATAAATAATGCTAACTCAACCATTGGTATGTGTAATTTATAAATGACTTATTTTATAATTTAATCATGAAAGGAGAAAAAGTTTATGGACTTAATTAAAATTGGGAAATTTATTGCTAATTGTAGAAAAGAAAAAAATATTACACAAGAACAATTAGCTGAAAAACTATATATTACAGATCGTGCAGTATCTAAATGGGAAAGAGGGTTATCTTTACCAGATGCAGATAAAATGTTAGATTTGTGTAATATATTTGATATTAATGTTAATGAACTTTTGAATGGTGAAAAGATTGATATGAAAGATTATAAAAGAAAGAATGAAGAATTATTATTAGAACTTGCTAGACAGGATGAATTAAAAAATAAGAAATTAATGACATGTATGTGGGTTATTACTATTACAACTATATTATTTTATATAGGTATTGTTTTACTTTCTTCTATTTTACTTGATGAAGGTTTGTTGTTAGGTACAATTATCGTAGTATCTACTATTATATGTGTGGGGGTTTGTTTTTATGGATTAAAACTAGAAGTAGATGCTGGTTATTACGAATGTAGGAAATGTCATCATAAACATGTACCATCCTATCTTACTGTTTTACTTGCTCCACATATGAGTACAACTAGATATTTAAAATGTCCTAATTGTTGTAAGAGAAGTTGGTGTAAGAAAGTTATGAGTAAAGGAGAAAATTGAGAATGAAGAGTTTCTTAAAAGATAATTGGAAGTTCTTGTTATTTGTTTTAATTGGTGGGTTAGTAGGAGGTTATTTTGCTGGCTTATATATGTATGATTCATTATCTAATGAAATGTTAAGACAATTACAAGAACAAAATATGACTAAAGAATTATTAGTTATAGTTTCTATGATTCAATATAGTGTTATTTATGGAATAATACTTGCTAGTATAGGAATAATTCTTTCTGAGAAGGTTAATCTATGGAAAGAATTTAAATTTAATAAAAATGCTATTATTGTTACAGCTATTATAACTATTTTAGGTGCATTACTATTATTTCCTGGAGATAAATTAATATTTGGATTATTTAGTAATTGGGTAAATGAACAATATAATGTTTCTCCAACTATAGAAAAAGTATTTGCAGGACTCTTTGCAGGTGGAATTATAGAAGAAGTAATGATGAGATTATTTTTTATGTCATTATTAGTTTTTATTATTTCAAAATTATTTTATAAGAATAAAAAGAATATTTCTGTTAAAGTATATGTTATAGCTAATATTATTTCAGCAATGTTATTTGCTGCTGGACATATTCCATCTACTATGCAAATGACAACATTAACACCTGTTTTAATAATTAGATGTTTCTTATTTAATGGAATGTTTGGTTTATGCTTTGGATATTTATATAGAAAATATGGAATAGGATATGCAATTATATCTCATGGATTATGTCATTTAATATCAGATATTCTTATGATTATATTTATTTAAAAATGGAACTTATTTAAGAGTTCCTTTTTTACTCATTTTTAGCATTATATGTGTTATAATATAAGTATATTAGGGAGGATATAATGAAAAATATTAACTTAAATAATGGTAAAGAAATACCTAGTGTTGGATTAGGAACTTGGCTAATTGATAATGATAAAGTTGTAGATGTAATTAAAACAGCAGTTAAATTAGGCTATAGACATATTGATACAGCACAAGCATATGAAAATGAAGAAGGTGTTGGATTAGGAATTAAAAAATGTGGTATTCCTAGACAAGAATTATTTATAACTACAAAGATAAGAGCTGAATATAAAAACTATGAAGATGCTAAAAAATCAATAGATGAATCATTGAGAAAACTTGGTTTAGATTATTTAGATTTAATGATTATACATGCACCACAACCTTGGGTAGAATTTAGAGAAACAGATAATAAATATTATGAAGAAAATTTAGAAGTATGGAGAGCATTAGAAGATTCTTACAAAGAAGGTAAAATTAAATCAATAGGAGTATCTAATTTTCATAATGATGATTTACAAAATATATTGGATAATTGTGAAATTAAACCTATGGTTAATCAAGTTTTATCACATATTGGTCAAACTCCATTTGATATTATAGATTACTGTAAAAAGAATGATATTGTTGTAGAAGCTTATTCTCCAATTGCACATGGTGAAGCAGGAAGAATTGAAGAAGTTAATAAATTGGCTGATAAATATAATAAAACTTTTGCACAAATATGTTTAAAATATCAATTACAATTAGGATTAGTTGTACTTCCTAAAGCAAGTAGTGTGGAACATTTAAGTAATAATTTTGATTTGGATTTTGTTATTTCAGATGAAGACATGGAAATATTAAATAAAGTAAAACCACTTGAAGATTATGGTAAACATGATTTCTTTCCTGTTTTTAAACATAGTGGAGAATAATTACTGATAGGAGTTTATATATGAGAGATAAAAAAAGTTTAATTATTTATTTTAGTAGAGCAGATGAAAATTATGCTGTTGGATATATTGATAAAGGAAATACAGAAATAGTAGCTGAATATGTAAGAGATTTAACAGGTGCTGATATGTTTAAAGTTGAACCACTAGTACCTTATTCAAAGGATTATCAAACTTGTATTAAAGAAGCAAAAGAAAGAATAGGTAATGCACCTATTAAAGAAAATTTATATGATATTTCTCAATATGAAGTAATTTATATTATGACACCTATATATTGGGGAACATATGCTCCAGAACTTGAAACAGCAATTAAAGATTTAGATTTTAGTGGTAAAATAATTAGAATTATTACTACTCATGAAGGTTCTGGATTAGCAAATGTTGTTAGTGATGTTAAGAAAATTTGTAACGGTGCAACTGTTTTAGATGATGCTATAGCTATTAAAGGTTCAAAAGCAAAGGAGGCAGAATCTATTATAGAATCTTGGATATAGAAATTTGAATATAATTAGTTTATAAAATTAAGGGATGGTTAGTATATGAATATTTATGATTTTAAAATAAAAAAGAGAAATGGTGATGAAATAGAGTTAAGTACTTTTAAAGGGAAAGTATTAATTATTGTTAATACTGCTACTGGTTGTGGTTTTACTACACAATATGAAGGGTTAGAAAAAATATATAAAAAATATCATGATAAAGGGTTAGAAATACTAGATTTTCCATGTAATCAATTTGGTAATCAAGCACCTGGTACTGATGATGAAATACATGAGTTTTGTGCTCTTAAATATAATACTTCATTTGATCAATATATGAAAATCGATGTTAATGGAGAAAATGAATTGCCTTTGTATACTTATTTAAAAACTGCTATAGCTTATGATAAGATTGAAGGTATAAAAAATAAGATGGCTATGAAGGCAGTAGAAAAGATTAGTAATACTACAAAAAAAGATAATGATATTAAATGGAATTTTACTAAATTTTTAGTAGATAGAAATGGAAATGTTGTGGAAAGGTATTCTCCGACATTTAAACCGGAAGATATGGAAAAAGATATTGAACATATATTATAAAAAACTTACAAAAAAATAAGATGTGATATTTTTGTACTTTCAATTATATTAATTGTCAACTTAACTCATAATGTAGTAATGTTATGGAGTGCAATTATAGCCGGTATTTTAGCATTTATTACTGGTGTATACTTCTTAAAAGCGAATTTAAAAATATTTGATAATTTAGAAAATTTGAATTGATTATTTACTATCTAATGTTATTAGATAATTAAAGGGAGAAGATAATATGGAACACGAAATGAAATTACAACCTGAGTATTATAATTTTATACTTAATGGTACTAAAAGAATTGAAATAAGACTTTTTGATGAAAAAAGACAACAAATTAAGATTGGAGATACAATTAAATTTTTAAAAGAACCTGAATTGAATGAGTCATTTAATGCTAAGGTTGTTGGATTATTAAGATATAATTCTTTTGAAGATATGTTTAAGGATTTTGATATTTCTGTTTTATCTGATAAATCTATGACAAAAGAAGAACTGATAGCTATTCTTGAACAATTCTATACTAAAGAGAAACAAGAACAATATGGTGTTTTAGGAATTAGGGTTGAATTAATATAAAAGATGACAATGAGTTTTTCTCTCAAAGTCATCTTTTCTTTATATAAATTTAAATTCTAATACATTATTAATAAGATTAATATTTATAAAACAAAAAACTAATTCATTTCTGAATTAGTTATATTTATATTGGTAGCGCCGGAGAGATTCGAACTCACGACCTATCGGGTATGAACCGATTGCTCTAGCCAACTGAGCTACAGCGCCATTTCAAAATTACTTCTATAGTATAGCAAATATCCCTTTTTTTTGCAAGACTATTTTAAAAAATAATATAAAAACTATTAAAATTCACTATATTTTGTTATAATAATTTTGTATTATATGAGAGGTGTATTATGAAAATAGTTAATACTTTTTTGTCTATATTAGTATTTTTTCTTACTTTTATATTTTTATACCAAATAATTTATTTTGGATATATAGATTCTAACAAAGTAGAAAGTTATGTTGATAATATAAAATTAACAGATAAAGTTAATTTAGAAATAAAAAAAGATAATTACTTTATAAGCAATGTTAATAAAACTTATAAAGATTTGCTTTCTATGAAGTATAAATATAAAGATATAAAAAATATAGAAAAAGATAGCAATATTAATTTAGTTCTTTCTTCTATTATGATTAATAAAATAACTAATCTAAAAGAAGGTACTACTCCTGATAATACATATACAAAAAATAAACTAGATCAAACACTTTTGAATAATAAATTTAGTGATGAATTAAAGTTGTATATAATTTCTAATGATTATAAAATAATAGAATTTGAAAATAGAATTAATAGTAAAGTTAAAATTATTAATAATGTATTTAAACCTTTTAGATTTATTTTTAATAAACTAAGTGTTATTATATCTTTAGTATTAGTTTTACTAATTTCTATTTTGTTTATTATTAATAAAAAGTATTCTAATATTTTTATACCTCTATTAATAACTAATTTTTTAAATATTATTATTAGCATCATTATTTTAGCTTTACTTAATACAAAATATAAATATACAGTAATTAATTATTTCTTTTATAATTTTATTTTAAATATATTGAAAAAATCAGTTATACTTTCTGTAGTAATTATATTTTTTGCAATTATTTTAATAACAATTATAAGTATTAATAATAAAAAGAAGATAAAGAAAATTAAACCTAGGATTAGGAAGGAAATTAAAGATGAAGAAGATTTTGGTTTCGGATTATGATAGAACAATATATTTAGATGAAAATACTACTAAAAAGAATATAAGTTCTATAAAGAAGTTTATGAAGAATAATATTTTCGCGATAGCTACTGGAAGAAGTTATGAAGATTTTTATGGTCAAATAAAAAAATATAATATAGATGCTAATTATTATTTACTTAATTATGGAAATTTGGTTTTGGATAGAGAGTTTAATGTTGTATTTAAACAGTGTTTAACTCAGAAAGAAATAGAAGAAATAACTTGCTTTTTTAAAGATAAAGATTGTGAAATCTATTATTGTAATAGATATGAGAATTCTAAAGAAATTTCAGATGATGTTTATAAAGTAGTATTGGTATATAAAGATAAAGAAAAGCAAATGAATGATTATAGGGAATTTTCTAAAAAAAATAAGTATCTAGTATTTATTTTAAAATCACATCCTCATTTAGAAGTTATTAGTAATAGAATGGATAAAAGTCTTTCGATTTCAGAAATAGAAAAAAGAGAAAATACTGATTTAGTGTATGTTATTGGAGATAGTGATAATGATATTACTATGATAAAAAAATATAATGGATATTGTGTTAAGAATGCAATGGAAGAAGTAAAAAATGTATCTACTAAGATATATGATTCTGTTAGCAACCTTATAGATGATTTGATGGAGGAAGAATAGATTATGAAAAAAATAGCAATAGTTTATAATCCGGAAAGTGGAAAACATAATAATCATAGGTTTATTAAATATGTTTCTAAAATAATGGATAAATATCATTACAATGATATGTATTGTCCTACTCAAAGAAAAGGAGATGCAATTGAAATAATTAAGAATTTACCTGATGATTTAGATATTGTTTTAGTTGCTGGTGGTGATGGTACTTTAAATGAAGCTATAAATGGTAATTGTTTAAGAAAAAATAGACTTACACTTGCTTATATTCCTTTTGGAACTGTTAATGATGTTGGTAGGATGTATGGATATACTAAGAACTACATTGTAGATTTAAAAACATTACTTGAAAGAGGAGTGTCAAAAAAGATAGATGTTTGTCATATAAACAAAAAAGCATTTATATATGTGGCTTGTACTGGTAATTATGTTAATACTGCTTATGATACACCAAGAAGATTAAAACAAAAATATGGTAAAATGGGTTATGTAATGTATGCTTTAAAACAAATAACTAAAGAAATAAAGACATATGATTTAACATATAGAGTTAATAAAAAAGAAGTTACTGGGAAATATAGTTTTATATTTGTTACAAATACAAGTCGTATAGCTGGTTTTAATGGAATATATACAGATGTAAAACTAGATGATAAAATGTTTGAAGTTGTTTTATGTAAATCTACAGATAAAAAAGAGATTTTGAAAATACTATATTTACTTAAAACTAGAAATTTAGAAGATATAAAAGAGATAGAGTATTATAAAACTAATAATATAGAAATAGAATTTAATGAAGAAATACCTTCTTGGTGTATAGATGGTGAAAAGTATGAACAGAAAGATAAAAAATTCCTATTTACAGTTGATGATAATACAAAGATGATTATGCCAAAGAAAAACATTGACAAATTATTTGAAGAAAAATAATTATTTTTCTTTTCTTAGTTAAAATCTTGTGTTATACTAGTTTATAGTTAAGATTGTGATAATAGAATAGGAGGACAGCATTTATGGCTTTTGAAAAATTTAAAACTATGTTAGGTGGTAATGAACCAGAAGAAGAAAGTGTAAATCCTGATGATGAATTTTACGCTACAAACAAAGAAGAATATGTAGAACAGAATGGAGTAGGAGGTTCTAAAATGTTACTTCTTGAACCAAGAGCTTATTCTGAATCACAACAAATTGCTGATTATTTAAAAGGAAGAAATGCAGTTGTTGTAAATTTAAAAAGAGTTACACCAGATCAAGCAAAAAGAATAGTAGATTTTTTAAGTGGTACACTTTATGCAATTGGTGGTGGACTTGAAAAATTAGGTGGAGGAGTTTTTCTTTGTACACCTAATAATGTAAATGTTGAAGGTAAAATTACTGATGATAAAGAAAATACTAGCTCTAAAGGTAGTAAAAAAGCAAAAGAAGAGGATGAAGACGAATTTAATTGGTAATTTGTAATTGTTTCCAGAGGTGAGGAAGATGGAAAAATTTAACTTAGAGACGAATGGTTATAATAGACGTGAAGTTAATAATTTTATTCAAGATGTTATCGACCAAACTTCTGATATTGTAAGAAAATATAGTGAACAAAAAGATACTATTAAAACTCAAAAAGAAGAAATAGATAGTTTAAAAGCTAAGCTTGAATATTATCAGGGAATGGAAAGCAAATTAAAGGAATCTATTGAAAGAGAAAGAGTTAATAGTAATCAGATGAAATCACTTGCTAAACGTGAAGCAGAACTTATTGTTGATGATGCTAAGAATAATGCTAGTAGAATAGTTAATGAATCTTTACTTAGAGCTGAAGAAATAGATTCTAGAACTAGGATTGCAGAGAAAAATTTAAAAGTATTCAAGCAAAAGATGAATATTGTAATTGAACAACAAAAAGCTATAATAGATCAAATAGATGATATTGAAATATTATAGTTTTTTTCTTGAAATAATATAATTTATGTGTTATAACAATATTGTTAAGCAAATGCGAAAGACGGAAATATGTGAAGATTTTTAGAGAGTTCTAGGTTGGTGTAATAGAATAATTAGTAACTTATTTCGAATCACTTTCAAGTGCCCTTTATGGATAAGATAAAGGCGGGAATACACGTTAAGTATAAATAAGTGAAATAAAAGGTGGTACCGCGATAATATGTCGCCCTTGGTAACCATCTTTTTTTGTTTAGGAAGGAGAATAAGAGTGATAATTAAAATAATATTATTAATAATTGGGTTTGTGATTTTGATTAAAGGTGCTGATTTCTTTGTAGATGGTGCTAGTGCTGTTGCTGGAAATTTTAAAGTATCTAAAATGCTTATAGGACTTACAATAGTATCATTTGGTACTAGTGCACCAGAATTTGCAGTAAGTATTAAATCACTTATTTCTGGAAGTGGTGATATAGTACTTGGTAATGTAATTGGTAGTAATATTCTGAATATATTACTTATTATTGGAGTATCTAGTTTGTTTCATTTTTTAAATGTTAAAAATGCAACTGTAAAGAAGGAACTACCAATAACACTATTAATAACACTTTTATTTTCAACACTTCTACTTGATAGTGCTTTTGATAAAAATGTGGTTAATTCCTTTACTAGAGGTGATGGTATAGCTGTTATACTATTCTTTACAATATTTATTTATTATTTGTTTACTATGATGAGAAATAAAACAGAAGAAGAAGAACAATATGTAGAAATGAAAATGTCTAAAGCAATTATTTTTACAGTATTTGGAATTATAGCTATTGTTTTAGGAAGTAATTTAGTTGTAGAAAATGCATCTGGAATTGCTAAAATGTTAGGAGTAAGTGAAAGGATGATTGCTCTTACAATAGTTGCTCTTGGTACTTCACTTCCAGAACTTGTTACATCAGTTTCTGCAACAAGAAAAGGTGAATATGATATAGCAATTGGTAATGTAGTAGGAAGTAATATATTTAATATAGGTATAGTTATTGGTGTTCCAGTTGCAATATTTGGAACAATTCCAAATGTAACTATTAGTATTATAGATATAATTGCGATGATAGTTGCAGCAATTTTATTATTCTTATTCTCATTTAAAGATAAGAAGATTACTAAAAGAGAAGGAATTATATTTTTACTTATATTTGTAATATATTATTCTTATGTAATATATGGTGGATTAAAATAAATTTGGGAGGTAATATTATGAAATTTGAAAAATTACAAGTAGGAAAAACAAGTGAAATAGAATCTAAAATAACTAATGAATGGAAAAAAGTAAATATTTTAGAAAAAAGTATAGAAACTCGAAAAGATAAACCAACTTGGGTATTTTATGATGGACCTATTTATGCTAATGCTAAACCAGGTATACATCATGTATTTGCTAAATCTATAAAAGATGCTTTTTGTAAATATAAGACTATGCAGGGATATAAAGTACTTAGAAAAATAGGACTTGATACACATGGACTTCCAATAGAAGTAAATGTTGAGAAGAAATTAGGATTTAAAACAAAAGCAGATATTGAGAATTTTGGTGTTGAAAATTTCTGTAAAGAATGTAATAAGGAAACAGCTTCAAATATATCAGAAGTAAAAAAAGTTACTGATATGATGGGACAATTTATTGATTGTGAAAATCCATATATTACTTGTGATAATGATTATATAGAATCTGAATGGTGGATATTTAAGGAAATGGATAAAAAAGGACTTGTTTATCATGGTAATAAAGTACTTCCTTATTGTCCTCGTTGTGGTACTGAACTTTCATCTAATGAAGTTGCTCAAGGATATCAAGAAACTTCTGTTAATACAGTTTATGTACCATTTAAGATTAAAGATGAAGATTGTTATTTCTTAGTTTGGACTACAACTCCTTGGACTTTAATGGCAAATCTTGGACTTTGTGTTAATCCGGATTTAACTTATGTAAAGGTGGAATCTCAAGGATATAAGTTTATAGTTTGTGAGTCACTTAAAGATAATGTAGTTGGTGAAGATGCTAAAGTACTTGAAAAATATAAAGGTTCTGATTTAGTTGGAATTAAATATGAACAGCTTCTTCCTTGTGTAAAAGTAGAGGGTAAAGCTTTTGAAGTAGTAGCTGATAATTATGTAACAGATGCTGATGGTACTGGTATTGTTCATTTAGCACCTGCTTATGGTGAAGATGATAATAGAGTATGTCGTGAAAATAAATTTACATTTATAAATCCAGTAGATAAAGATGGATGCTATACTGAAGGTCCTTGGAAAGGAACACTAGTTACTGATAAAGATTTAGAAATAGAAATAATAAAATACTTAAAAGAAAATGATAAATTATTTAAGAAATTAAAAGTAACTCATGATTATCCACATTGTTGGAGATGTAAAAGACCACTTATTTATTATGCTAAACCAGCTTGGTATGTAGAAACAACTAAATGTAAGAAAGAAATTATTGAAGCTAATAAGAAGATTAATTGGTATCCTGATTTTGTAGGTACTAAGAGATTTAGTAACTGGCTTGAAAATATGGTTGATTGGGGAGTTTCAAGAAATAGATACTGGGGTTGTCCAATGCCAATTTGGGAATGTAGTTGTGGACATAGAGAAACAATTGGTTCTAGAAAAGAATTAAAAGAGAAATTAGTAGAAGATATCGATATAGATAAACTTGAACTTCATAGACCTTATGTTGATGATTTACATTTAAAATGTCCTAAATGTGGAAAAAACATGGAAAGAGTAAAAGATGTAATGGATGTTTGGTTTGATTCAGGAGCTATGCCATATGCACAATTTCATTATCCATTTGAAAATAAAGAATTATTTGAATCACAATTTCCTGCTGATTTTATAGCTGAGGGAGTGGATCAAACTCGTGGTTGGTTCTATGTACTTCTTGTTATATCTACTATTATTTCCGGGGAGTCAAGTTTTAAAAATGTTGTTGTTAATGATATGATGCTTGATAAATATGGTAAAAAGATGAGTAAGTCTGTTGGAAATATTATTAATCCAGTAGAAATAATGGAAGAGTTTGGTGCTGATACAATAAGATTCTATATGGCTTATGTTTCACCAGTTTGGACTCCATTAAGATTTAGTGTTGATGGTGTTAAAGAAGTATATTCAAAATATACATCTACACTTAAAAATGCATATTCATTCTTTGAAATGTATGCTAATGCTGATAATGTTGATCCAAGAGAATATGATATACCAGTTAAGGATCGTGAACTTATTGATAGATGGTTATTATCAAAACTAAATAAATTAGTAAAAGATGTAACAACTGCTTATGAAGAATTTGATATTAATAAAGTTGCTAAGCTTGTTGTTCCGTTCTTAAATGATGATTTATCTAACTGGTATATTAGAAGTAATAGAAGAAGATTCTGGGATAGTGAGCTTACTGAAAGTAAAAAAGCAGTATACTTGACTACATATGAAGTTTTAAAAACATTATGTAAATTATGTGCTCCACTTACTCCATATTTAACTGAAGAAATTTATCAGAAATTAACTGGAGAAGAAAGCGTACATTTAGCTGATTTCCCTAAAGCTGATTTATCACTTATAGATGAAAAAACAGAAGAAAAGATGGATTTAGTTAGAGATGTTTGTAGTTTAGGAAGAGATGCAAGAGAAACTGCTAATATTAAAGTACGTCAACCTATTAAGGATATCGTTCTTGATACTAAAGTAAGTACAATAATTGGTGATTTAGATTCTATTATAAAAGAAGAATTAAATGTTAAAGATATAGAATATAAAGATGATATGACTGATTATTTAACATATAGTCTAAAACCTAATTTTAAAGTGTTAGGAAAAGAACTTGGTTCTTCAATAAAAGTATTACAAGAAAAATTAAAAGAGCTTTCTAGTGAGGATTCCTATAAAGCATATAATAATTCATTAGAATTAGAACTTGATGGTAAGAAAGTAGTACTTAATAAAGAAAACACAACATTATCTACTGATGTAAAAGAAGGTTATACTGCTTCTGGAAATGATAATGTAGTTGTTGTACTTGATACAACATTAACTGAGGAATTAATTCTTGAAGGACTTGCTCGTGAAATGGTAAGAACTGTTCAAAGCTTAAGAAAAGAGGCAGACTTTGTTATAACTGATCATATTAAGGTATATTATTCTGGTGATGAAGATATAGAAAAGATGCTTGAATCATATAAGGAATATGTTATGAATGAAACTTTAGCTGAAGAAATTATTAATAAAGAAGTTTCTTCAGAAGATTATGATTTAAATGGTCATTTGGTTAAGATAGAAGTTGAAAAAATTTAATATTAATAAAAGTATAAAAAGTAAAGTTTTGTAAATACTAAGTATAAGGCAAAAATTTACTTTTTTTATATTACGTTAAATTAAGAGATAACGTCACGCAAAGCAAGGAATAAAGATTTAACTAGAAAGTTCCCATTTTATGGAAATTTTTAAGTGTTTTAAGAAGAAAAATTGGACAAAATTATAAAAAAGTGGTAAAATTTAGACTAATTTAAGTTAAATTATTCCACTCAAAAGGAACGAGAAGTTTAAAAAAATTTTTTGAAAAGATTTAACTTCCCGCATTTTTTATAAAATAATAAAATGTATTTTGGCTTAGATTATTATTTTGGGTAGATTATTATTTACGTAATAATCGATAAGATAGATTGATGTCATCATAATCTATCTTTTTTATATTTAATTTATCAATATTATTTTTTCCTAAAAATAATAAAGCACATTCATATGGAGAATGATTATTTAAGGCAAGTCTTGGAGTTGAATTGATGTGACTTGCGATAAGATAACAATCTTCTTGAGTTATAGAGGCAAAAGAAGTTCCTTTAGGTAAAATATATCTAATAAATTCATGATTCTTTTCAATAGAACCTTTCTGCCATGAGCAAGCTGGATCACAATAGAAAACAGAACATAATTTTTCACCTGTATTGAAATCAAATTCAATACTTTCAGGATCAGAAAACTCAGTTCCATTATCAGTAAGAATTACTTCAAATAACCTTTTAAATTCATCGATACCTAATATGTTTTTAATACTATTAAAGACATCAGTAACATAAACAGACTTTTTATAAGGAAGTAAATAAATAAGCATAAAATTAAATTGTCTAAAAAGTAGAGTAAGCATACAATTACCACCTTTACCACCTTGAGTACCGATAACAGTATCCATCTCAACAATAGAAGCATTAGAATTATGTTCCATATAATCTTTAAAATCAGAATAAAATCTATCTACCTTAATAGAAGTATCAACTTTTTCCTTATGATAATCATATTCTTTTTTAAGTTTCCATCTAACTTTACGTTGTAAATCAATATTTCTAACATTTAAAATACCTAAATCAATATACTTATAAAAAGTAGGTTTAGAAAAAGGAAGTAAATCGGAATGAGAAATATAAACTTGATTCACAGAATGATTTTTATAAATCATTAAAGGAGCAATAACATCATTAATAGAAGCAATTTGATCTTTAGTTATATTAAGATGTTCTCTTTGAGAAATTAAGGTTTGTTTATATTCATTAAAAGCAATATGAGCATTATAAGAATATTTTTGTTTTTTACAGTGATTAAGCTTATCACAGCCATTACAAACATAAGGTGATTTAGATTCAAAACAACAAGGTCTATCAATAGAAGCAGAACCCCTTAAAAATCTGTGTTTTAAAACTTCTTTAGAGATAGAAGTTCTATCTTTATGAAGTCTATTAGAAATTTGAGTGAAATTTAAGTTACGATTTAAAAACTCTTCAATAACACATCTATCTTCAAAAGATAAATGTTTGTATTTTGGAGTAGACATAAATACACATCCTTTCAACTAAGCCAAAATACGAGGACATATTATAACATTATTAAGAATAAATAACAAATAAAGGCAAGCTTTATTTGAAAAGAAAAGTATAAAAGAAATAAAAAATAAATCAATGACAAGACAAGTTAGTGTAAAACTAATCATTGATTTATTTTTATATTTCCCCCTATAAAGTTAAGAGGTAAGTTCCCGCATTAAAGAAAACGGGAACTTAAGTATTTATTTTACGCTTTTTTTATATCGTTAAATTTTGAGGTAACTTTCCATTATTACTGGTGGTTACCTTTATTTTGTTAAGTTACCGTAAAATAAGGAAAAAATCACTATAATTTGCCAAAAATAGCATTAATATGTTAAAATATAAGCGATTTAAGTCAATATTATTACATGCAAAAAAGACGGAAAGTTTGGTAAATTTTTTTTGAATAGAGTTAACGTTCCGCTTAAAAGTTACTATTT
>JAGAWU010000017.1 GCA_017941235.1 Bacilli bacterium | reverse complement strand
GAATCCCTGGATCTTGTCATTCTAATTGTGTTAATAATGGATTTTATGAGAAAATTGTTGAAGGCAGAAAAAAATGTTGTCCATGTCTAGAGCATTGCAAAATATGTCAAAACGAAACAAAATGTGATAATTGCTTCCCTCATTTTTATAGAACTCCAGATGCAGAACATTGTGATGAAGATTGTGGATATTGTTTAGCAAAAGATGATTCTAATTGGGAATGTGTTAATTGCAAAGAAAAATATACTCCTGCAAAATATAATCTTGATGGAAAATGTGTAGATACACCCCCATCTTTTAGTTATATCCAATATAATGAATTAACTTCAATAAATGTAACAAAGCTTTATCATGTAATAGATGATCAATGTAATTTACTTGATGCATGCCAAGAAGGATGTCAAAATTGTACGAAAAGATTTACTGATAAATGTACATTATGTGAAAAAGGCTATTATAAGGAAGATCCGTTTGGTAAAGAACCTAAACCAAAATATTTCAAATGTTATAGTAAGGAAGTATGTCAAGGAGTGAAACATTATCCAAATAATAAAGAAGAAAAAGTTGGTGGAGTGCCAATAGAGGAAAATGGAGAAAAAGTTTGTTTGAATTGTAAGCAAAGAAATGACTCATATAGATTACCAGAAGATAATTTTTATTGTGGAGAGAAAATAGATAGAACTTATGTTGATATTGATGATTATAATAAATTATCTTATTGCTATTTCAGATGTAAATCATGTGATAATTGGGGAAATGCCTATCTTATGAATTGTACTTCATGTAGAGATGGTAAATATTATGATTTAATTCAATATGATGGTAAAAAAGGTTTAGGTAATTGCTATAGAAAAGCACATAAATGTGGTATTTATCCATATTATCATGATTATGAATTAGCTATAAATGAAGATGATTGTGGAGAAGATTGTGATGTTTGTCTTTATAATTTCACTTGTACTGAAAGATTCCCATATTTTGTATATGAGACCCATGAATGTGTTGAGTATTGTCCTCTTACTGATATTTTAGGAAATAAATGTTATATGAATAATTCTGTGGCAGGTATTATTTTATTAAAGAATCCATTTGGATTAAAAAATCCCTATGATTTCTTAAATCAAACAGTTAGTATTAATCAATTTATTTCTAGTAGTTTATTCCAATATTTTGCATCTTCATATAACTTAGATATGAATACAGTAGAGAACCAAATTAATAATTATTTAGGAAATGGAAAAATATATAATTTACCTGAAAGTCAGATAATTATAGGAAATAATATAAGTATAGAAATAACCACATTTAAATTAGAATTAGAAAAATTAAAAAAATTGTTTGAAGGAGGAAAAACCACTCCTACTTCTGTAGTAGATCTTTCTGCTTGTGAGGCAATACTTAAAAAAAAATATGGCATATCTGAAGAAGAAGATTTAATGATTATTAAAGGAGATTTATTAGAACAATTATCTGAAGAATATTTAGGAAATACATTAGAATATCAAATCTTCTCTACTTCATTGGGAGCTTTCTTGCCTTTAAATGATTGTCAAGAGGCTGGTACTACTGTTTCAGTGTCAAATCCATTCTCTGTTTCAAATTTATTGACTCAATATCAAAGTAAAATAGATTCAGTTATTGAAAGTGGTTATAATGGTTTTGATGTCAATAGTCCTTTCTATAATGATATTTGCACACCTTTTACAAATGAAAATGGAAATGATGTTTTATTAGATGATCGTAGAAAAGATTATTTCAATGAAAATGTTAATTTATGTGAGAAAGAATGTGTATTTGTTGGATATAATATTTCTACAAATCTATATACTTGTCTTTGCAATATAAAAACTACTCCAGGAGAGAAGGCAGAAAATTATACTGGAGATTATGTTACTAATGAAATGCCTGAAAACTTCAGAGATATGATTAGCAAAAGATCAAATATTGAGGTATTTAAATGTGCTTCTCAAGTATTTTCTTCTAGTGGACAAAAAATGAATTTCGGATCATATATTATACTAGTAGGATTAGCTAGCTTTATTGGTGTCATTGTATTCCATTTCATTAAAGAAAGAACAAAAATGGATGATATTTTCTTCGAATTAAGTAATATGCAAAGTAATCCAGCTAATCCACCTAACCCAAAAAGAACTAAAGAAGATCAAAAGTCAGATAAGAAAACAAAAGAAAAAAAACACAAAGATAACAAAGATAAAAAAGTTATTATTGATAATAAAGGAAAAACTACAAAGGAACCATTTGCAAAACCTAAAAAAAATCCAACAAATATTCAAAAAGAAGTCGTTTTAAAAGATGATCAATTAAATTTCGCTTCTTATAGTCAAGCAGTGAAAAATGATAAAAGATCATTTATTAGATATTATTGGTCATTATTAAAGATGAAACAATTATGTATTTTCACTTTCTACACTTCAGAAGATTATATTTTACGTTCAACAAAAATTGCTCTTTTTATTTTATTCGTATCCTTCTATTTAGCATTTACCGCATTATTCTTCAATGATAAAATAATGAGAGCAATTTATATTTATAAAGGAAATACTAATGCTGCTATTCATATTCCAAATATTATTTTATCAAGCTTATGCTCAATAATAATGAGTTTAATTGTTAGATTTGTATCTTTAAATGAAAGAGATATTGTTAAAATTACTCAAGAATCAAATCCTGAAAGTCGAAAAACCTTAGCAGAAAAAGCTAGAAGAATTTCAAAAATAAAATTAATAATATTATATGCTGTTTCTGGAACTTTAATTGCTTTATGTTGGTATTATGTTTCTGCATTCTGTGCTGTATTTAAAAATTCTCAAGGACATTATTTCATTAACTTCTTTGTAGCTTTTATTGTATGTAATATTTGGCCTTGTGTAACTAGTTTAATTCCTGCTTTCTTAAGACAAAGTGCTCTAAAAGATGGAACTTCCGAAACTTTGTATAAAATCAGTCAAATTATATCACTTTTCTAAAAATTTAATTTATTATTATTTATGATTTATAATGTATAATAATAATATATAATCATTATTACTTATATTATTATCAATTGATAAAAACAATAATTAAATTTGAATAAATCTAGTAAACATTAATGATTAATTATTCTTAATATATTATAAATTAATTATGTTAATTCATTAAAATTTTTTATTTTTTTCTTAATTATTTTTTTTATTTTAAACTATTTATTCCTTTTTTATAAAAAAATAAAAATTAAATATTTAATTTATTAAAATAAATAATATTATTAAATATTTAATTAAATTAAAAATAATTTTTTTTTTAAATAATGATTAAAATG
>JAGAWU010000016.1 GCA_017941235.1 Bacilli bacterium | reverse complement strand
TAATAATAATAATAATAAACCTACACCAGAGCCTCCAAAACAAAAAAATAAAATAAAAGCAAAATTCATATCTGAGGCAGGAACACAAGAACTACAATGTGAAAGTGATACAGATAATTGTAAAGTAGTAGCACCACAAATAATAAAAAATGGATATGAAATAATAGGATGGTCAAAAAATAAAAATTCGACTACAGGAGAAATACAAGTAGGACAAGAAATAACTATTAAAAATAATAATACATATTATTCAGTAACAAGAAAGAGAGTAACAGTAACATTAGAAATAATTGATACACAAATAGCAAGCATCCAAAATAATACAGCCTCTTGTTATATTTATAACAATAATAGCAATTGTAAAGTAACACCAAGTAGTATCAGTGTTAATACAGGATATATAGCAAAAGGATGGAGCAAAGAGAAAAATAAACAAGAAGCAGATATAAATAATGGTGCAGAATATAATATATCAAAAAATGAAAAGTTATATTCTGTAACATATAACAAAACACCAATAAAAGTTGATTTTAAAGAGAATGGAGCAAAATCGATTGGAGCAACTACAAGAGAATGTTACAAATATAATGGACAGACAAGTTGTAATATAAAAAGTCCAACGATAACACCAAAAGATGGATTCTCAGTATTAGGATGGAACGAATCAAGTACAACAAGTGCAACTTGGGAACAAGATAAAGAAAAAGAATTTTCACAGAATAAAACATATTATGCTATAACAAGAGCCTCAACAAAGTATAACGTATCATTTGTAATTGAAAGTTTAAAAGGAACAATTAATAAAACTTCAGATTCATGCTATAGATACAATGGACAAACAAGTTGTAAAATAACTAGTCCAATAATAACTCCTAGTACAAATTATGAAGTAATAGGATGGAATACAAATAGTGCTGCAACGACATCAACATGGAATTCTAACATAGAAAAAGATATTACATCGGATGCAACATATTATGCAATACTAAAAGAAAATGTAAATCCACACTACACAGCAACATTCGTAGTACAAGATGAAAATGCAGTAACATTAAGTAAAACAACAGCAACATGTACATTAACATCTGGACAAACAAGTTGTGAAATAACAGCACCAAAAATGACAGCAAAGACAGGATATGAAATAGTAGGATTTAATACAGTGCAAAGTGAAACAACAAGTATATTAAATTCAGAAGGAAAAGCAAGTATTAATAAGAATACAACATATTATACAATTACAAGAAAGAAAGTAACAGTTACATTTGATAAAAATGCAGCTTCATCAATTTCAGAAACGACAAAAACATGTTACAAATATAATGGAACATCAAGTTGTAAAATAACTAGTCCTACAATTACACCAACTTCAACCACTTCAGCTGTAGGATGGAATACAAATAGTAATGCAACAATATCAATATGGAATGTTAATACAGAAAAAGATATTACATCAGATGCAACATATTATGCAATACTAAAAGAAAATACATCATATCAAGCAACATTCGTAGTACAAGATGAAAATGCAGTAACATTAAGTAAAACAGCAGTGGCATGTACATTAGCATCTGGACAAACAAGTTGTGAAATAACTGCTCCAAAAATGACAGCAAAAACAGGATATGAAATAGTAGGATTTAATACAGTGCAAAGTGAAACAACAAGTATATTAAATTCAGAAGGAAAAGCAAATATCAACAAGAATACAACATATTATACAATTACAAGAAAGAAAGTAACAGTTACATTTGATAAAAATGCAGCTTCATCAATTTCAGAAACGACAAAAACGTGTTACATATATAATGGAGATATAGGATGTCAGATAACACCTCCTGAAGTAACAACACCCACTGGATTTGAATTTATAGGATGGGGGACATTAAAAGATTCAACAATTGGTACTAATGCAAATAATAACCCGATGCTTGAATTACGTGATATAAAATACTACGCAATAACAAAAAGTGTTAATCCATATACAGCAACATTTACAAATCAAGATAGTAATGCAGTAACATTAAGTAAATCAGAAGCTTCATGTTACAGATATAATGGACAGACAAGTTGTGAAATAACAGCACCAAAAATGACAGCACAAACAGGATATGTAGCATTAGGATTTAATCAGACGAAGAATGCAACAACAAGTACACTAAATTCAGAATCTAATGCATCAATAAGTTCAAATATAACATATTACACAATTACAAAAACTGAAAATCCAATTATAGTAACATTTTCTAAGAATGGAGCTAAATCTATAAGTTCTACTAAAGAAGAGTGTTATAAATATAATGGACAGACAAGTTGTAATATAAAAAGTCCAACAATTACAGTAGATTCAGGAGGAACAGTAATAGGATGGAATACAAGTTCAAATGTAACAACGTCAACATGGGATGTTAATACAGAAAAATCTTTCTCAACAAATAGAAATTACTATGCAATAACTCAAAAAACAATTACAATTACTTTCCATGGAAATGATAAAGCCAATTTTATTGCTAATGATAGTGTTAATATAAGAACAGCTGTAAAAACTGGTACTTGTAAAGCTTATAACAACGATGGATGCATCTTGAAAGATGAACAGATACCACTAATCATAGGTGAAGGAGCTGAACATTGGGGCTTCTCTAAAACAGAACAAACAAATTATACAAGTCCTGCAAATACCACTTTTGATGTATATACAGAAAGATTTAAATCTAATACAGATTTATATGTAATAACTAGTGGCTTTGATTATGCTGGTAGTGAAACAATGATATCTGAAAAATTACTAGGAAATGTTGTTATTGAATATGACAATAAAATTAACCTAACAG
Source organism: Bacilli bacterium (assembly GCA_017941235.1). Lineage (GTDB taxonomy): Bacteria > Bacillota_I > Bacilli_A > RF39 > UBA660 > CAG-417. The sequence continues at coordinate 15,471 of JAGAWU010000016.1, read as the reverse complement.
TAAAAAATAGATTTATTAGTTACTTAGATGATTTGTATTCAAGATGGCCAGAAATGTTCAAACACCATGGTAAACTGGTATTATTAGAGGTAGACAGATATTTGGAAATATTACCAGGAACTGGAGGAATATCGTATGGTGGTAACACTAACTCATTATCAATGATTCCTGTTACTGCAACTACATTCAGTGATTATGATGCAGGAGCTATGGTACATGAACTTGGACATGCTTTTGAAAACTATTATTTCCAAAAATTAGGTGTTTCACTAAGTGAAGCAAGAGTTAATGAAATTTGGAATAAATATACTCCAATGACTCAAAGACCATTAAGAGATTATTCTTATTCAAGTAAAGCAGAATTAATAGCAGATATGTTTGAATTTAAGTATACTAATGACTATAATATAAATAACAATGCATGCACAGCAAATGAATGGGTAAATAATCATCAATATACATGTGGAGTAACAAGTGAGATGAATAACTGGATTGATAAATATAGATGTATAGCTAGAAATAATTATAATGAGGAGGAAAGTTCATGCCAAATTTACAATTAAAAAATAATAAAAAAATAATACTATTAATTATACCTGTAATTATCCTAGTAGCAATAGTTGCTACTAGTGATAATTATGATATATCAACATCAGTTAAAAGAGGAATAAAAACAAGTAATATAGAAAAATACTATGATAAACCAATAATATCAATATTAAGTATATCAAGAAGTGGAGTTAATATAGAAGCAGGATATTATAGATATGGTGATATTGATAAAAATGGAGAAATTGATGAATATGATTCAACTGGTTTAGAACAATATATAAATAAACAAGTTCAATTTGATAGTACTTCTAAAATACTAGGTGATATAAATCAAGATAATAAAATAGATGAAAAAGATTTAAATGAGCTAAATAGTTATTTAGAAAAAACAAAGAAAACTAAATACAGTATTGATAATAAAAAAATAGAGTATTGCGTTGCTACAGAAAAAGATAGTAGCAAATGTACTTGGTCAAAATCAAGTAATCAAAATATAACAAAAAATGGTAAATACTATATTTATGTAAGAGATAGTGAAACTAAAAAAGTATCTAAAGTATATAAGTATAAACATAAAAAGAGAAATTATAATGAAAGTATATAAGAATCTGCATTTGCAGATTTTTATTTTTTTTTATAAAACTACTTGCAAAAATATTACTTTATTGATAAAATAATTGTTGTATTTATATGGCGGCGTTGGTGAAGTGGTTAACACGCTAGTTTGTGGCACTAGTATGCAAGGGTTCGATTCCCTTACGCCGCCCCATTTGGAAATATAAAAGGAACTTGAAAAAAGTTCCTTTTTATGTTATTATGTATGTAGCAAGAAATCTTGCATAAAATAAAAATGGGAACATTCAGTTTCGCAAGTTGAATGTCTACCCTAATTATTTAAGACAGACATTTAATTTGTTATGAAATTAAGTGTCATTTTTTTATTACTAAAACCAATAAGGTTAAGAGTAGTAAAATGAGTGATATGTAGCGAAGCAACTTTATGTTGTATTCACGTTTTTTCATTCTCTCAAACCTCCTCTCTATGTTGGATTGGAGGTAGACACTCAACAACTAAATGTTCCTAAGCACAATGTAGCATATATGATATACTGTGTCAATCGAACATACATAGTTTTGTCATGTTTTTCAACAGCTTTTATTATAAAAGTAATAAATCTTTTCATTTTTCGAAATGTATGATATATTTTATTCAAGCAATTGAGAAAATCAATTCATAGATTTGTGCCGATTTTTCGTAAACACGTTAAATCATGGCCCCATTTGGAAATATAAAAGGAACTTGAAAAAAGTTCCTTTTTATGTTATTATGTATGTAGCAAGAAAAATTGCATAAAATAAAAAAGGAACACTTGATATTTCGCTTTGTTGAGTGTTGCCATAAGTATGGTTTCCACCTAAATCATTGCTGAGTTAGGTGGATTTCTTTTATATTAAAACTATAAATAGTAAGAATAATAAAAGGAAGATAATAATTACTAAAGATAGAATTAAAAAATCCTTCTTGTTCATATTCTCGCCTCCCTTCATCAAGAAGTTTGGCTCCACCCAACTTATCAAATGCTCCTAATCGCAATATAACATTATCCCAATTAAAAATCAATCGAACAAACTCACTTTTGTCATATTTTTCAATAGTTTTTATTATAAAAGGATAAATCTTTTCCTTTTCCAAAATATATGATATATTTTACTTAGTAATTGAGAAAATCTCAATTCATAGATTTGTGCTGATTTTTCGTAAAAACGTTAAATTGAGGCCCAGTTTAAAAGCAAAAGGAACTTGAAAAAAGTTCCTTTTTATGTTATTACGCTTTCAGCAAGTATTCATGCATAAAATAAAAATGGGAACATTCAGTTTTTCCGAGTTGAATGTCTACCAAATTTCATTGATTAAGACACTATTCTAACGAGTGTCATTTTTTTATTTAAATTTATTAAATTAATAATAATAAAACTAATTGAAGATAATATAATTAAATGTACAAGAAACTAATTAAAAAATTGTTTCTTTTTTTATAAAAAAATATAGACTAAAGTTAAAAAAAATTATATACTGAGATTAAGAATAGAGACTTTGAGAATATTAAGGAAGAGGAGAAAACTTATGAAAAAGGTAGTAAAAATAATAGTTATATTTTTACTTCTATTTTTTGTAGGAGTAAATAAAGTATCAGCTTTAACAGTTGAAGAAAACCTAACTCTAGAAAGTAATATAACAGATGGTATTTACATACCTCAAGGAAAAGAGGTAATCCTTAATTTAAACGGACATGATGTGACAGGAGTAATAAATAAGAATAATAATAAGTCAACTATATTAAACGAAGGAACATTAATAATCGAAGGATACGGAGAAATTAAAAGTAGACAGAATCCTTCAGTAATAACACAAGGAAAATCACTAATAATACATGGAGGAAACTTTGATAAAGAAATAATACTAAAATTATCAGGAGAAGAAAAAGAAAGAAAATTTGAAATCGATGGAGGAAAATTTAACTCAAAATATTCAAAAATATACTTAGATACATGTTCAAATAGTAATAACTTTTACAAAGATATAACTATTAAAAATATAATTATAAATGAATTGATACTTGGAAATAATATATCATCAAATACAAATAGTATTGAAAACTTAAATATTGAAAATACTACTATAACAGGAAGTAAGAATAATTCTTTTCTTTATAATAGTAATGGAAACTTATTCATAAAAAATATAGATGTAGAAAATGGAGAATCATTAATAACGGGAACACCAAAAAGAATAATTATAGAAAATGGAAGATTTAAAACTTTAGGATTAAGTGGGACTTTAAATAATATTGATACCACACTAATTAATTTAATAGTAACTTCAGGATTATATGTTGAAGGGCCTAATAATAAAGTAACTATTAAAAGTGGTTATTACGAAGAAGTATCAACTTATAAACAAGCTGTTTCTAAACATTTAGGTGGTAATATAATAATTGAAGATGGAAAATATGGTAAAATAAATGGCTATGGAGAAGGTAAAATAAATGTAAAAGGAGGAACAATTGAGGGAACAGTTGTATCCGATAATTTATCAACAATCACCATAGAAAATGGTATATTTAAAGGAATACTTATAAGTAAAAATACCCCTGTAAATAAAGAAGTAAATGGAAATGGTATTTTTAAAATTAAGGGTGGAACATTTGATATTGAACCAATAAATGAATTCATAGATGAAAAATATAAAAAAGAGATTAATATAGAAAATAAAATAGTAGTAACTAAAGAAAGCGAAATATATAATAGTATTTCATCTAATATAATTGATCCAACTACAATAAATAATAATGATATTGAATTAGTAAAAACAAAAGCAAAGAATAAATATAACATAGTAAGTTATTATGAAGTATTAAATTCAAAAATGACTGGAAATGATGAATTCATTGATTACGTAAAAGAAACAGAAAAAAGTTTAAAAGTAACATTAAAATTACCTGATAATTTACCTCCTGTAGAAGAAGAAAGTAAAAGAAATTTTGTTATATTAAGCTTTAATGAAGGAAATGTTGAAATAATAGATAATGTAGAAATAAACTATAGTGAAATATCATTCAAAACAAATAAGTTTTCAAAATATGCTTTAGCATACTATGATACAAACAATGAAAGCAAAACTATTGTAAAAAAACTGAATAAAAATAATAAGAAAAAGTATACAAAAATAATTGGTTTTTTAAATAAATTAATAACCTTATCTAAAATTACTACACTTAAGTGAAATTACACTATAATATTGAAGAAAAGCTAAAAATATGATATAATATGCTCATATTCAATAGGAGGAGTATATGAGAATAATAGAAAAAAAATGTCCTAATTGTGGAGCTAAATTAGAATTTAATGTTGGAGATAAAGAAACGAAATGTAAATATTGTAATTCGGGATTTATAATAGAAGATAATAATACATCTGAGAAAAAATTTAGTCTTGATAATATTAATTTAAAATATATAAAAAACTTTACTATAATTCATATGATAATTACAGGTGTAATAATGCTTCTTATTGTTTCAACATTTATATTTATTTTTTATAATATATTTAAAATGACAAGCACGGAAAAAAATAATAATTCATCAAATTCATTTAATTTCTTTGAAGAAGTAAAAAAACAAAAGAAAAAACAAGAAGAAAAATCAAAGCCTAAGCTAAAAGATATTTCAAAAGAATTAGATGAAAAATTAGAAAAGGCTAGTAAAGAATCAGATGAAGAAATGCCTGATTATTTAATAACATATAAAAAAGTTGGAGAATCTGAAAGAATAGGCTACTATTATTTAAAAAATTCAGTTTCAGTAAAGATTATATATGTCATAAAATCTACATATACAAATGGCACTGATACCAAAGATATTTATAAGGCATTTAATTTTGTTGGAATTTCAATTGATAGTATTGGTATGACTCCTTTTAAAAATACTAAAGTTAATAAATTAAATCAAGAAGAACTTGTATATGGATATAGTTCATTAGAAGATTTATATAATAATGCAGTAAGTAATCAAAGAATAGGATATAAAATAGTAGCTACAGAAAATTTATACATGAAATAAATTTAATAATTACTAAGTAGAAATACTTAGTTTTTTTGTTATAATATATTAGAGGTGATTATAATGAATGAAATAAAATGTCCAAAATGTGGAACACTTTTTAAAATAGATGAAAATGAATATGATAAAGTAATAAAACAAATTAGAGATAATGAATTTGAAAAGGAATTAAAAATTAGAGAAGAACTAAATTCTAAAGAAAAAGAAAGTGCCATAAAATTAAGTGAAGCAAGTCTTAAAGAAAAGTATAATGAATTATTATCTAAAAAGGATATTGAAATAAATGATTTAAAAAGTAAATTAAAATCATCAGAAGAAAATAAAAGTGCAGAAATAGAATTAACAAAAAGTAAAATTAAAAAGGAAGAAGAAGAAAGTAAAAACAAATTAAATATTGAAATACTTGAATTAAAAAATGAATTAAGATTGAAAGAATCAGAAAAAGAATTAGCAATTAAAGAAGTAGAAAATAAAAAAGAAAAAGATATAAATGATCTTAAAAATAAATTAGATTTAAAAGAAAATGAATTCTTATTAAAAGAGAAGTCACTAAATGATTCATATAAGGAAAAATTAAAAGATAAAGATGAACAAATAGCTTACTATAAGGATTTTAAAGCAAGACAATCAACTAAAATGATAGGGGAATCATTAGAACAACATTGTTTTACAGAATTTAATAAGCTAAGACCTCTATTTCCAAATTCATATTTTGAGAAAGATAATGACGCTAAAACTGGTTCTAAAGGAGACTTTATTTTTAGAGATTATGATGAGGAAAAAACTGAAATAGTATCAATAATGTTTGAAATGAAAAATGAAGCAGATGAAACAGCCACAAAACACAAAAATGAAGATTTCTTTAAAGAATTAGACAAAGATAGAAGAGAGAAAAAATGTGAATATGCAGTACTTGTTTCAATGCTTGAGATGGATAATGATTATTATAATGAAGGTATAGTAGATGTATCTCATAAATATGAAAAAATGTATGTAGTAAGACCACAATTCTTTATACCAATAATAACACTAATTAGAGGAGCTGCTCTTAATTCATTAAAATATAAGAAAGAATTAACAATGGTTCAAAATCAAAACTTGGATATAATTCACTTCGAAGATGATTTAAATGAATTTAAAGATAGATTTGGAAAGAATTATAGATTAGCAAGCGAAAGATTTAAAAAGGCAATAGAAGAAATAGATAAGAGTATAGACCACCTTCAAAAGATTAAAGATAACTTATTAAAATCAGAAGATAATTTAAGATTAGCTAATAATAAAGCAGAAGATTTAACTATAACAAAGTTAACTAAAAATAACGAAACAGTTAAAAAGATGTTTGAAGAGTTAAAAGATAAAAAGGAGGAAGAATGATTCATAATATTTCAGTAGTATTTATATCAATTTTTTTAGAAAGTTTACCATTTCTACTTTTAGGTTCAATAATTTCAGCCGCTATAGAACATTTTGTTTCAGATGAGACTTTTGAAAAAATAATTCCTAAAAATATTATTTTAGCAACACTAACAGGTATATTCATGGGATTTTTTATACCCGCTTGTGATTGTGCTGTAATTCCAATATCAAAAAGATTAATAAAAAAGAAAGTTCCTATAAATGTTGCAATATCATTCATGTTATCATCACCAATTATTAATCCAGTAGTTTTACTTTCTACATATTATGCATTTTATAAAGTAGATAAACAAATATTCTTTTTAAGATTAATATTTGGAGTAATAATATCTTTAATAATAGGAATTATAATGGGAATACTATTTAAAGATGTAATAAAGAATAATAAAGAAGAAAAGTGTTCTTGCAATCACCACCACCATCATGCTAAAAATGAAAATGAAAAATGCGATAAAGATTTTGAAGAATTAAAAAAATATACAAAAGAAGAAAGCACTTTGACACACATTATTAAACATACAGCAAATGACTTGTTTGAAGTAGTTAAGTATTTAATGTTTGGTGCCCTAATAGCAAGCATATGCCAAGTTGTAATGCCTAGAGAATTAGTATTAGTATTTAGTAATAATAAAATACTATCAATAATAGTTCTAATGATTTTTGCATACTTAATTTCACTTTGCTCAACTTCTGATTCTTTTGTTGGAAAATCATTATTATCGACATTTGGAAGAACAAGTATACTTGCATATTTATTACTTGGGCCAATGATAGATATAAAAAATACTATAGTACTTTTAGGAAATTATAAATCAAAATTTGTTTATACATTAATATCATTGATTTTTTCAATAATATTTATATTATGTGTATTGGTGGTGATATTATGAAAAAAAGATTTCTAGGAATAATTTGTATATTATACTCATCAATAATATTTTATATTTTTATAAAAGGAAGTCTAAAAAACTTTTTAGCACCAAATATGCAAAAATATATTTTAATAGCAATGCCAATAATGTTATTAATTGGGATAGTAATAATATTTACTAAAGAGAATAATTATAAATTTAAATTAAGTGATTTAATACTAATATTACCATTAATAATGATTTTAATAGCACCGGATGGTAAATTATCAACTAATATTGCTAAGAATAGGTCAAATACATTTAGAAAAGAAGTAAAAGAAAAAAAACAAGATAAAAAAGTAATAGATAAAAAAGAAGAAATTAATGATAGTGACCAATATAATTTTGAAAATATAGACTATATAGTTAGAGATGATTCATATCAAATGTTATCAGATTTAATAACATATAATAGTAAACCTGATAAGTTAGTAGGTAAAACAATAAGAGTTAGAGGCTTTACATTAATGAAGGATGAAGCGATACCGAAAGGATATTTTGGTTTTGGGAAATACTTAATAACCTGTTGTGCAGCAGATGCTGGATTTGGAGGATTTTTTGCTAAGTATGATAATTTATCAAAAATAAAAGCAAATACCTGGTATGAAATTGAAGGTATCTTAAGAAAAGGAAAAGATGGATACAAAAATGAAATATTATATATAGATGTTAAAAATATAAAGAAAATTAATAAAGATAAAGAAGAATTATATGTATATCCATGTTATTCATATGGTGATGGAGAATGTAAAGCATTAAATGAATATGACATAGAACCATAAGAAGGATTAGAGGGATAAATATGAGCATAGAAAAAGATATTTTTAAAAAAAGTAGAGTTAATGAGAGTAAATTAATTAATTATGGATTTAAAAAAGAAAAAGATAATTACATATATTCAAAAGATATAATGAATAATTGTATGAGAGTATATATAAGTATTGATAAAGATAAAAATATAACTTCTAAAATAATAGATAAAGATTTTAATGAGGAATATACTGCATTTAGAAATGAGAGTAGTAATGGTTCATTTAATAATAAAGTAAGAGAAGAATATAAAGAAGTATTAAATGATATAAAAGATAAATGTTTTACAGAAGAAACTTTTATTTTTGGACAATCTAATAGATTAACAAAATATATAAAAGAAAAGTATAATGATTCTCCTACATTTGAATGGGAAACAAGTCCTGGTTTCGGTATATTTAGAAACAAAAACACAAAAAAATGGTATGCATTAGTGATGAATATTAACTTTAATAAAATAGATAATGACAAGAAAGAAGAAATAGAAATAGTTAACATAAAATTGGATGAAGAAAAAATACTTAATTTATTAAAGCAAGATGGTTTCTACAAAGCATGGCACATGAATAAAAAATATTGGATTACAATAGTATTAAATGATACAATAGATGATAAATTATTATTTGAATTAGTAGATGAAAGCTATAATTATTCATCAAAGAAGTAGGTGAAAATATGAATATCAAAGTAAAAAACTTTAATTTAAAAGATACAGTAACATGTGGGCAAATATTTAGATTTAAAGAAGAAGATGATCTATCGTATACAATAGTTTTAAGTGATAGAGTAGTAAATTTAAAATTAGAAGAAGATACTTTAATAGTAGATTCAAATAATATGAATGATATTGAAACTGTAATTAAGGACTATTTTGATTTAGAGTTTGATTATGAGACTCTTAATAAAAAATTAATTGATATAGATCAAGATAATAAAGAGATAATTGACTCTTGTTATGGATTAAAAATGATAAATGAACCAAGATTTGAAGTAATAATTAGTTATATTTTATCAGCAAATAATAGAGTCCCACAAATAAGAAAAACACTTGATAATATATCGGAAAGATATGGAGAAAAAATAGTGTTTAGAAATAAAGAATATTATCTTTTTCCAACTGCAGAACAGTTAAAAGAAGTAACAATAGAAGAATATAGAAATTGTAAAGCAGGATTTAGAGATAAATACTTATATGAAATAATAAGTAAGATAAACAAAAATGACTTTGATATTAATAGTATTGAAAAAATGAATAGTAAGGATGCACTTGAATACTTAATGAAGAACAATGGAATAGGAGAAAAAGTAGCTAGTTGTATTTTATTATTTGGTTATCATAGATTTGATGTGTTTCCAATCGACACTTGGGTAAAAAAATATATGAAACAAAAATATAATTTAGAAAAAGTACCAGAAATAAGAAAGTTTATGCAAGAAAAGTATAATGAAAATTGTGGATTAATTATTCAATACATATTTAATTATAGTAGAAATGTAAATAATTAACTAAATATATGAAACAACTATAAAACTAACTGCATATATTAGTATTGATGGGTTTAATAATAACTTATCCTATTAGATATAAATACAAGGAGTACCTAAAAAGAAATAAGGTGATAATATGAACTATAGAATTTTTGATAATAGAATTGAATACATAGAAAATGGAGAAATATTAGGTGAAATAAATTTTGAAGAAATAAAAAAAGGTATTTTTGATATAAATCATACTTTTGTTAATGAAAAATTAAGAGGAAAAGGTATTGGAAAAAAATTAGTTGAACTTGCTAAAAAAGAAATAGAGAAAAGGAATGGCAAAATTTTAGCTAGTTGCAGTTATGCAAAAAAAATATTAGAAAGTGAGAAGTAGTATGAATTTAACTATTGGATTATTAATACCTCTATTAGGAACAACATTAGGTTCTGCTTGTGTTTTCTTTATGAGGAATAAAATGAATGCGAAAATAGAAAAAATTCTTTTAGGATTTGCATCTGGTGTAATGATAGCAGCTTCCGTTTGGTCACTTTTAATACCATCTATTGAAATGGTAGAAGAAAAGAGTATTCCATCTTGGCTTCCAGCATCAGTAGGTTTTATGATAGGAATATTATTTTTACTACTCTTAGATCACATAATTCCACATTTACACGTAAATGAAAACAGTCCAGAAGGTCCCAAAAGTAAACTTAAGAAGAATACCATGATGGTTCTTGCAGTAACACTACATAATATTCCAGAAGGTTGCGGGTGAATTAGAAGGTAGTGAGGAATAGTAAGGTTTTGAATGACAATATGGTATTGTCTAAATTAGAATGTAATTAGAAATAGCTTGGGAAAATAATTTGGATTCATTGGAATTTTACATATAAAAAAACATATAATAATATTAAGTTTATTATGCGAAAAACTTGACAATACAGCATTTAAGATTGTATAATAAATTTAGAAGTAAATGTTTCTCGCTTGTGGTTGGTGCGAGTAATAAATCATATCATTTTGTAAATAACTGATAGAATCGAAAGATTATTAATTGAAAATAATAATGCAAATTAAAGTCAGCTTAAAACAGCTGACTTTTTGCATTCAAATATAAATAAAAGTGAATTACAAAAAATTATGTATTGATAAAATAAGTTAGTTGATTACTCTACATAGTGTAGAGCACTGCAAAAGTTCTGCATTTTGTATAGGAAAAGTAGCGTTCTCCATAATGGAGAGTACTGCATTTTTGCAGAACAGTTTAATTATTAGCAGAGAACTAGAAAGCTTGTCTTTCTATGTGTTTATGTGATGCACTCTGCATCACTATCCTGCCGATAGTATCTAGTGAACAGAAAATCAAACCTCATGTAATTATTATTTTTTTATACACTAGAAGTCCGCTATTTTTTCATTTCAAAAGAAAATATGTCAAAATTTTATCGATTTAAACGAGCTACAAAGACATTTGGAGATTTGTCAAAACGAGAAATAAAAGAAATAATTAGAAACGGTAGGAGCTCCGGTTTTGATTGGTTTGGCAAACGATAGAGTGCTTTACAAAAAGTTTATTATTGTGATATATTATACATAAATAGCGTTTAGATAAATTATAGTAAACATCAAAATAATATAATTTTTGAAGGGCGGTAATATTATGGAAAAGAAATTTACAGTTGAAGAAGCACAAGACAAATTATATACAGCATTAGCCGAAGAAACATCTTTTAAATATTTAAAGAGTCAAAAGTGTTTAAAAAAGGTTGTAAATAATTTAGTATTTGAGATTGATTTTTTTTCGAGTAAATGGAATAAATCTTATGAAATAATTGATATAGAGGCATCATTTGTATTAATGTATAAAAAATATGGAAAAAATCGCGTTGATAATGTAATAGCAGAAAAAAATATTCGTCCAAAATCAGGTTGGTATGACATATCAACTGAAAACAGTTGGAAGACTACGTATGATGAATTAAAGAAAGAATTAGACAGGGTTGTTGATTTATGCAATAAATTTGAAACTGATTTTATGTCTGCGACAGAATATTTATATAACGAATTGTTTGAGGATTATAATGTTCGTATTGATTTTCTGGTAGACAATCTAGGAATTAGTAAGGTGAAAGAAAAAATAAAGAAAATATATTTGGATATTCCAGTTGAGGAAAGAGAAATATATGTAAAAATTGGAGAAGAGTTAAATCATAGATTAGAAATAGGAGATCATACTTGTTTAAGAATGGAAGGTGTTAAAACTTGGATGATTAATAGAAATAATTGGAAATATATAATGGATAATAAGTTAATGGAGAACTATATAGAATAAATATAAACAAAGATATTTTAAATTTATTAAAAATTAGGATAAACAATTTGAGTAATTATAAAAAGGGGAGGATTATATGAGAGATTCTATAAGAACAAAAGAATACTTTGACGAGTTTATCAATCAGGACGCTGAAAGAATACGTAAATTTTATGACAAGCTAAACTCAGGTTCAATTAGTGAAGAGAGGGTTCCATTGATAAATAATAAAATAATAGACCTAAAAACAGGAATTTTGATAGCAATGTATTCAAGAGGAGATAGCATTGATGAAATAAAAAAAGAGTGTGAAGATTTAGTAGATATGTTTTGTGAAAAAGGTGATGTTTCCATATACGAAGATAATCTTTGTTTAGCTTCAATGGGATATCTTTTAGGTATTGCTAGTGATAAAATGATAAATCTCAGAGCAAAACTTATGTCAGCGGATACATATGACTACCTAATTGATTTTATTTTTCTAGGATTTGAAAGCAATATTGATAATAATAAGATCTCTTTTCCACGCGACTATCAGAAACTGATAAAATATCTAAATGACAGCACGAAAGAAACGTTTTTGAAGTATCTTCGTGGCTGGTATAAAAGTCATTATCACAGCGCTTGGTATGATACGCATAAAAATGAAAAATTCAAGCTATATTATGGATACTGGTGCTTTGAAGCAGGTGCAATCGCAAAAAGACTTAGACTAGACGATAAAGATTTACAAAATGAACAGTATTATCCTTATGATATGGTTCATTTCACTGAATAAATAGACAAGTCTGCAGGATAGTGGAAGTTTAGAAGTATTTAGTGGAATATTTAAAAAAGTAAGTTGAGGAGGAATATATAATAATGGCCGAGATATTTAAACAAGACAAAAGTAAATTAGATAACCATCCTGGTATGGTTTTTATTATCCACCTGTTGATGGATAAAATGTGTGATATGCCTAAAAAGGCTAATATGCACGAAATTATGGAAAAACATTTGGGTGAAACAGCGTGTTTTAATTATGATGAAACTGGAGCAGGATTTGCTCCAAAGAAATATTTAGTTAGTGATGAAAGTGGTGAAAAGCAAATACCACCTCAATTGTTAATTACAAATTGTTTTGAAATTAATAAGCCTGTTATGGATGCAATTGATGAAAGCCAATTATGGAATTGTCCAAATGGTAAGGCAATTTTAAATTCATGTAAATATCAAGTTGTAGCTACTGATATGATGGCTGCTGGTTTAAGTGCTAAGGAAAGAGCTGATATGCTTGTACATTACATAGAAGCATTGGTGGAAATATTTCCTGAATGTAGAGCTGTTGTATTTGAAAATTCAAAGAAAATGTTTACTAGAGAGGATATTTTAAAATGCAGTATTCCTGAAGAATCTAAATTTATTCATTATGCAGTAAATGTCAGATTTTTTAACATTGAAGGAACAAATGATAAAATAGTAGATACTATTGGAATGAGCACATTGTTTTTACCAGACTTACAATACCATTTTCATGATGTTAATCCAAATGAAGTGGTTAATCATGCTTATAATGTTCTTTCATATATATTTGATGAGGATAATCCAATAGAAAATGGCGATACTATTGATGGTTTATTAAATGGACAAATGAGTCAAGAAGTACAATGGACAGTTCAATATGAAGATTCTCTTATTCAGCCTGTTAGAACTGTAATAGATATAAATATGGGAGAATATGCTTCAGGTAATAGATAGAATTTTAAGGGGGATATATGAAAAAAGAACAATATGAGAAGTTTATTATTAAATTAAAAAAACAATTTAGTGACAATAAAATTGTTAATGATTTTATTTTTGATGCAGAAGAATTAGAAAAATATGGAGAGATGAGAATTGCCCTAGAGAACTTGCTTGAAAATTTGATAGATAATGAAATTGCTATCTCAAAAGAATTGGTAAGTTTAGCGGAAGAAGCATTTAGTGATAATCCTAGCAATTATGATAGACAGTTGGTTATGGAAATAAAACAATTTTAAAAATTAAAGGATTATACGAGGAGGAATAAATAGTGAAAAATATAAGAGTATATACTCCAGATATATATAAAGGAGAAAATTATATAAAAGTAAAAGACAACATATATAAAACAGTTATAGAAGTGGAGGAAGATGACAATGGACTTTCTCTTGAACAGGTTACTGATGAAGAATTACTAAAAGAATTGGAAAAGATAACAAATTGGAAAGAATCGGACCGTGAGATTGAAGAAGATTATTTGATAGCGTATTTCAATGGGAAAAAATATTATAAGGATATAGAAGATGAAGAAAATATTATATTTAAAAACATGGATGAAGAAACAGAAGAAATTGTATATGTAACATCAATAGTATTTGAACCAGAACCAGAGCTTAATGAAAATCAACCATCAGATAAATATGTATCTCAATACCCATTGGAGGATATATTAGACAAATTTGGATGTTATTGTGGAGATAATTATAAAAAAGAAAATGAAGAAGACCCTGTTAACTCATATGTAGAGTTTGTAAGTGATAATCTTGAAGAAATTGAAAATCTACTAACGATTATTGGAAAGCATGTTTATAATAAAGTAGATGGAGAATATGTGAAACTTGCGATTGAATAGATATAGCAATATTGCAAATTTACATAAAATATGCTATAATATACTTGTAGTAGAGTTTTCTCTCATTTGGAAATCTTTCTACATCATCCGCCGTCCGCAACTTAGTCAAATCCTTTTATTAAAGGTAGAAAGGAAAAAAATATGTTACCATTCTATTTACAGCCAGACTATCAGAAAAACATTGCAAAAGCTTCTGCAGAACTCAAATCTCAAATGCCTAATTTTGCAAGAATTCAGGCTGACGCACATGAGCTTGAAATGAAAAAGCAGAGAGAAGAAGAAATACAGCGTCGTGAAGCTTTTGAAAAAAGAGCATCTGAAATCGGCTATGCTAATGCATTGGTCGAAGCGTCCACAAAAGTGGATACAGCAATAGCTGACGCTAAAACTGCATTAAGCGGTGCAATCGTTTACAAGAAGTAACAAATTGAAGACATACCTTCCATTAGGGTGTGTCTTCAAAAATTTATATCAGTTAATAATATAATTAATGTAGATACAAAATTTCAAAATTGTTTCAAAAATCATTCATTGACTATCTAATTTAAAGGTAGTATTATCTTAATATGAAAATATATATTAGGCGAGAGAGCTAAATGAACTGAACCCCAAAAGTTGGACAGTTTATAAATAGTTTCTAATTAGAGGATTGTAACCTGTAATTTACAGGAGACAGTCCTTTTAATTTTACTTTAATTCTATCATAATTATAATAATTAATATAGTCATCTATTGCT
>JAGAWU010000015.1 GCA_017941235.1 Bacilli bacterium | reverse complement strand
CTGTTTTTTTTTCAACAATTAAATCCAAACTTACTTTTGTTCCTGTCATTTTACAAGTAAATACACTATCTTTGGTATAAGTTGTTTTTACTCCAGTAGCTGAATAAAAGTATAATTTATAAACTGGACGTTGAATAGTATTATCAATTGTAGCTCTAACATTAGGATCCATATCAATAATAGTATCTAATATCATTTTTAATTTACTATGTTTTAAAGAATAAATATTATCAATTACCTCCAAACTATTCTTTGTATTACATTTTAAAGCTTTTCCACCAGAAGTAGCAGTGACTGTATAAGTTCCAGAAAGATCAAAATTATATTTATATCTTATAGCATAATCCTTAGTAATTGAATCAAAAGCAAAAGTTACTTCTTTACCATCTGTTCTTTTACCTTTTACTACTGTTGTTTTTTTCATTTCTTCTAATTTTCCTTTTTGGAGTCCATAATATAGATTAACTGTATCTCTATATATAACATCAACATAAGCATATTCCTTTACATTAATTTTAGTATTTAATAAACTATATGAAGATTTATTTAAATCAAGTGGAGCACCTCCTTTTAATCCATCATATTTAATATAATATTTATTGTTACATGTTGAATCTCTCATAAAGAATACCCAAGTTAGTTTTTGATTTGCATATGGAAGATTATCCTTAAATTCGAATGCTGCTGATTTCTGATTATAATTAACAGTAAATTTAGTTTTATCATTACCATATTGTTCTGAATATATATCAGCATAAGTTGCAAAATAATCATTTTTTACAATAACTTTTTTATTTCTATCTAAAATTTTAAATAGAAAATCGAAACTTCCATTGACAAAACCACCTTTATATTCATAATAATGTTCTTTAAAGTTTGTTTTTAAATGTGTAAATAATGCTGGATTTAAGAATTCTAAATAGCAAGCTTCTCGTCTAGAATTTATAGGTATTTTTTTAATTTGTTGTCCATTGACTTTTATAACTAAATTTCCTTGATAATCTGATACTGGTTTTGCATATATATCATAAGTACCTTCAATTGAGAGTGGTACTACTCTAAAAGTAATACTAGAACTACTTGGTTCTAAAAGGAATTGAATTTTATCTTTACCTATATCATAATTATATAAATAATTATCTATAGTTTTTAATTCAATGGTAGCTATTTTCCTTTCGTTTTCTCCTACAAGGAATGAAAGACTTGATCCAATATTAAGATTTGTTTTACCTATATCAAGATTATGGAAGCAAGTTTTATATGATCCAATATTAAGATTATATTTAAGTGTTATAATTTTTTGTTCACTTGTTGAACCTTTTTTATAAGTTATTTTTATTGAATAATCAAATGATGATTTTTTAATTACTGTATCTGATGGTTTTTTACCGTTTGTATATATACCAACATATTGTTTACCATCAATACTTACTATACTTGCTGTTAGTCCTCCAAATTTGAAATTATTATCATGAGAATTATATATTTCTGCCTGTACATTAGAAATACTAAAGTCAGAAGGATATTTTCCATATGAAGAAATTAAAGTTAATCCATCAGATTCAGCGAAGTCCACAGCAGTAATTAGTCCTCCTTTATCATAAACATAATTAATTTGAGCACCATTTATATTTACCCAATTTTTATTTTGTAAATTTAATACATTTTTTAAAACATATGTATTTGCAGGACCTTTAACTGTAAATTGGTTAATTTTTGGAGTAATTTTTGCTCTATTAGTAGTACCTTTTTTGACTAAATATCCATTTATTTCGAATTTACCTGTCTCACTTGTTACATATTTTGAAACAGAATATGTGACTTTATCAGTATATTCAGTTTTATAAGTTTTAGATGTTGGTGATATTCTTTGATTTTCACAAACAAAGTCATAGATTGAATTTTGTAAAAAGTATTTAGTAGTAATATCATTTCCATAATCATCTTTAAAATAGCACATATAATAAACATTTTCACTCAATGATAAAGTAGGTGGAGAAGAAATGGTTTTTAAAGCACTGTCAAGTAAAGAAAATGGTGAAAAACATTTGTTTCCATTTTTTATAGTATTATCTGCAGTATTATAAGTAAATTTTTGATTAGCTCCTTTATTGCATTTATATGTTTGTACAATATTACCATTTACATGTAAGCATTTTTTTGTACTCATTCTTGTAACTATAGTTCCATCAGAAGGATTATAGTCCCATTCTTGATTTTTTGATTGCTCACAAGCATTTTTATTTCCTATATGACATTTAAATATTATAATTTGTAGATCACTTTTGGTACAACCACGAACATCAGCACATAAATCTCCTGCAAAATTAGTTAATGAACCATCAGCATTTATTTTCCATTTTTGTTCCATTCCACCAGTACACTCTGCCACATATAAAAGAGACCCAGATTCTATAGCCGGAGCTCCGTTCAAAGTACAATAAGATAAGGTTGGACTGACTTCTCCAGGTACTACAATAAATCTAATTGCTTCTGACATATATGAATTTTTTTCTATTTGATAAGTAGCCATTTGAGTCACAGTTATAACCATTTGATAATGGCCATCTTTTTGATTAACTTGGAAAGTGAGAAATTGATTTGTTACAGGGAAGATATCACCGTTGTCATAAACTCTTCTAAATGAGAAATAATTTGCAGGTGAATTTACTGTTACTGAATTTCCATATTGATCAAGAAAGTCAAAATCTAAAACTAACACAGCATTTTTCTTCATTATAAAGTTTCCAGAAGGACTTGTTCCATAAGTTAATAATAAATAATTAGATATCTTTTTAGAAGGAACAGCTGCTATTTTTCCATCATGACCAACTAAATTAATCTTTTTTAAAGCTCCAGTTTTTACAGTATAATATATTGCAGGTCCTTTTCCTTTTAATTTTTCTGATAAATATATAGCATGTCTACCAGCTTTAGTACATGCTTTTGTATTTAAAAGTAAATCATAATTTGAGTTTCCTAATTTTTGTAAACTATTAGCAGTTATGCCACAATCCGAAGTTACTGAAAAGCTATAACTCCATATATTATAACCATAAGTATGAGGAATTGTTTGTCCTCTATTGTTTATAAAAGAAAATTTAAAAGATATAG
>JAGAWU010000014.1 GCA_017941235.1 Bacilli bacterium | reverse complement strand
GTTATTGCTATTGCTTGAACTTCTGTTATTGCTTGAACTTCTGTTATTTCTTGAACTATTAGAGTTATTATTGCTATTGTTGTTTCCGCTTTCTGATTCTTTTGATATGGTTTTATTAGTAGAGTTTGAACTTTGATATTTAGCAGTTGCGGTATATGATTTGCCGGAATTCCAGCAAGCAGTCATATTATATACTGTTACATTACCATTTTCTTTTAATCCAACACCACCATATGTTGATATCATTTCCATAATAGTATTTATTACTAAAGGTAGAAAGAAAATGATTATTGTACTTGCTATAGATGTTCCAACTTTTTTCATTATGTTTTTATCATTTGGATTTATCGTACCTTTAAAAAAATTAATACTAAGTCCTAAAATTAATAAAATAGGGCTTACCATTCTTATTATATTAACAACTCTTTTTCCTATATCTATTATTTGAGCAATCATATAGTCATTACAGATTTGATTTAAAATATAAAACATAAAAATCACCACATGTTTATTTTAACATATAAAGTTGTTATTATGTATAAATTTTAATTTTTATGTTTTCAAATTTTTGCTTTTATGGTAAACTAATGTATAGATAGATAGAATAGAGGTGTATTATGGCATATAAACGTAATAATGATGGGAAATTTGTAGATGATAATGGAGCATTAGTATTTTCGAATGATATATTTAATCAATTGTTAGCTGGGGAGCATAATTATTTATTTTCTCCTAATAATATGTATGTTTCTGCTCAAGTAGAAAAGGTATTAATACCGAATGCAGATGATGCTAGAAAATATGTAGATATTATTTGTTCAAAATTAGTAGATGATAATGGAAGTTTGGCATCTGATAATAAAGAAAAAGAATTATATACAAAAGATGTTAAAAGTCTTATGGCAGTAGTTAATAAAATTTGTGATACTGCACCAGAAGATGTTAAGAATAAGATATTAGGTGGAAATTTTGCTACTAAAGATGATAAAGATCCTAAATATGCAGTGCCATTATATTTATGTTCTGAAATACTAAAAGCAAAATGGAATACAGATTATCAAAATACTCCATCAGAAACTTGGGAATTATTTAATACAGATGATACTGCTACAGTTGAAAGAAATTCTACTTTAGGTGCTCAAATGGATGCAATAGTAGAAAAATTGAAGACAGTTGATTATGATAAAGAATACTTTACTGGTGATATGAGCAAAGAATCAAGTGATTATGTTGCTGCTTGTCAATTTGATCCTACTAATTCAATTGATATATATGCAGAATGTGGTCCTGAATCATGTGAATTATATGCTACTAATGGAGTACAAACATATAATATAACAATGTTTAAAGTAGAAAAGAAAATTGATTCTGTAGATACAGTAGTTGCTCCTGAGGTTAGTAATGTTGCTGTAAATCAAGAAAATGTTTCTTCTGAAATTAGTTCTCCAGTAATAGGAGAAGTACAATCAGAAATTCCAGCTGTTAATATAATTACAGATTCAAATGATTTTTCACAAACTACAAATAATGATGCAAGTTTAAATGTAGATATTATTTCTCCAAGTATTCCAATGGAAAATAGTGATATCTTTAATAAAACTGATAATTCAGTTTCTATGCAAGAAAATACAAATATAAATACAAGTTTAGAATTAAATTCTAAATATGAAGAATTAATTAAGTTAAGAGAAGAATTAAGAAGTGTTCAAGCTAAATATGATCAAGCTTTTGATGCTTATGTAGAAGCTGAAAATTCTTCTAAATCAGTTGAAGAAACACAAAAATCAATTGCAGCATAAGTAATAATTTGACATTTTATTAAAATTTTATTATAATATTGCTTGAAATTGTTGATGAAGAGAAGTAAAAAAGTTTATTTCTTATAGAGAGTCTATGTTAGGTGAAAATAGATAGAAACACTTTTTGAATAACACTTCGGAGAGCTTAAAGAAATTAAGTAGAATAAGCCGGTGCTTACCGTTATTAAGTAAAGTGACTATTTTATATAGTAAATTGGGTGGTACCGCGGAAACTATTCGTCCCTTGTTGGATGGATAGTTTTTTTATTTCTTAAAGGAAAGGAGATAATTATGGAAACAGAAGTAACAAAAGAAAAGTTAAAGGATTATGCTAGTAAATTAATGTTTGATATGGAAGATTCAGAGTATGAGACATTGGCTGAAGAATTTAAAATTTTATTAAAACAAATGGATGTTATTGGAAATATTGAAAATATTAAAGATGTAGAGCCAATGACTTTTCCATTTAAGAATTTTGATGCAACACTTAGAGAAGATGAGGTAGGAGATTATCTTACAGTAAGTGAAGTGCTTCAAAATAGTAAACATGAAGTAAATGATCAGGTAAAAGTACCTAGAGTAGTAGATGAAGATTAGAGGTGATATTATGCTTAGAGGAAAAAATATAACACAATTAAGAGAAGAACTTGATTCTGGTAAAGTTACTCGTGATGAATTATTTGAAGAAGCTAGAGAACTTTCTTTAAAATTTCAAGATGATTATAATATTTATGAAACGATTTTAGATAAATATAAATCTAAAGATAGAGATACTCTAATTAATGGTATACCTTATGCATTAAAGGATAACTTTTCTACTAGTGGAATACTTACTACTGGATCTTCTAATATATTAAAAGATTATGTTCCTGTATATGATGCTACTGTTTATAAAAAATTAAAAAATGCAGGAGCAGTATTAGTTGGGAAAACAGTACTTGATGAACTTGCAATGGGTGGAACTGGTACTACAGGGCATACCGGAGTAGTTAGAAACCCTTGGGATAAAACAAGACAAATAGGTGGTTCTAGTGCTGGATCGGCTGCAGCAGTATCACTAGGTATTGTACCATTTTCTATTGGTTCTGATACTGGAGACTCAGTTAGGAAGCCGGCATCTCTAGGTGGAATCGTTGGATTTAAACCCACTTATGGTAGAATTTCTAGATATGGATTATTTGCTTTTGCATCTAGTTTAGATCATGTTGCTATGTTTTCTCGTAATGTTAGGGATTCAGCTATTGTTACTGATATATTAAAGGGTCAAGATATTAATGATATGACTACTTTAAAAGATGATGGTAAGAAATATGTAGATACTTTAGATAATGATATTAAGGGTAAAAAGCTTTTCTATATAAAAGAAATATGTGATAAAGAATTATATAAAGATTCTAATGATTTTGTTTTAAATGAATCTTTAGACAAGTTTAATGAATTGATAGAGAAGGTTAAATCTTTGGGAGTAGAAGTAGAAGAAGTATCTTTTGATAAGAAACTTCTTGAGGCAATTTATCCAGTATATATGTGTATAAGTTGTGCTGAAGCTACAAGTAATAATGCAAACTTAACTGGTATACAATTTGGACCTAGAGGAACTGGTAATAGTATAGATGAGATTATGTTTAGTGCTAGAACTAAAGGGTTTTCTGAATTTATAAAAAGACGTTTTGTTATTGGTAGTTATGTACTTCAAAAAGAGAATCAAGAAAGATTATTTTTAAATGCTGGAAGAATAAGAAGAATGATTGTTGATAGAATGACTGAATTATTTAAAGAATATGATGGTATGATATTACCTGCTAGTGGTGGTATTGCTCCTAAACTTGATAGTTCTTCTGAAAATGTTGCTAGTGATAAACTTTCTGATAGATATTTAATACTTGAAAATCATTTAGCTATAGGTAATTTTGGAGGATTTCCTTCAATTACAATTCCATATTGTTTTATAAATGATATGCCAATTGGAATAAATATTACAGGACCTATTAAGAGTGATGATGTGGTTTTAAATATTGCTAATAAAGTAGAAGAGTTAACTGGTCTTAAAGACGTTTATAGTAAGGTAGGTGAAGAATAATGTATAAAGTAACTATTGGACTTGAAGTTCATTGTGAACTTGAGTCGAATACTAAAAACTTTTCACCTGCACCTAATGGTTATACTAATTTTTCTAATGATCATGTAGCAACTGTTGATTTAGGACTTCCAGGAATACTTCCAGTTCCTAATAAATTCGCATGTCGTCAGGCTCTTCTTACTGCTCAAGCATTAAATTGTGAAAATCCAGATGAAGTTATTTTTGATAGAAAAAATTATTTCTATGCAGATCTTCCTAAAGGATATCAAATAACACAGAATACTAAACCAATGGGTATTAATGGTTATTTAGATATTATGGTAGATGGAAAAATAAAAAGAGTTGATATACATGATTTACATTTAGAAGAAGATACTGCTTCACTTGAACATAATCCAGGTTATTCATTAATAGATTATAATAGAAGTGGTGTTCCTTTAATGGAAATAGTTACTGAACCTTGTATCTCTTCTGCAGATGAAGCAGTTACATTTTTAGAAGATTTAAGAGATGTGTTCTTATATTTAGGTGTTTCAGAAGCAAGAAGTGACAAAGGTGAAATGAGATGTGATGTTAATATTTCATTAAATAAAGAAGGAGATACAAAGTTAGGTACAAAAGTAGAAATGAAAAATATTAACGCTTTCTATAATGTACGAGCTGCTATTGAATATGAAATAAAAAGACAAAGTGAACTTTTAGATAAAGGTGAAAAGGTAGTACAAGAAACAAGAAGAATAGCTGAAGATGGTAAAACTTATCCGATGAGGAAAAAAGTTGATGCTATCGACTATAAATACTTTGTAGAACCTAATATTCCATCTACACCACTTACGAAAGAATATTTGGATGAAATAAGAAGTACTCTTCCAGTACTTAAATTAGATAGATATTTAAAATATATAGATTTAGGATTAAGTGATGAAGATGCTAAAACACTTTCTAAAAACAGAAATATTTCCGATTACTTTGAAGAAGTAATAAAGAATAGTAATATAGAAATAGCAGTTAACTTTATGACAACTTCTATACTTTCTACACTTAATAAATTAGAAATAAAGATAGATGAACTTTTCATTACTCCAAGTATGCTTTCACTTCTTGTAGATAAAGTTAGTAGTGGAGACATGGGGTTAGATCAAGCTAAAAAACTTTTATATAAAGCAATTGAAGAAAAAAAAGACCCAAAAGAGTTAATAGAAAAAGAAAATTTACATCAAATAAATGATGAAGATGAACTTACAAAAATAATTAATGATTTAATGGATAGTAATCCTGAACAAATAAGACAATATGTAGAAGAGGGTAATATGGCTATAGTTAATTTCTTTATAGGACAAACTATGAAGACTACTAATAGAAGGGCTAATCCAAATAAATCACTTGAAATAATTAAGAGAGAGCTTGAAAGGAGAAAGAATAATGGCTAATAAATATAGAAATCATTATATAAATGAATTAAATAACTTAATTGGCAGTGAAGTAAGAATTGCTGGTTTTGTTGAAAATATTAGAGATCATGGTGGAGTAATATTTGTTGATGTTAGAGATTTTACTGGTATTATTCAAGTGGTTTCTAATGATGATAGTATTTTTGATGGAATAACTCGTGAATCTAGTATTACTATTTCCGGTACTATTAGAGAAAGAAATGAAGATGATTACAATGATAGAATTGAAACAGGAAAAATTGAACTTTTAGTTAGTAGTTTAGAAGTTTTAGGTAAGGCTAAAAATGTTCTTCCATTTGAAGTACAAACTTCTACTAATGTAAATGAGGAAGTAAGACTTAAATATAGATATTTAGATATGCGTAATCCTAAAGTTTTAAATAATATATTATTTAGAACAAAAGTTTATGATTTTATGAGAAGTTTAATGAAAGAGGAAGGTTTTACTGAAATAAGTACTCCAATACTTACTGCTTCTTCTCCAGAAGGAGCTAGAGACTTTATTGTTCCAAGTCGTAAATTTCATGGTAAGTTTTATGCGCTTCCACAAGCACCACAACAATTTAAACAATTATTAATGTGTGGTGGAGTTGATAAATATTTCCAAATTGCTCCTTGTTTTAGAGATGAAGATGCAAGAAATGATCGTGTTTATGGTGAATTTTATCAATTAGATTTTGAAATGGCTTTTGCTGAAGAGGATGATGTAATTAGAGTTGGAGAAAAAATATTTAGTGAAGTCTTTAAAAAATTTGGTAATGGTAAAAAACTAAGTAGTACTCCTTTTGAAAGAATTTCCTATAGAGAATCTATGAGAAGATTTGGTACTGATAAACCAGATTTAAGAAATCCACTTGAACTTATAGATTTAACAGATGTATTTGAAGAAACTACATTTAGACCATTTAAAGGTGTTACTGTTTTAGGTATTACAGTAGAAGATATAGCTTCTAAATCTAATTCGTGGTTTAATGAACTTGTTGATTTTGCTAAAGATATTGGTATGCCTGGTATTGGTTATTTTAAAGTAAATGATGATATGAGTTTTGCTGGACCTATTGATAAATTTTTATCTGAAGATGAAAGAGAAGATTTAATAAAAGTAGGTAATTTAAAACCAGGAAGTGTTATATTCTTTATAGCAGATAGATCTAATGCATATGATTATGCTTCTAAGATACGTGATGAACTTGGTAGAAAGTTAGAATTAATTAATAAAGATGAATTTAAATTCTGTATAATAAATGATTTCCCTATGTATGAATTTTCTAAAGAAGAAGATAAATATGTATTTATGCATAATCCATTCTCTATGCCTAAGGGTGGGTTAGATGCGTTTAGTAAAAGCCCAGAGGATATTCTTGCATATCAGTTTGACTTTGTATGTAATGGTATCGAGATGGCTAGTGGTGCTGTTAGAAATCATGATATAGAAGTTATGAAAAAAGCATTTGATGTAGTTGGATATGATGAATCAGAAATAGAAAAGAGATTTAAAGCACTTTATGAAGCATTTAAATATGGAGCACCACCACATGCTGGTATGGCTCCTGGTATTGATAGAATGTTAATGCTTCTTCTTGATTCAGATTCAATAAGAGAAACAATAGCGTTCCCACTTAATGCAAATGGTGGAGATAACTTAATGCAAGCACCAAGTGAAATAAGTGAATTACAACTTAGAGAAGCTCATATTAAAGTAAGAGATAAATAAAAAATAGTGTAAATAATAATTTACACTGTTTTTTTTGTATGATATTATTTTATTAGGGTGTGATAGTTATGGATAATATGGAAATAATTAATAAATTGGTAAGTAAACAAATTATTATGCAAAACGATATAATAGAAAAAGCTAAAAAGAAAAATCAAGATAAAGAAGAAGAACTTAAATCAATGCTTTCAAAAGAAGAAATAGAAGACAATATTAAAGAAAGTTATGTTGATAAAAAAATTTAAATATGATATTATGTATCTGGCTTTTTACCAGGTATTTTTTTATTTTATGTAAAATATAATTTTTAGAGGAGGTTACTTATGAAAATAAATATTAAACAAATTGGTGATATACATTTTAATAAGTCTTTTTCGATAGATAAGTTTTCTAAACTTGAAAAAATTATATTAGATAAAGAGACAGATTATATTATATTTACTGGTGATATAATTGATTCTACCAAATCGGTTAAAGATAAGAAACAAAGAAAAATTTTAATAGATTGGTTAAAAAAAAT
Source organism: Bacilli bacterium (assembly GCA_017941235.1). Lineage (GTDB taxonomy): Bacteria > Bacillota_I > Bacilli_A > RF39 > UBA660 > CAG-417. The sequence goes on along the minus strand of JAGAWU010000014.1, from coordinate 48,967 downwards.
AAGTAAAGTAAAAAAAGTAATAATTGAACTTGGTAATCATGATATTTCTAAATCATATGATAATAGAAGAAGTTGGACTAGTGATAATGATGAAAGCTTTTGGGAAGAGGTATCTAAAATTAATAATATTTGTTTTCTTCCTAATGATTGCTTTTATCAAGATGAGTATATTTATATAACAGGTATTAACCCATCACTATATTATTATGAGAATAGAGACTTAAAGCAAAGTATTAATGATATACTATATACTTTTAAACATGATACTAAGTATTATAAAAATTTAGATTCTAAAAAATTAAATGTTTTTATAAGTCATTCTCCAATTCATATGAGTGATAATAGAGTATTAAAGTATATAAAAGAGTTTGATTTAATACTTTCTGGACATATGCATAATGGACTTATTCTTCCGTTTATGGAAAAAATATTTCCAAAAAATAGGGGAATAATAAGTCCTTTAAGAAATATTTTTCCAGATAATGCTAGGGGAGTAAAAAATATAAAATATGAAAATAGAAATATAAAATTAGTAATTACTGGTGGGATTACTAAGTTTGCTTCTAGTCATGGAGTAGTAAGTAAACTTAATAAACTTTATCCAAGTGTTTTAGAAGAAATTATTTATGATACTGAAGCAAAAAGTATTATGATCAAAACATTAAAAATATAAAACTAAGAAGCTTAATTACTTCTTAGTTTTTTTATAAATATATGCACTTGATTGTGTTAAATCTTTTTCATTAAATTCATGTTTTTCAATTTTATGTTTTTTAAAAAGTTTAAATATATAATCATTATAGCAAGCATATAATTGCCATTCATATTCAAGTAAGCACATACCGTTCTTTTTTAAAATTTTATTAAAAAATCTAGTATATATGCTTTTTACTATATTTTTATCATCAATATAATCAATAATGTTAGATAGATTAATATAATCATATTTAGAGTTAATGCTATTTATGATTTCGTTTAAATCACCACCAATATAATTAAAATTAACATCATTAATTATATTTTTTAAGCGATTATATTCGTTTTCATATTTTAAATATGGTATATTCTTTTTTACTTTAGTCATACTAGTATTAGTATCAATAAATAGAAAGTAGAAGTAGTAACTGTTTTTAAACATTAAATCCCAATATAGTTTTATATCTTCTTCTTTTATATTTTTACTTATTTTTTTATAAAGTTCATCTATTATAGTGAGTTTAGTAGCTGGATTAAAAAAAGTAATAAATTCATCATATGAAAGAGAAGTAATTGCATATTTTTTTAACATTAGGAGATAGAAGGATAATTTATTAATATCAAATACATCTACTTTTTTTGCACCCTGGTAAATAGCAGATAATGCTTGATCACCAGAACCAATTACAGTTAAAACATCTTTATCCTTAAAATTATATAATTTATAGTATTCAGTTATATTTTCATTAGAAAATCTAAATAAAGGGGTTATTTCTTTAAATCCTTCAAAATTATTGAAGAATTCATCTTCATAAACTAATAGCTTACGAGTTTGTTCAACTAATTCTACAGAATAATTATAATCTTTAACAGGATTAAATATATTTTCCATGATATCCCCCTTTTTTTTGAGTTATATAATATCAGAAAAACTAATTAAAAGCAAGTTCAACAGTTAAATCATTATCTACAAGTGAAATATATAAAAATATAAAACCTGATATTGCTATTAAAAGAGAAGCTATGAAAGATAAATATACAAGTTTCTTTTTCTTTTCCGAATCATTTTTATTTAACTTTCTTATACTATCAATGGAATCTTTTAAAAAATATAAATATACAACAATTAGAATTAAAAATATTAAAGTAGTTATTTTTCTATATGTTTCTTTACTTTTATAATCATTATTTAAAAAATATTTTTTTTCTAGATAATTAGAATAAAAACTCATAATGATTATACCTATATAAATAATCCATATTTTATCTTCAATACTTATTTGTTTTAATCTATCATTTATATCACTATTCATATTTAATAATATGTTATATTTTACATTTATTTACAGATAATAATAGTAGTTTTTTTGTTCATCTTTAATTGTATGTTATAATTTGATTGGATGTGGTAGTATATGAGATTTTATTTTTATATAATAATTGGAATAGTTATTTTATTATTTTCTTTTTATATTTTATGTTCTTTTTATTTGATAAAAGAAGGATTGATGAGAATTACTAGTAAGAAGAAGAATAACTCTAAGAAAAAAGAATTATTTCCTTTTAGTGAGAATGCTAATAAGAAGTTAAAACAAAATAAGATAGATAATGTTGATTATTTAGATAAGAATAGATTTGATAAAGTAGAGATTAATTCATATGGATATAAGTTAGTGGCTGATTTATTTTTAGGTAATAGTGATGTTTGGGTAATTATGCTTCATGGTTATTTAGGAAAAAAAGAAGAAATGCTTCATATGTCTAGTTATTATCATAAGAGAGGTTACAATGTATTGCTTCCTGATTTAAGAAGTCATGGAGAAAGTGAAGGAACTTATATAGGAATGGGTTATACTGATAGACTTGATATATTAAATTGGATTAAGTATATAACTGATAAAAATAAAAATGCTAAAATAATTCTTCATGGACATTCAATGGGAGCTGCCACTGCATTATTTACCGCAGGAGAAAGGCCAAGTAATTTAGTATGCGTTATTTCTGATTCAGCTTATACAAGTGTATATGACATATTTGAATCACAATTAAAATTATTGTATCAATTACCTGGTTTTCCACTTTTAGATATTTCTGGATTTATATTTAAGAATTTTTATGGGGGCTATAGTTTTAGAAAAGCAAATGTAGTTAGTTTTACTAAGAATATAGATGTACCAGTAATTTTTATACATGGTACACGTGATACATTGCTTTCTTATAAAATGTGTGATATACTATACGATACATGTAAGACGCGAAAAGATAAAAGATTTTTTGAAGCTGGACATGCTCAAAGTGAGTTGGAAGATGAAGAAAGATACTTTGAAACAGTATTCGAATTTATTGATAAAGTGATGAAATAAAAGAAGGAGGGATGAAGAATGAATAATATAGTAAAAAAACAGAAGTATGCTGCTGTTTTAGATAACTATGCTTCTGATATCCTTTCTTTTGAAACTTTTAAAGAACAAAAAAAATATATTCAACATGGAAAAATCAGTGTTTATGAACATGAAATATTAGTTGCAATGACTTGTCTTGCAATAGTAGATAAATTTGATATAAAAGTAGATAAAAGAAGTTTAGTTAGAGGTGCTCTTCTTCATGATTACTTTTTATATGATTGGCATGATGATGATCCAAGTCATAGACTTCATGGATTTACACATGCAGAAAGAGCATTAATGAATGCAAGTAATGATTTTGAACTTAATGATATAGAAAAAGATATGATATATTGTCATATGTTTCCACTTAATATATCTAGAGTTCCAAAATATAATGAGAGTTTAATACTTTGTGTTGCAGATAAAATATCTGCTTTAAAAGAGACTATAGCGAATATATACTTGAAGATTGTTAAATATACAGTATAGTTGACAATATATATAAATAAGTTATAATTTAAGTATAAATTGGTGATTTCAGAAAAGTAGATATATATTTACTTTAAAGAGAGTAGTTGGTAGGTGAGAAACTATAAGTGAAATATATTGAATGGGCTGAATGAAAGACTACCGAAAGATTTATTTAGTAGGCTAGTACGGAGACTTTCTTCGTTAACAAAAAGTTTGTATGATTGTGCATATACTATATTTAGGTGGCAAAACTTATTCCTATTTTAGGAATAAGTTTTTTTTAGGAGATGATTTTATGAATATAAATAATTTAAATATGCGATGGTGTAACTTCTAATTAATAAATAATAAATATAATTAAAATTAGGAGGGAAAATTATGAAAAAAGAAAAAATAATATTAACAGGAGATAGACCTACAGGAAGATTACATTTAGGTCATTATGTAGGATCATTAAAAAGAAGAGTAGAATTACAAAATAGTGGAGAATTTGATAAAATTTATATAGAAATAGCTGATTCACAAGCTATTACTGATAATAGTCATAATCTAGATAAAGTAAGACAAAATGTTATAGAAGTAGCACTTGATTATTTAGCCTGTGGAATTGATCCGGAGAAGACAACTATATTTGTTCAATCACAAATACCTGAACTTTGTGAATTAACATTTTATTATTTAAATTTAGTTACACTTTCTAGACTTGAAAGAAATCCAACTATTAAAGAAGAAATAAAATTAAGAGGATTTCAAAATAGTATACCAGCAGGATTTTTAACATATCCTGTAAGTCAAGCGGCTGATATTACTTTATTTGATGCGACTGATGTACCAGTTGGAGAAGATCAACTTCCTATGCTTGAACAAACAAGAGAAATAGTTAGAACATTTAATAGATTATATGATGAAGTATTAGTTGAACCAGAAGCACGCATTCCAGAAAATGATATTTGCTCAAGACTTCCAGGACTTGATGGAAAAGCTAAGATGAGTAAATCACTTGGTAATTGTATTTATCTATCTGATTCTGAAGAAGAAATAAAAAAGAAAGTTATGGGAATGTATACTGATCCAGATCATTTAAGAGTAGAAGATCCAGGTAAAGTAGAAGGTAATACTGTATTTACTTATTTAGATGCTTTTTGTAAGGAAGAACATTTTGAAAAGTATCTTCCAGAATATAAGAATTTAGATGAATTAAAAGATCATTATAAACGTGGTGGACTTGGTGATGTTAAGATTAAGAAATTCTTAAATGAGATTCTACAAGAAGAACTTGCTCCAATTAGAAAAAGAAGAGAAGAGTATCAAAAGGATATTAGAAAAGTATATCAAATACTTGAAGAAGGAAGTAAAAAAGCAAGAGAAGCTGGAAGTAAGAAGATAGAAGAAGTTAAAAAAGCTATTGGAATCAACTATTTTGAAGATCAAGATTTAATTAATAGTCATGTAGAAAAATATAATAAGTAAAACTAGGAGACATAAATGATTGAGTTTAAGATAGATAGTGAAGAAAAAGTTAGAAAACTAATTAATCTTTTAGATAACGATAAGTTAACGAATAAAACAAAAGACGCTTTAAATAATTTAAATAACTTATCAACTGATGATGAATTGTTTATAGTTTCAATGGTGGTTTCTTTAGCTATAAAAGGAACTATTCCAGAAAAGTATTATAAAGATATAATAATTAAAGCTGATTATTCTGAACCGGATTCAGATAGAGAAAGTGTGTTAGCAGATCAAAATAAAGAAAATGGTAAATATGTTTGTACTTTATATTTGCCTAATTATAAAAAGATGAATTCTGGAGATTTTGTGGACTTTTATATATCATTAGTTACCTTTGGACATGAATTATATCACTGCAGACAACAATTAAACTCTGAAAATCGTGTTTTGGATATTCCTACTTTATTATATTGTTTAGAACTTGTTCTAAAGGATAAAGTTGAACATTATTATGAAGATTTTTATGAAAGGCTATATTTTGAAACAGAGGCAGAAGCAGCTGGATTTATAGTTGCTAATGAATTTTGTGATACTTTTAAATTAAGTGAGAAATATGATATTCTTGAAAAAATAAAACAAGGTTATCTGTCTATAGTTAGACCTAATTTTAATAACTTTAAAGATAGTAATTATAGAGAGAAATATATTAAAACATTAATTAGAAAAATTGAGGATTATAAATTAATTGATTTAGAAATTCTTTCAAAATATCCTATGCTTAGATTTATATTTGATAGTGATGGTAAGTTACAATCAGAAAGTCATTTTGAAAAGTTGATTGATGTATCAAGTGGTAATGAAGCAAAAGAAGAAAGAGAGAAACTTTGTAAATTATTAATTGATATTTCAAAAGACTTTAATAAAACAAGTACTAAAAAATAGGTAAACTTGAAAAAATAGTATAATTATGTTAATATGTATTTAGCAAGTGTTCTTGCATAAAATAAAAAAGGGAACATTCAGTTTTGCAATGTTGAATGTCTACCCATTTTCTTATGAAATAGACATTTAATTTCTTACGAAATTAAGTGTCATTTTTTTATTACTACTATCATAATGATAAGGAGAAATAAAATGATAGAAATGTATCTAAGAACTTTAATTACAAAATTTCTTAGTTTCATTATATCAAACAAATATTCGAAATACAATATTTTTTTATGAAAAAGGTATTGACAATCTTAAATAAAAAGAGTAATCTTATTTTAAATATTTTTGGAGGTCATATATGGTATTGATTGTACTTATAAAATTATGTATATTATCAATAATTATTTGTGACTTACTATGCAATATTTTAAAAAATGATTTTGTGAGCGATTAAAGAAAATTCTTTGGTCGCTTTTTGTTTGGGAGGTGTTATTATGATGAATGAACTAACATTAAAAGATTTACTTGTTAAAATGAATGATTATAGTAAAGAAGATATAGAAAAAGTAGTTAAAGCGTATAAATTTGCTGATAAATATCATGAAGGACAATATAGACAAAGTGGTGAGCCTTATATAATACATCCACTTAATGTTTGTTATACACTTTTAGAAATGCATGCTGATAGTGATACGCTTTGTGCAGGACTACTTCATGATGTTTTAGAAGATACAGATGCTACTTATGAAGAAATAGCTTTTGAATTTAATCCTTCGGTTGCTAAACTTGTAGATGGAGTTACTAAAATTAGTAAACTAAATTTTTCATCTAAAATTGAAATGAAATATGCTAATACAAGAAAAATAATTAATGGACTTACAAATGATGTAAGAATAATAATTATTAAACTTGCAGATAGACTTCATAATATGAGAACACTTGAGTTTAAGAAAAAAGAAAAACAACAAGAAATAGCACTAGAAACAATGGAAATATTTGCTCCACTTGCATATTCAATTGGTGCTTATAGAATAAAATGTGATTTAGAAGATTTATCACTTATGTATTTAAAAAATTATGAATATAATAGTATATTAGAAAGAAGAAATAAAATAGAGGAAACTAATAAAAGTAATCTTTTGGATATGCTTAATACTATAAATACAATATTAAATGATAAAAATATTCCTAATGAAATTAAAATTAAAACAAAAAATATATATGGTATATATAGAAAGATTTGTGCTGGTGAAAATATAAATGATATTCATGATTTAATGGCTTTAAGAGTGATAGTAGATGAAATTGATAATTGTTATCAAACACTTGGAGTCATTCATTCAAAATATAAACCTTTTAATGAAATGTTTAAAGATTATATTTATAATCCTAAATCTAATCTTTATAGATCACTTCATACAACTGTATTTGGTTATGATGATAGATTAGTACAAGCAAGAATAAGAACAAAGGATATGGATCAAGTAGCATCTTATGGACTTACTGCATATTGGTATTTAAATAAAGATAGTGCTAGAGATAAAATGCAAGAGGATTTAAAAAGTAAATGGCAGGATTTCGATTCACTTTTAGAAATTAATTCAGCATTTAGAGATAATGAGGAATTTGTTTCACAAGTTAAGAAAGAAGTTTTTTCTGATAAAGTATATGTTTATACTCCAAAGGGGGAAACTATAAAACTTCCTAAAGGTTCAACTGTAATAGATTTTGCTTATAAGATACATACAGATATAGGTAATTCAATGGTATCAGCTATAGTTAATGATAAGGATGTTAGTTTTGATTATGTGCTTCAAAATGGTGATATAGTTAAAATAATTACAAGTGTACTTCAGTATGGACCTAGAAACGATTGGGAGGAAAAGGCTCATACTACTTTTGCAAAGAGAAAGATTAGAGAGTTTAGTAAAAAATAGTTAGAAGACAATGTCTTCTTTTTTTGATATAATTTTAATTGGTGAAAAGATTATGAAAATAATATTTAAGAATGATTATGATTTAAAAGAAGAGGATATAGATGAAGTTGTAAAAAGAGTAAAGCTAATTCTTAGAAATTCTAGTGATGAATTACTTTTAGGTTATTCAGCTAATGTTTATCAATTTCCAGGTGGACATGTTGAAGAAGGAGAAGATTTAATTGAAGCATTAAATAGAGAAATAGAAGAAGAAGTTGGTATTAATCTTAGTATTAATGATATCGTACCTTTTGCAAAACGTATTGCTTATTATAAAGATTATCCAGAAGAGGGTAAAAATAGAAAAAATGAAATATATTATTATGAATATGTAACAGATAGTAAACCTGATTTATCTAAAACTAATTATACTCAAGATGAAAAATTAGGTAATTTTGAATTAAGATATATTCCTGTTGATAGAGTAATTGAAGAACTTTCATTGAACAGAGATAAAAATGGAGATATTAGGGGAATTGCTACTGAAATGCTTGAAGTGTTAGAGGAATATCTATGAAAAAAGAGTTTTTAATTAATGATAGAATTAATACTTTAAATATTGGTGAAGATAGTAAAGATATACTTTTATATATACATGGACTAGGTGCTGATAAAGAATTTATTTTAAGATTTAGTGATTTATTAAAGAATAAATATAATATTTTTAGTATTGATTTGCCATGCCATGGAAAAGATAAAACTAATTATAAAGAGTTTAATTTGGATATATGTATAAAATATGTTTTGGATACTATTTCATATTTAAAGAATAAGTATAATTCTAATATATATTTATTTGGATCTAGCTATGGTGGGTTTGTTATATTAAATGGATATGAGGAAATCACAAAAAATGTGGAAAAAATTTATTTAATGAATCCCGCTATTAATTTTTGTGAAATTATGGAAAGAAAAGTTAGAGTTTTAAGTAAAGATTATTATAAGAAAAATGAGTACTTACCTTTATATAGTAATATTAAGATATATCAGAAGGCTTATTTAGAATTTAAAGAGGCAGATAAATATGTTAAGAATCATTACTATAAAAATGTTTATATAGTTCAAGGAGATATTGATAGAACTGTACTAGTTAGTGATATTTTAGATTTTGTAAATAAGAATAAATTAATATATAAAATAATAGAGAATGGTAAACATGAATTATATGGTTTTGAAGAAGAAATAGTTAATTTTATATTAGAAAATTAACTGTTTTTTTTTGTATATTTATGTCTAGTTTATTGAAGCTATTAATTTGGTTATGGTATATTTTATTTGACAAAATATGTAAATTGTGGTATAATGTATGCAATTTTAAGGGGGTAGATGTTTAATGGGTAGATTATCTGTAAATGAACGAAAATTAAGAAATATGTATTTAAGGGGATTACTTACTGGTGAAATACAAGGACCTCCTACTGGATATCCTTGTGTTGATAAACCTTGGTTAGTATATTATGATGTTGAAAAATGTAATTATGATATTCCAAAAATGAATGTTTTTGAATATATAAAAAGTATGAATAATAATAAAAATAATGTTGCTATTACATATTATGGCAAAGAAATTACTTATGGTGATTTGTTTAAAAATGTTGATATAGCTTCTAAATCATTAACTAAGTTAGGTGTTAAGAATAATGATAGAATTATGTTTTTAATGCCTAATATTCCCGAGACTGCTTATTTATTTTATGGAGCTGCTCAAATTGGTGCTGTTTCAGATTATGTTGATCCTAGACCAGATAGTGTTGATTTTAATGTTAGTGCAAAGAAAATCTTATCACTTGTTGAAAGTGAGAAGATTAAACATTTAGTTGTTTTGGATCAATGTTATTTAGCAATGATAAAGCCTATTGAAAAAGAATTAAAAGAATTAGGAATAGAGGAAGTAACTTTAGTTTCGCCTACTGACTCAATGGGGATGAAAGAAAAAATAAACTATCTTTCTGAAGGTGTTAGTTTTGATGGTATTAAATTTACAAAATCAAAAATGAAGAATTCTAAAGTTATTTCTAAGAAAATAGATGAAGCTATTTCTACTTCTTTATTAAAAGTTAATATGTATAGTGATTTAGTAAAAGAATCTAAAGATGTGCAGTTTACTGTTCCGGATTATATACCTGGTAAACTTTGTTCTATTGTTCATACTTCTGGTACTTCTAGTCCAAAGCCTAAAGCTATACCATTAACACATGAAAACTTTAATGCTTATGCTGAACAAACTTTTTCTTCAAATATGCCAATGAAAGAGGGAGATAAAGCTTTACATATTTTACCTTATTTTGCCGCTTTTGGTATTGTTGATGTTGTTCATGCTGGATTTAGTCATAGTAATAATTTAGTTCAAATACCTGAGTTTTCACCTAATAATTTAGGAAAAATGTTATTAAGATATAAACCGCAGATTGTTATCGGAACTCCTACTTGGTATTTAGGCCTTTTGGAAGATAAAAGCTTGAAAGACAAAGATTTATCGTTTATTTCTATGATGACATATGGTGGAGACTCAATGGAAGTAAGTGATGAAGATAAGATTAATAGTTTTTTAAATAACCATGGTTATAAAGGAAAGTTAACTAAAGGTCATGGTATGTCTGAAACATGTGGATGTTCTTCATATGCTACAAATGATTATAATTTACCTGGTACATTAGGTATTCCTATGTCAAATACTATTTATGGTATTGTTAATCCTGATACAAAAGAGCCTATACGTTTTACTTCTGATAAAGATTATGTTGAAGGTGAATTAATTATTTCTTCTAATTCTGCTACTTCAGGTGTTCTTGATGGAAATGAGATTGTGAAACATGTTGAGTATTTTGGAGAAGATTTCATTTTTACTAGGGATATTGCTAGAATGTATAAAAATGGAGTTATGCAATTTTTAACTAGAAGTGATCGATCATTTACAAGGTTTGATGGTTTTAAAGTTAAACCATATGAAATTGAAAATGTAATAAAAAGTAATCCAAAGGTTAAATATTGTGTTATATCTCCTTATTATGAAGAATCAAGATTTGGAAATATGCCTATTGCCCATATTGTATTAAATGACGAAGCTGATTTAGATGATAATGAACAAGTAGAAATTGTAAGAGATATTATAAATAATCAATTTGTTTCAAATCCATCAGTTTCAACTCGCCAAATTCCTTCAAAATTTTTAATTCGAAAAGATATTCCGTTAACAAAAAATGGAAAAGTAAATTATAATGAATTAGTTGCTGAAGGCTTAAGTGGTGATGAAATTTGTGTTGATTTAGAGGAAACAAATATTTCAATAGGTGATATTAAAATATATAAGCCAAATAATACAAAAAAATTGAAAAAGTAAATAAATTTATTTGCTTTTTTTTTTATTAAAAAATATGTTATAATGTATATTGTAGGAGAGTGTTGTATGAGAAATGAAGGTTTTATTTTATTAAATTCGTATGCATTAATAATATTAATTGTCTTAAGTTTTATATTTTTTAGTAAAGAAAGATTGCATGAAATTGAAGATAATACTTACGGAAAGTTATTAATAACTTGTTTGATTACCATTTTTTTTGGTTTAGTTTTAGGATTGTTTTCTTTACCAAATTTTTCTTATGCAAATATTATTATTGGATTATTTAATAAATTTTATTTAATAGGTTTAGTTTTAACAATTTTAATATTTACCTTTTATACCTATTCAATTTCTAATAAAGATGAAAAAAAATTAGTTAAGGTTTCAAAAATATATAGTATTTCTTGCCTTATTAATATTTTTATTATTTTAATTCTGCCAATTAAAACTTCAAATCAAGATAATGTGATGGTTGCTTCTGGTGCTGCTATTAGCTATACTTATTCTGTATTCTCTTTAGCATATTTGTTTTTGATTATATTGGTTATAAAAAATATTAAGGATATAAAAAATAAAAAATATATTCCAGTGGTCTTACTAATTGTTGAAGGTGTTGTAATGGCTATTTTTCAATATTTCTTCCCAACTGCCAATTATATGATAAATCCTTCTACTGTTTTAACTTGTTTGATAATGTATTTTACAATTGAAAATCCTGACGTAAAAATGCTAACTCAACTAAATCTTGCTAAAGAACATGCTGAAAAGGCTAATCGTGCTAAGAGTGAGTTTTTATCTAATATGAGTCATGAGATTAGAACTCCATTAAATGCTATAGTTGGTTTTTCTGAATGTATAAAAACTGAAGAAACATTAGATGAAGCTATGAAAGATGCTGATGATATTATTATGGCTAGTAATACACTTTTAGAGATAGTTAATGGAATACTTGATATTTCTAAGATTGAGGCTAATAAGATGGAGATTGTTAATAAAGAATATACACTTCTCCCAGAACTTCAAAATATTTCTAAATTAATGATACCAAGAATAGGTGAGAAGCCTATTGAATTAAAATGTGATTTTGCTCCTGATATACCAGCTGTTATGTATGGTGATATCGGTAAGATAAAAGAAGTTATAACTAATATTTTAACTAATGCAGTTAAATATACTGAAGAAGGATCAATTAACTTTACAGTTAGTTGTATTAATGAAAATGATATATGTTCACTAGTTATATCAATTAAAGATACTGGACGTGGTATAAAACAAGATAAAATAGATTCATTATTTACTAAGTTTAATAGACTTGATGAAGATAAAAATACAACACTTGAAGGAACTGGTCTTGGGCTTGCAATTACTAAGTCATTTGTTGAAATGATGGGTGGAAAAATTGTTGTTCAAAGTGAATATGGTAAAGGTTCTACGTTTATTGTTTATCTAAGCCAGAAGATAGTTAAACTTCATGGTGAAGCTAATAATGATGAAATAGAAGAATTAGATGATAATGCATCATATTCTAATTCTCGTGTGCTTGTTGTTGATGATAATGAACTTAATCTTAAGATTATGGATAAGATTATTAAGAAGTATGATATTTCAACTGTTTTAATTAAGAGTGGTCAAGAGTGTATTGATTTAATTAAAGGTGGAGAAGAGTTTGATCTTATATTAATGGATGATATGATGCCTGGAATGAGAGGAACTGAGGCTTTTAAGAAGTTAAAAGAAATACCTGGTTTTGATATACCAGTAGTAGCACTTACTGCGAATGCACTTAGTGGTATGAGAGAAAGTTATTTAAAAGATGGTTTTGATGATTATCTTGCTAAACCAATAGATAAAAAAGAACTTCTTAGAGTACTTAAAGATTATTTAAATAATCATAAAGCATCTAAGAATAGTAGAATAAATAATACAATAGAACTTTTAAAAGAAGATTTAAATAAAGAAAAAGTAAATCAAGAAATAGAAACACTTGATGATAAGCCAAAAAGTACAATTACTTCTACATCTTTTGATGATTCACCAAGAATATTAATAGTAGATGATAATAAATTAAATATTAAGATTACAGAAAAACTACTTAAGAATTATAACTTTGTTTTAGAGGAAGCTTTAAGTGGTCAGGAATGTATAGATAGAGTAAAGAAAACTACTTATGCATTAATATTTATGGATTATATGATGCCTGAGATGGATGGAATAGAAACACTTAATAGGTTAAAACAAATACCAGGATTTAATACTAAAGTAGTGGCTTTAACAGCTGATGCTATTAATGGTGCTAGAGAAAGGTTTTTAAAGGCAGGTTTTGATGAGTATATATCTAAACCTGTAGATAAAAAATTACTTGAAGAAGTTATTGCTGAATTTATATTGGAGAAAACAAGAGAGAATAAATTCCCTAAAGAATGGTTTGATTTAAGTAAAGATGTTAATACTATAGATATTGATAGTAATAAAATATCTAGCTCTGATAATTCTTCTGTAGTGGTTTCAAAAAATGATTTAGATAGTTCTTCAGTAGTTCTTAATACGGATTATCTAATTAAGAATGGTATAGAGTATGCAAGAGCTCTTGAATTACTTGGAGATAAGGAAATGTATAATGAAACACTTAAAGATTTCTTATCTGCTATAGATGAAAAACTTTCTAATATGGAAAAATATAAAAATGAAAATAATATGCCTGATTATGCTATACTTGTTCATTCTTTAAAAAGTGATAGTAAGTATTTAGGATTTAGTAAACTTGCTGAAATGGCACTTGATCAAGAAATGAAGAGTAAAGCAGGAGAATCAGAGTATATAAATAATAATTTTGAATCATTAAAGATTGAGACTTTAAGAATAATAGATATTGTAAAAAGATATTTAGGATAAGGAAGAAAATTCTTCCTTTTTTTTGTATACTTATTATTTATAATGTACATTATAATAATGGAGGATATAGAAATGAAAAAGTATATAAGGTTATTGTTTGTAGTAATATTTATTTTTATTATGAGTGGTTGTGGTAATATTACAGATACACCATCGTCGAAAGTAGAAAACTTTATGTCTAAATACCAGAGACTTGATAGTGAAGTATTATTACAACTTGATAATGTAGTAAGTAGTAATAATGAGCTTACAGATGATCAAAAAGAAGATTATAGAGGATTAATGGAAAGACAGTATCAAGATTTATCTTATAAAATCAAGGATGAAAAGATAAATGGAGAAAATGCAACAGTAATAGTTGAAGTTGAAGTATATGATTATCGTAATTCAATTAACAAGAGTGAAGCATATTATGAACAGAATAAGAAAGATTTTCAAAAAGAAGATGGGACATTAGATTTAAAGAAATATTGGGATTATAAAATTAAGGAAATGAAAATAGTTGATGATAGAGTAAAGCAAGAGATAACATTTACATTTCATAAAGATGATGGAAAATGGATACTTGAAGATTTAAGTGATTTAGATAGAGATAAAATTCATGGACTTTATTAGTAAATATGTGTAAAGAAAAGCTTTTACTTTTCTTTTTTTTTGATACAATATAATTGGTGATAGTATGAATTTTGAAGATTTAATATTAAAGGATATGCCAGATGGGTTAAATAATTTAGAGAAAGCTAGATATATTTATTTGAAGTTAGCTATGTATTTAAATTTTAATACAGCTTATCAAAATACTTCAGATTTTAATAGGGCAAAGTTATATTCTAATGGAATTAATGCAAGTACTTTAGATTTTAATTCTAATCAAGTAATATGTAAAGAATGGGCTGCTTTATATTCAGAATTACTTACAGATGTTGGCGTTCCAAATATTATTGTTTCTTCAGGACATTCTTCTGTTAATTTTATATATGATGGTAAGATTTGGGGTGCTGATGCTACTAATGGTACTTATACAGATTTATCTAGAATAAAATATGGGGATAAAACTTTTAATTTTGGTATTTCTTTATCTCAAGATACTAATAAATTATCTACTTTTATTATTCATGATGAAAAAACAGATCAATTACTTGATGAAATAGATAAAAAGTTTTCTTTTTATAAAGAAAGAGAAATAGAGTTAAAATTACTAAAAGAAAAATTAAAACATATTAATGATAGTAATAATACATTATCTGATAAATTGGAAATATTTTTTGAATCACTGGGTAAACTTAAAGAAGGTTATTATGAATCAAAAGATTTTGTTAGAGATTTAGAATATAATTATTTCAGTAAAGAAGAAATGGAAAAGATACATGGTGTTGAATTAAAGAGAACAAATAAAGATTTAAGTGTTGATATAGTTCAATGTATCTATTTACATGATAATGATAAGTATTCTTATTTTATACTTGCTCCTAATAAAAATATTAGAAAAGTTAATCCTGAAGAAATAGCATCTCTTTCAGTTTTAGGATATAGAATTGATAATAAAACTATTCCTTTAGTATTATTTCCTAAAAAATTTAAAGCAGGTGTACCAACTAAACCTTCATTAAGATATGTACTTTTAAAAAATTCTATTCCTGTTAATATTAAAGATTATGATAATAAACAATCTGGACCATTAATATAATGGTCTTTTTTTTATTTAGTTTCATAGATTTTAATAGGTGATTTTTGTGAAAAAAATTTTACTTTATTTTTGTTTTATTTTTTTGGTTTCTTTTCCTACTTCTGTTTTTGCTTTTACTGATACAGGAAAAAGTACAGTAGTTATGGATATTGATAGTGGTAGAGTTTTATATCAAAAGAATATGAATGAAAAAAGATTAATAGCATCTACTACTAAAATTATGACTTTTCTTATAGCTATAGAAAATGGAAAACTTGAAGATATTTATAAAGTAGGTGATGAAGTCTTATCTATGTATGGTACTAATATATATTTAGAAGTAGGAGAGGAGATGAAACTTAAAGATTTACTTTATGGACTTATTTTAAGAAGTGGTAATGATAGTAGTGTTGTAATTGCTAATAATGTTTGTAAGAGTGAAGAAGAGTTTGTTGAATTAATGAATGAAAAGGCTAGAACTTTAGGTATGAAGAATACTGTATTTAATAATCCACATGGATTAGATGAAAAAACTCAGAATTATTCTTCTAGTTATGATATGGCATTATTATCAAGTTATATTTATAAAAAGTCTTCTTTTTATAGAAAAGTTTCATCTACATATAAATATGAAGTATCTTCTAATAATAAATCTTATTTGTGGTACAATAGAAATAAGTTTTTAAAAGAATATGAATTTGCAACTGGAGGTAAAACAGGTTATACTCCAAATGCTGGTAAAACTCTTGTTTCTACTGCTACAAAGGATGATTTAAGGCTTACTATAGTATCTTTAAAGGATCCTAATCATTATCAAAATCATAAAGAGTTATATGAATATATATATAGTAAATATAAAAGTTATACTATTTTAGATAAAGATAAATTTTCATATAATGATTTTTTAGGTAATGATAGTGTATATATAAAAAAATCATTTAAATATCCTCTTACTGAGAAAGAGAAAGATAAAGTTAGAACAGTTTTAAAAATTAATAATACTACTAATTATAGTAATGGTGATAAAATAGGGATTATTGATATTTATTTAGGTGATAGTGTTATTGGAAATATAGATGTATTTGTAAAAACAAAAAAAGAAAAGAAGAAAAACTTCTTTTCAAAATTATTTAATTAACTTTAGCTAGTCTTAAGAAATTTATACTAGGAAAGGTTCCAAGTCTAATACCAAGTTCATCAGTTCCAACTCCACTTGATACATATAACTTAGTATTATTTATTTCATAATAACTTTTTGTATATTTTTTAGCATCTTTTCTTGTGAATAGACCTCCAATTTTAGGAATATATATTTCACCATTTAAATTACCACCAGATAGTGCTAAATCAACCTTATAATTTTCTAATACTTTATCAATAGTATCAGGTTCATGCATTATTAAAATATTATATATATCTTTATTACTTTTTTCTTCTTTAAAATAACTAAAAGTTTTATCGATATCTTTATTATTACTACTTATACCAGTTATTAAAATAGGAGTATTTTCACCATTATAAACTAATTCATATGAATTATCTAATACTGTAAAACCAGATTGAGTTAGAATAGTATTAAAATTATCTTTATCTTCATCACCGTTAACTGCATATTTTCCAATATTTGAGTTTATTTTACTTAAACTCTTAATAATTCTTTCTATTTCTTCATGTTTAATTTTATAACTTTTATCTATTAAATCTCCTGTAAATACAACTATATCTGGATTTCTTTTATTAATTTTTTCTACCAAACTATTTAATTCATCTTCAAATATAGTTGAACCATATTGTAAATCAGAAAATTGAATTATTTTAACTCCATTAAAGCTTTCTGGAATATTACTTATTTCTAATCTTTTTTCATTTACTTTTAATCCACTTGTAGAAATTATTTTAGTATATATAATAAAAGCTATACATATAGAAAAAACTATTAGTATTATTTTTAATACTTTTTTTACTATTTTTTTTCTTTTTTCTTTTAGTTCTTCTTCTTCTATTTCATCACTGATATCTTTATTTAATTCTTCTCGTGTCATATTATCACCTTAATATTATTTTAACATGAAAAATAATATTATAAAATATTGTTTTTTATTTTAAAGAATTATGTTATAATTTTTTTAGAATAGAGGTTGATTTGTGTGAGTAGAAAAAGTATTCAAGAAATAAAAGAAGAACAAAAAGTTACAATTAAAAATTTATCTATAGCTTATAGTTTTTTACTATCTGCATTAGTTATATTTTTATATTCAACTCATAATGTAACAATTAATTTTATGAGTAGTAATTTAAGTATAATGAGTATATTGTTTCCAACTCTTTATTTCTTATCATGTGTTACTGCTAAGGAACTTGGATATAAGTATGGACTTAAGTCTGTAATTATATCTACTATAGTATTATTCTTTTATGGGGCATTTTGTAATTTCTTTGTTACTGGTAATTTTAATATATATAGTATTGGTGTTATAACATTATCATATTTTACAACTCAATCTATATGTTTATCTATTTATAATTATTTTATGTTAAATACAAGGCTTCCTATATTTGTTGTAATTTTTAATTATGTATTCTGCTGCTTAGTTTATAATATGATATATATGTTATTTAATTATAAAATGGCAATTACTGATGAGTTTTGGCTTGAATACTTTCTAGCAGTGATACTACAAGCTATATTGTCTATAGTACTTGCAATATTTGATAGTATAGTTGAAAGAGGTATTGATGAGTAATACTTCTTTTTTTTTGTAAAAAAAATACTTTTAAAAGTATTTTTTATACCATTGTTGCCATCACTACTGATAATATAACTAGTACTGTGTTATGAAGCATATGCATTATTATAGATGGGAATGTTGAGTCAATTTCATAATCCATATAGGCAAACATGGCACCTAAAGAACCATATGGTAGTATATATAATAGTTCTAGTGGAGTTTTTAATTCAAATCCTATTACATGAAGTAATCCAAATAGTACGCCAGAAATTATTACAAATACCCATTTGTTTTTAAATACATTTTTTAATGATTTTCTAAAAACTAATTCTTCAACTATAGGACCAATTATGCCGGCGTATATTATCATTAAAAAAGGAGTTTCTTTGATAATTGCCTGTACAGCATTTTCATTTTGTGATTGTCCTAATCTTAATACATAATTAATAATTATGTTAAAGATAATCATACCTAGGAAACCAATACCATAACATTTTAATGCAGTATCTAAATTTTTACCAAGTTTAGATTTAAAATTTTTCCATTCAGTTTTAAATTCTTTTCCATATAGTAGTATAGATAGTCCTATTATTATTAAGTATACTACAAATGTTAAAATTAAATTTGTAGATGTTGACATTCCCTTAATCTTTATATTAAATAGCAAACATATTGATCTTTTTATATAAGAATTAAATAAAAATACAATAAATATTAGTATTGCTTTTAATATATTAGTAACTAACTTTTTATTCTTCATATTTACCTCACTTTCATACTAAGTATAGCATATATTCGTTTTTTCTTTAATAGTAATTAATAATTTTTTAAATTGCTTTTTAAACATAAACATGATATAATAACGTGGACGAGGAAGTGGTAGTATGTGTGAATTAAAAGAAGTAAAAGGGATAGGGCCTAAATCACTTTCCTTACTTAATAAAATTAATATAAATACAGTTGAAGATTTAGTTACTCATTATCCGTTTAGATATGATTATTTAGTACGTGATAATTTAAATGAAATAGAAGATGGTGGACATATTGTAATAGATGGAAAAATAGAGAGTGTTCCTATTTTAATGAGATTTAAAGCTGGGCTTAATAAAATGAATTTTAGATTAGTTACTCAAAGTGGTGTGGTTGGTGTTTCTATATTTAATAGAGCATTTATGAAAAAAGATTTAGAAGTTGGAATAGGTATTACTGTAATAGGAAAATATGATAAAAAGAAAAATATAATAACTGCTTCTGAAATAAAACTTTCTCCACTTTCTAATAAAGTAAAAATAGAAGCTGTTTATCATAGTACAAGTGGTCTTACAGTTAAGAACTTAAGCACTTATATAAATATGGCACTTTTGATGTTTGGAAAGAAGATACCAGATTATATTCCTCAAAGATATATAGAAAAATATAATTTTGTAAATAAGAAAACTGCACTTAATATAGTTCATAATCCACCTGATGATAATAAACTTCAAGAAGCTAAATATAGATTAAAATATGAAGAACTTTTTCAGTTTATGTTTAAAATTAATTACTTAAAGCATGAGAATAAAAAGAAAAATACAGGTATTAAAAGAGATATAGATAGAGAAAAAGTTAATAAATTTATAAATGGTCTTTCATTTAAACTTACAGGTGATCAATTAAAAGCAGTAGATGATATTATAAAAGATTTAGAATCTAGTAATAGAATGAATAGACTTTTACAAGGTGATGTAGGTAGTGGTAAAACTATAGTAAGTTTTATAGCTATGTATATTAATAGTTTATGTGGTTATCAATCTGCTCTTATGGCTCCTACTGAAATACTTGCTACTCAGCATTATAATAATTTAAAACAAATATTTAAAGATGCAGGTATAGAAATTGCTTTACTTACTGGTTCAACTTTAAAGAAAGAAAAGAATGAAATATATAAAAGTTTAGAAAATGGAAGTATTGATGTAGTAATAGGAACTCATTCTTTAATACAAGAAGATGTTAATTATAGTAATTTAGGTTTAGTAATTACTGATGAACAACATAGATTTGGTGTTAATCAAAGAGGTAATTTAAAGAATAAAGGAATTATGCCAGATATTTTATATATGAGTGCAACTCCTATTCCTAGAACATATGCACTTACTATATATGGTGATATGGATACTTCAATTATTAAAGAAAAACCAGTTGGAAGAAAACCTGTTCTTACTTATTTAAAAAAGAATAGTGAAATAAAAGATGTTCTTTCTATGATGCTTGAAGAATTAAAAGCTCATCACCAAGTATATGTTATTGCACCTTTAATAGAAGATAGTGAATCCTCTGGTGAACTTGCTACTGTACTTGATTTAAGAGATAAAATGAAACTAGCATTTGGTGAATATTTTAAAATAGATATTGTACATGGTAAGATGGCTAGTCGTGCTAAAGAGTTAATTATGCAAGAATTCCAACAAAATAAGATACAGATACTTATTTCTACTACTGTAATAGAAGTAGGTGTGGATGTTCCTAATGCTACTACAATGGTTATATTTGATGCTGATAGATTTGGACTTTCTACACTTCATCAGTTAAGAGGTAGAGTTGGGAGAGGAGATTCTGAATCTAGATGTATTTTAATAAGTGATAATGATGCTAAAAGACTTCATGTTATGGAAAAAGAGTCAGATGGATTCAAGATAAGTGAAGAAGATTTTAAACTTCGTGGTCATGGTGATTTGTTTGGGACAAAACAAAGTGGTGATATGGAATTTAAAATTGCTTCATTAAAAGATGACTATGATATTTTAATAAAAGCAAAAGAAGATAGTGAAGAATATTTACTTGATGAAGAATGTAAAGATGAATTAAAGGAAAACTTTATAAAATCAATGAATGTAAATTATTAAAAAGTGTAAATAAAGAATTTGTCAAAAAAAGTTTTTTAAACTAATTGACTTTTTCTTTTTTTTTAGTTATTATTAAAGTGCATAGTAGAGATATTATGCTGATATCTCTCACGATAATATTATGTGAGAGTATATTCAACCGAACCCCCTGAAGTTCCCTCGAGAGAGGGAACGCTTTTTGTTTTATAAGGGTTTCTGAGGTTTTTAATTTTTTCTAGATACCAAGCCAGATACCAAAAACCTTTTTTCAGATACCAAATTTATTTTTTATTTAAGTTTATTTAAATACCTAGATTTAAATTATCTATGGTATTTTTTACATTAGTAAGATTATTTGGAAACATGTGAGCATAGGTATCTAATGTTTCTTTAGTACTAGCATGTCCTAAATACTTAGATACAGTTGTTACTGGTTGTCCTGTATTTATTAAAAGTGATGCACAACTATGCCTAAAAGAGTGTAGTGGAATTCTTCTAATATCTGCACTTTCAGCAATTCTACCATTTATTCTATGCATCATACCAAATGTTAATGGATCTAATTCCCCAAAGATAAACCATTTTTCATTAAATCCATAGTATTTCTTTTTCTCATTATAAAGATTTACTAAATCATTGTATAAGACATCTGTAAGAGGTAATGTTCTAATACTTTTAGAAGTTTTAGGTGGTGTTAGTTCATAATACTTTTGACTATCTTTAATACTATTAGCTTGTTTAGTAATAGATACTAATTTATTATTCCAATCTATATCAGACCATTGAAGCCCTCGACATTCACCACGACGTAATCCACAATAATATAACATTTCAAACATTGTCTTATCATTTAAATTAGTAGCACCCTTGATATATTTTTGAAATTCTTCAAAAGTATAAACATCTTTTTCTTCTTTCATTTCATTAGGATCTTTAAAGAATTCTATTTTCTTATAAAAACGCATTAAATTAATATCATACATTTTCATACCCCAGTTAAGAATAATTTTTAGAAATTTTTGAATATCATTTCTACTAGAACATTTAATAGGTTTATCCCATAGTTCTTGTTGAAATTTATGATATAGATTACCATCCATATCCTTTAACTTAACATTTTCAAAACTAGTAAAATATCTTCTTCTTTTTAAATATGTTTCCATAGTTCTTCTTCGAACCTTATTTTTTTGTGATTCAATATATTGGTCGGTAAGAGTGCCAAATGTCATATCCATATCTCCACCAAATTCAACCTTATTATTTAAAAACTCTCTTTCGGCATTCATTGCATCAAGTTTAGTTTTATATGCTTGTGAAAACTTCTTTTTCCATTTTCCACTCTTATCTTTTTCGTTCCAATAATATTTATATTTACGACCATCTTTAGTCCATTGATTTTTAGGTAATTTATATATTCCCATATATCGTTCCTCCTTTGTTGGAATTTATAAATATACCAGTTCGTAACAATTCTATTTTACCATATAAACTGGTAATATTATAAATCATCTTTCTAAATCATCTTTAGATTTAGAATGCTTCTTTAAATAATCACTTGTAGTATCAATGGCATAATCAATATCATTTGCTTCATGCCAAGTATATGGTATATGAAGAATATCAAATACTTTAGAAGTAAGAGAATAAATTTTATTTTGGATTTTTTCCTTAAATAATTTAAATTCATTAGATAATTTCTCAAATTTAGTTTTCCAATCGTTTATCTCATTATCTTTTTCAGAAATAATTCTCTTTTGATTATCTATGATTTTATTTTGTTCTTTATAAGTTTTACCTGATTTAAAATTATTAACTTCTTGAGTAAGTGTTTTAATCTCTAAATCCTTTCTTAAATTATCTTCAGCAAGTTCTTTTGAATAAGTTGATAGATTATCTATATCTTCATCTTTATATTGCCTAATAAGACCTTTTTTAACAGGATTTAAGATATCTTTAGCAGTTTCTTTATCAACTTTATCAATAAACTCATTTTCACTCTTATTTGCCTCTTTTAATAACTCATTTTCTTTTCGTATTTCTTTGTTTAAAGCATTTAATTCTTTTTGTTGTTTCATAGCATTAGTTAAATGTGTTTTATCTCCACCAATTTCTCCTCTAAATAGGTTATAACCTTTAGATTTAATAAATTCGTTATAGTCATCTTGAAGTAGAGTATAAGAAGCATTACCACCTTTTTGTTTCCAAAATTGGTCTGAATTTAAGAACTTTCCTTTAACAGTTTCATAAATATTTTTTCCGTTCTCATCTTTCTTTTGGATAGGTACTAATTTCTTTTCTCCTTTTTTATTAGTTATCTCATGTTTTAATTGATGACCATTTTCATCTAGTTCAAATACTTTTCTTTTAACTTCGTTGACTACTGGTGTGAAATAAATATGCATGTGTGGTGTAGATTCATCAAGGTGTATAGCAGCATATCTAATATTTTCTCTACCAACATAATCAGAAATGAAGTTAAGACTTTCATCAAAAAATCGTCTTATTTCAGTAGGTAATCCATGTTTTTCATCTATAATTACATGTCTAATTGGTTTACCAGCATTATCTCCAGTTTTATAAACCTCTCCAGTATCTTTAAATTCCATTCCATAATGTTCAAAGAATTCTTGACCACTAGATATAATTAATCCATTTAATACCTTAGTACTTTTTTTATTTGGATTATAGTTTATATTGTTAGAATAAAGATAATCATAAGTTGAACTAGCAAGAGTAGGACCATCATAACTTATGAGTTCTATATTATATGGAGTTCTATTGCTATCATATTTACCTGAACCTTTTCTTTCTTTTAATTCTTTATCTAATCTACCAATATCTGATGCTTTAAATTTCTCTAATCGTAGTGCTTGTTTACCTGAGTACATTTATTTTTGCCTCCTTTCAAATATGCTTTTTAAAATAATACTCTATCTCACTAGGGCATAATTATATGCCCAACCGTGAGCTAAGGAATATTCCTTAGAATCCTTTATGCTTGTAATAGCTAGAGCCAATATTTGAACTAGTCAAATAAAGGCATCCTCTATTACAAGATTAATTAAACGATATACTATATCCTTTAATTAATTTATAATGAATTCACTATCGCCACTTCCAACCTTACAGGTCAGAACGTGCCACGTTTATTCATTATTTTCTGAAGGCTCTTCATAAGTACAATGCCATAATCTTTGATTACCATTTCTCTTATTTGTTATATGAAGACCTTCATGCTCCAACACTTTTATGTTTCTTTGAATTAAACCTCCAAGTTGTGTTGGAGTTAATAAAATATTTGTTTTAGATAAAATATCTGATATTGTATAATCAAAATCTTTTTTAGAAACTGCATATTTTATAAATAGAAGTAGATTATAATCAGTTTCATCGCTATTATTCTCATCAACAATACTAAATGTTTGATTATCATTTCGTTTTAAATTTAATTCTAATCTACCTAAATCTCTACCTTTATAATCTAAAGTTAGTTTATTATAATCATTTCTTGATTCTTTTAATTTGATTATTCCTGATACATCAGCATTTAATCCAACACTACCCATAGTGTCATCTCTTTTATTTAAGTGGTGAGTAACAAGCAATGTGATATTATACTTTTTACATAACTCCTTTAATTTTCTAAATACAACATCATTTATTTCTTGATAATTATTTAAATCATAACTAGTATCAAATTTAATATCTTTTAACATATCCATAATCACAAATAGTTTTTGATTATTGGATGCTAACTGATGAATATCATATTCAATATCTCTAATATAAAAATCTGATATATCATCTGAATCTATTATGTGAAGTTTATCTAATTTAGGCTTTAAATTCATTAACTTAAATCTTGTTTCTAATTGATTTATATCGCCCTCTGTGGTAATATATAAGACATGAGAGGAATTTACTTTAAATCCTAAAAAATCTTCTCCAGTAGTAAGAGAGAAGGCAAGTTGCTGAGCAAACATTGACTTGCCAACCTTAGGATGAGATACAAGTAGATAAACTCCATTTGATATCATTAGGTTTTCGACGATGATATCTTTTTTTATGGTTTTATTTATTTCATTTAATTGTTTCATTTGTATCTCCTTTCTTATAATTTTTTAATTAATTCTTTACTAGAAACTCTAGATTCTAAATAAGGTATATCAATATCAAAGAATGCTACAACTTCTTTAGTTGGAACAACAGACTTTGGAATAAGATAACCTTGTTTTTCAAGCCTTTCTTTTATCTTCTTTTTAGCCTTTAGTGCAGAATTCCTTCCTAGATGTCCTAACTTCATAATATCTTCTAGGGTGCACCATTGCTTAGCTATTAAATTTAATGTTTCTTCTGCAGACATATTTTTTTCCTCCTTTCTAAATATTTTTTTGTGGTGATACATAAATGTAATATGTATCATCTAATGAACTATAAATAATATATTTCTTTTTTCTTAATTCTCTAAATGCTAGAGCAACATCTTTTCTACTATCGTTACTAAGAGAGTAGAGGTCGATATTAGCAAGTTCACCATTAGATCTAACTAATAGAGAGTTAAGCATACCTATAGCACTAACTGATAAATCTTTAGGTATTACATAATCATTAGTAGATTCTTTCTTAAATAATCTCATACAAATCCTCCTTTCTATAATTATGTCCGATATTAAGGACGATTTAAATATAACACTGTCCGAAAAAGATGTCAATACTTTTTTGTCCGAAAATATAGACAAATTAATAAAAAAGTGTTAAAATTAAATTGTGAAGGAACAAAAGGGAAGAAAGAAGTGATTAAATGAACTCAGAAGAACTTAAAAATTTAATTGAATCAGCAAGAGTTGAAAAAGGAATTTCTCAAAGAGAACTTGCTAAATTAACTGGTATAAGTAGAAGCACTTTAAATGATTTAATTAATGGAAAAATAAAAAAAGTAGATATTGATGATCTACGTAAAATTGCTGAAACTTTAGATATGTCATTACAAAAACTATTAAAGGTTGCAGGTTATGATGAAATGCTTTTCTATTTTTCTAAAGATAAATATGCAAATAAATCTAGCAAGGATTTAAAAGAAATGATTAAAACTTATGAAGAATCTCAAAGAGAATTACTAGAATTTGATACTGAAAAAAGAAAAAAAGTAAGTGATGCAAGACAAAAACTATTTTATACAATAGAACATCTACAAATAATGAAAGATAATAAAGATAGTTTATATACTATTGATAAAGCGGTTGAGGATATTCAATACGCATTTGATGAATTAGAATTTGCAGAACATAAATATGATTATAGTAAATTACCAAAGAAAAACTAAGTTATAGAACGAAAAAATCAAAAAATTCGTTCTATAAAAAAATATAAAACGAAAAATCAAAAAAATTTGTTTTAAGAAAAATTTTAAAAATTAAGAGGTGAGAAAATGAGAACAATGACTAAATAAGTATGGCATAAACTTTGATTATGCCGAAAAAAGGAGGCATAATATGTTAGAAATAAAAGATTTAACTATATCTATTAGTGATAGATATTTAATTAAAAATTTAAATTTAATACTAAATAATGGTGATAAACTTGCTATTATTGGTGAAGAAGGAAACGGTAAATCCACTTTATTAAAATCAATTTTAGGTATTTGTGAATATGCTGAAATTAGTGGAAATATTAATCTAAAAGGCAATAGAATTGGTTATTTAGAACAATCTATTAGTACTGATAAATTAGATAAAAGTGTATATGAATTTTTGTTTATTGATGAAAGTGATTATTATGATAAGATTAATAATTTATATAAATATTTAGACTTGATTAATTTAACTGATGATATTTTAAAACAAAAAATAAAAACATTATCAGGTGGCGAAAAAGTTAAAATTAGTATTTTAAAATTACTATTAAACGAATATGATATCTTATTTTTAGATGAGCCTACTAATGATTTAGATATTGAAACATTAGAATGGTTAGAAAAATTTATTAATAATACTAATAAGCCAATTATGTATGTTTCACATGATGAAACATTACTAGCTAATACAGCAAATATGATTTTACATTTAGAACAAATAAAAAAGAAGACAGAATGTAGACATACTTTATTAAAAATTGATTACGATACTTATGTTGAACAAAGGCTTAGAAAAATTGAAAAACAAACACAAGTAGCAAAATCTGAAAAAAGAGAATTTAATAAACAACAAGAAAAACTACAAAGAATAATGCAAAAAGTTGAACATCAACAAAATACAATCACAAGAGCAGATCCACATGGAGCTCAAGTTTTAAAAAAGAAAATGCATTCATTAAAATCACAAGAGAGAAAACTAGATGAAACTGAATTAACTGAAGTACCAGATGTTGAAGAAAGCATTAGTTTTTCATTCGAAGAAGTAGAAATTCCAAGAACAAAAAATATAATCAATTTAAATATAGATGAATTAAAAGTATCTGATAAGGTATTATCTAAAAACATAAGGTTAGATGTAATTGGCAATGTACATTTATGTATTATAGGTAAAAATGGTGTTGGTAAATCTACACTAATTAAGTTAATTTATAACGAATTAAAAGATAGAAATGATATTAAGGTTGGTTATATGCCACAAACTTATGATGACATCTTAAATAATTATAAATATGTATTAGATTTTGTTTGTCCTAAGGGCAGTAAAGATGAAATTACAAAAGCAAGAATGTTTTTAGGAAATATGAAATTTACTCGAGATGAAATGATTAGTAATATTAAAGATTTAAGTAATGGGACTAAAGCAAAACTATTTCTTATTAAATTAGTATTAGATAAATGTGATGTTTTAATACTTGATGAGCCTACAAGAAATGTTAGCCCATTATCAAATCCTGTTATTAGAAAAGTTTTAAAAGAATATAAAGGTACTATAATTAGTGTATCTCATGATAGAAAATATATTAATGAAGTAGTAAATGCCCTTTATATTCTAACACCAGATGGATTAGTGAAAGAAAGATAAGGAGGTATCTATGGGAAAAGTAATATTAGTATGTGGTAAAATTTGTAGTGGTAAAAGTTATTATTCAAAACAATTAAAAGATTCATTAAATGCAGTAATAATTTCACCAGATGAAGCTACTTATGAATTAATAAATAATGAGCAAGGAGAATTTTATAATGTCTTTTCTGAAAGATTGAATAAGTATTTGACTA
This sequence comes from Bacilli bacterium, assembly GCA_017941235.1. Lineage (GTDB taxonomy): Bacteria > Bacillota_I > Bacilli_A > RF39 > UBA660 > CAG-417. The sequence continues at coordinate 20,378 of JAGAWU010000014.1, read as the reverse complement.
GAAAAGTTGGTGAAATTGCTAAAGCAGGCGCTAATGTAATTTTTGAAAGAGGCCTTTGGTCAAGGAAAGATAGAAAAGAAATAAAAGAATATTATAAAAATAATGGAGTAGATTGTGAAATACATTATGTATGTGTTGATGATGATACTTGGAAACAAAATATTGCAGAAAGAAACCAAAGAGTATTAGATGGTAATGGTGGTTCTGATTTTTATTTAGATGAAGGATTAATGAAAAAATTGGAGTCTAAATGGGAAGAGCCTACTGAAGATGAATATGATGTAATTTATAAAGTAGATAGAAAAAAAAATTAAATAATGAAAGAAAGTGAATAAATGGATATAAATTTATTTTTTGATAAGATGGTTAAAGAACTTAATTTAGGAAATATAATTGAAGAACCTTTAAAGGTGACTGGTGGTCTAACACATAGGATGTTTAAGATAGTTACTGATAAAGGAAGATACATTGTTAAATTGTTAAATCCTAATATTATGAAAAGGCCTACTGCAATGAGTAATTTTAATAGGTCTGATAAGTATGAAGAAATACTAAAAGAAAATGGTATTAAAGCAGTTTACTCATTAATATTTAATGATAAAAAAATGCAAGAAATTGATGGTCAATACTTTTATGTATATGAGTGGTATGATGGCAAATCTTTAAAAGATGGAGAAATAACGAAATACCATTGTGAAGAAATGGGTAAAGTACTTGCAAAAATTCATAATATTGATTTAGTTAATAGTGAATTTAGTGATAATGAAAAAAATATAGATTTTAAATATTATATTGATTTATCCAAAGAAAAGGAATCTCCTATATACGATTTAATATATGATAAATTAGATATTTTAAATGATAGTATGAATAAAGGGAATGAAGCAATTAAACATTTACCAAACTATTTCTCTATTTGTCATAATGATATGGACTCTAAAAATGTAATGTGGTTAAATGATGACTATAAATTAATAGATTTAGAATGTTTGGGTTATTCTAATCCATATTTAGAATTATATGAACTAGCATTATGTTGGTCTGGTTATGAAAAGTGTAATATTAATTTTGATTTATTCAAAACATTCTTTAAGGCATATTTTGATAATACTAAATTAGATAAAAATGTAGATTGGGAAAGTATTTATTATGCAAATAATGGAAGACTTGAATGGTTAGAATTTAATATAAAAAGATCATTAATGATTGATTGTGATACAAAAGAAGAACAAGAAATAGGAATGAATGAGGTTAAAGAAACTATTGAACATGTTATTTATTACGATAAAGTAAAAAATGAAATTTTAAAGAATATTAATGATTTAATTAAATAACAATATGAAGTAATTATGTAAAAAAGGAGGTAAGAAAAATGTATTCTGATACGGCACAAAAATTAATGAATAACTATGTCTTTCAAAATAGATTTAGAAAATATTTTTATAATAATTTTGAGGATGTTTTGCAATCACTTTCTCCAATATCTAATATTGACAAAGCAAAATCTACCCCCTTTTTTATAGAGGGAATATTTGGATTAAAAAGAAGAATAATTAATTTTCCAAATATATTCTCTTATGCCTATTCAATTAGTAAAATAGATTCACTTAATTTAAGTGATTTTGGAAAATTAGCATCATCAAATAATAAAATGCAAATAGATTTTGATGAAAGAAAATTTAAAAGTAATAGCTATAGTTCATTTTTAGAAGAGAGATTAAATCTCTTAATATCAGATTATGACAAACTTTATAAAATAGACATTCATTCATATTATAAATCAATATATACTCATGTTTTTGAAAAATTAAGTGATACAAATTTAAAAAAAATTGATGAATATATACGTGTTTTTAATAATAAAAAAACTAATGGATTATTATTGGGAAATCTTTTATCAACGTTTTCAGCAAATGAAATAATGGAAGAATTAACAAATGACTTACAAAAAAAATTATCAAAAAGCAAAATATTTTATTTTTCAGATCAATTTTATATATTTTATAATGAACTTGATTATGAAGATAATGAAATTTATAATGAGGTATCAAGAACTATTGGAAGAGATTACTTTGAATTAAAAATTAATAGTGAAGATAGTAAAATATATAATCATGAGCAATTATTAACTTCTAGAAATTTTTTAAAAAAGGTTTCCGAATTAGTGCATATACAAAAATCTTCTCATAAAGATATTGATAAAGATTTAGAAAATCTATTGCATTTTTTTAATGCATTTATTGAAGAATATTATCAAATATCAGAAAATAATCGATTAAGTTTCATAGAGGTTGTATTAAAAAGTGTCTTTTCTTCTCCCGTAAACTTATATAGATTATCTAGGTATTTTACTAAATGTGAAGAATTACAAGATGTTTATAAAATAATAAGTATATTAGTTTTCTTTTTAAAAAGACATCCTTCTTTAATAATTTTTTATGTGGAAATAGGATTGTGGGATATTATAAATAAGTATTCTGATTATATGTATTTCAAAGGTGATGAATTAAGGGAATATTTTGAAAAAAAATTAATTACTAATATAAATACGATAGAAGCTGTTTATTATTTTCATATATGTTATCTATTGAAAAATAAAAATAAAAGAGATTATTGTTTAAAATTTTATAAAAATAATGCAGGAAAAAATTTATTATTGGATAGTATAATTGTTGAAACTTGTAATATAAAAGAAAATAAAAATGTAGTTTTAAATTATAGATATGATGATGAAAATTGGCTTATAAATTATACAAAGTTCTTACAAATTAGATATTATATAAAAGAGAATAATTCATCAAATTGTTTAATAAAAACAATAAACAAATGCAAAAAAAGCAAAATTAAAATAGTTAAATCTTTTGATAAAATAATATTTGATGAATTTAGACAAATTGAATTTGAAAATATAAAAGAAAAGTTTGAAAAAAAGGAATCATTAGAAAATAGATATGAATATGAGCCTGATTACGTAGATTATTTTTAAAATAAAATAATTTAAATGACACTATGACACTACATATCCATATGGGGTACTCTCATACAATATGTCACTGTGTCATTTTTATTTTCTAGATACCAAATCTAGATACTAATTGAAAAAAATAAGGATATTTTGATAAACTTTAATAAATTTAAGAAAATGAAAAAGCCTTATTTTATAAGACTTTAATTAATATTTAAATTGTTACGAACTGATATTTAGATTTCCCCCTGAAGGAGCCACTAAGGCTCCGCTTTTTTTTATGAAAAATATGTTGACAAATTATAAAAAGACTGATAAAGTACATAGCGGATGTTAAAAAGTTGGAGATGATGTTTTATGGAAAACTATTCGAAAGTTAAAACTGAAAACTGTGAAAACTTAGAATGCTTAGCAGAAGCATATAATTTATTTGCTCTTTTTGACACCCCAGCTAATGTTATTTTTGCTGACCAATTTATTAGTAATATTAACAAATTCAAAGATATTTTTACGCAATATTTTTCGCGTGAAAATATCTTTTTTTCATGCAAATGTAACAAAAGCTTTGCTCTTTTGAAATATGCATCAGAGCAAAATTGTGGTGTCGAAGTTTCAAGCAATTATGAATTAAATGATGCACTCAAATTTACAAAAAAAATAATAGCTTCTGGTCCTGCTAAGGACGATGAATATTTGAATGATTCAATAAATAATGATGTTTTGATATCTGTCGATGATATAGAAGAATTGAAAAGAATTAAGGATATTAATAAGCCAGTTCGGGTTCTTTTAAGAATATCTGATTTGTTAGGAAAAGTTAGTAGATTTGGAATAAACATAAATCAAATAGATTTATGTTTGGAAATTATATCTAATAGTATGATTCAACTCGAAGGATTTTCATTTCATATAAATAATTATTCTTTAGATGATAGGATTAATGCTATTAATGAAACAATAGAATTAGCAGAGACAAAAAAAATAAATATAAACTATATAGATATTGGTGGAGGAATTCCTACAAATTATTGTTCTAAAGATGACTACTATAATTTTTTAAAACGAAATAATAAAGATATGTATTTTAAGAAACATTTTATAGATGGTTATTATCCTTATTATAGTGAAATAGCTGATGAAAAAGCGTTGGAGTATATTTTAAAAAAAGTATATAAGAAATTAAATAAGAAAGGAATCGAAGTTATTATCGAACCAGGTAGAAGTCTATTGAAAGATGTTGGGGTTAGTATATATGAAGTTCAATATATGAAGAATTTATTTAATGGTGAAAACATTATTGTTACAAATGGTAATATTAATTGTCTGTCGGAACAATGGTTTAATAGCGATTATTTGATAGAACCTAAATTGATTTCTAAAAATAAAAAATCAAGCAATAGTATTTTAGCAAGTGTTGCAGGCAATCTATGTTTAGAACAAGATATGATTACTTGGAGAAAGATTAAATTTGATACTATTCCAGAAAAAGGGGATTTATTAATTTATTACAACACAGCTGGTTATCAAATGGATTCAAATGAGAGTGAATTTCACAAAATTCCATTAGTCAAAAAATACGTTGTTAAAAAAATTGATAATAGATATGTGATAGAGGAGGATAAGAAATATGATTGTAAATAAAGTCACAGATTTAATTGGTAATACACCACTATTTGAAATCAAGATGAAAAATAATGATTGGAAGGTTTTTTTTAAATTAGAAAAATTTAATCCAGGAGGAAGTATGAAAGACCGAATGGCCTTAAATATGATCGAACAAGCTGAAAAAGATGGTAAATTAAAACCAGGTGGAACAATAATAGAATCATCAAGTGGAAATACAGCTATTGGGTTAGCAATTGCTTCTGCAATAAAGGGGTATAGGTTCATAGCAGTTGTAGACCATCATGCATCAAAAGAAAAGATTGACATGATTAAAGCATATGGTGGAGAAATTATAGTTGTTGGAGATGGATATAAAGCAAATGAAGTTGCAGTGGTAGAAAGAGAAAAAACTGCTAAAAGAATGTCAGAAGAAATGGGTAATGCATTTTTCCCTAATCAAGCAGATAATTTTGATAATCGTTCTGCATATACTGATACTCTTGCAAAAGAGTTAATCACTGAATTGGGGACTATTGATTCATTTTACGCTGCAATCGGAACTGGTGGCTCATCATGTGGAACTGCTCTTGGTTTAAAAGAAAATAATCAGAATACAATAATTAATGTTGTTGAACCAGTTGGATCAATTTTATTTGGTGGTAAAGGACAACCTTATTTTCAATCAGGAACCGGTAATCCTATAGATGCTCCTATACCTAAAATAATTGATTATTCAATTATAGATAATAACTTTTTTGCTAAGGATGATGAAGCATTTAATACATGTAGATATTTTGCTAAAAAATACGGATTATTAATTGGTGGATCAGCAGGTGGAGTAATTTATAAAGCATTAGAAGATATAAATAAGAAAGCTGGCTCTGGTAATGCAGTTATCTTATTGTGTGATGGTGGAGAAAAATATTTAAATAATGTCTTTAATGATGAATGGATGAGTAATAATAATTTAATAAATGATAATATTGCTATGCAATTAGAACAATGGATTTAGGAGGTATAAAGATGAGATTTGAAAAATGGGAAGAGGAAACTTTTAATTATCTTACATCCTTATATGAAAACTTTTTTAAAGAATTGTCAGAAAAATGTATGGAATGTTTTCGAATAGATTCAAAAGAATTATTTTCCGATGATGTAAAAGAATTAACTGATGAGCAAGAAAATAAAATAAGAAAATATTGGGAGAAATATACAAAAGAGTTTGATATTGCGTACCATAAGTATTATATAGATAGAACTGGTAAATTTGATGAGAGATTTATACCTGATGATTTATTTGTCGGCTATATTGATGGTTATTTAAATAATAGAACTATCGAACCTGGTGTTGCAGATAAAAATTATTTTGATTTATATTTAAAAGGGTTTAATTTACCGAAGACATATGTTCATTTGATAAATGGTGTATTTGAAGATAAAGATTATAATATCATATCTAAGGATAAAGCAATTGATATTTTATCATCAAAGAGCAATATTACAATAAAACCAAGTATGGCATCATATGGTGGTAAAGGTGTTAAATTTCTTAATAATCCAACAAAAAGTGAATTGGTAGAATTTTTTGATAAATTAGAAGATGAAAATTTAATATTCCAAGAAACAGTAAAGCAATCAAAAGAAACAGCTAAATTACATACCGATTCGCTTAATACAATTAGAATTATGACGCTTATATTAGATGGAGAAGTAAAAGTTTTGCCATGGAGTGCATTTAGAATGGGAATTGGAAAATCTAAAGTTGATAATGCAAGTTTTGGTGGAATTTACTGCAAGGTTAATGAAGATGGAACTCTTTCCAATTTTGCATATGATGCTTTAGGAAAGCGCTTTGATAAACATCCTGATGGCGGAAATTTTTCAAGTGTAAAATTTGATTTCATGGATAAGATTAAAACACTTGTTAAAGAATCTGCACAAAGATTTCCACATTTTAGATTAATTGGCTGGGATATAGCGATAACAGAAGATAATGAACCTGTTATCATAGAAGCAAATTTAACAATGAGTGGTATGGATGTCATTGAAACAATATGTGGTCCTTTATTTGGTGAATATACTGAAAAGGTTTTAGAAGAAGTTTTTTTAAAAAAACATAAGAAAAAAACATCAATGGATATTTCACAATATGTATAGGAGAAAGATAATATGTTAAATGAATTGATTAGTAGAGAAGATTGTGCGAATTGTAAGATATGTTGTAAGTTTGAACCAGATGAGCTAATTGATGCTCCTACATTTACAAAAGAACAAATGCAATATATAAAGAATAATATAAATAAAGACTTAAAATTTACAAAGATTGATGATATTTATAAGATTGAATTAATTAAATATAAATCAAAGTATAAATGTCCATTATTATCTGAAAAAGGATGTATGTTACCAAATAAATATCGTCCTTTCGATTGTGAATCTTGGCCGTTTTATGTAATGAAAAAAGATGAAAAGTTTGTTATAACCAAATCTAATGATTGTCCTATTTTTGCAAGGATTGATAACAAAATATTAACTAACTTTATTAAAGAAAAATTTCTTAAGAGAGCTAAAAAAATAGTTAAAGAAAATCCAAGTATGATTACTGAATATAATCGAGGTTTAGATATATTATATGAATTTGATATCAATGAATAATCTAATTAAAAAATATGAAGATTTAATTGGAATATATTATCAAAGAAAATATGAGAACTATTATAAAAAATTATATAAGTTAAGTAAAATAAGTTATCGATTGGAAATTAAGCAAAGAAACAAATTAAATAAATGCAAAATTACAAAAAATGAGAAAAAAGATATAAAGAAATATTGGAAAAATTATACCAAGGATTTTAAAATATATGCACATAAGTATTATGTTGACAAAAATGGTAAAAAAGATAAAAAGTTTATACCAGATGATATATATGCAGAATATATAGAACAGTATTATAACAATGCTAAATTAGCTCCAGCGTTTGCAGATAAAAATTATTTTGACCTATATTTAAACGGTTATTCTATGCCAAAAACCTATTTACATTATATTAATAACTGCTTTTTGGATGATAGTTATAAGATAATATCGAAAGATCAAGCAATAAATATATTATCTAATAAAGAAAGTTTTGTAGTAAAACAAACTATCGGTTCATCTGGAGGTGCAGGAGTACGAGTATGTGAAAAATATAATACAGATAAAATTAAAAAGTTGTTAGAGTATCCTTTTAGCTCTAATTTGATTTTCCAAGAAAAAATTAAACAATGTGATTTATTTAATAAATTTTCATCTAGTTCAATAAATACAATAAGAATATACACTTATTGGTATAATGATGAAATATATGTAAGTAATTCAGTTTTAAGAATTGGAGTTAATGGTTCAAAAACAGATAATGCATCAGGTGGAGGTTTGTCATTTCAAATTGATGATGAAGATAAGTTAATACTAATTCCTAGAGATATTTTAGGACGTATAGACACTGAATTTATTAAAAACAATAATATTAATTATAACAATGAAAAATTATATTTTATGAATAATGTAAAGTCACTTGTTAAAAGTGCAGCTATGAGACTTCCACATTTTAAAATTATTTCATGGGATATTGCAATATCTGAAGAATATAAACCAATTTTAATTGAATATAATGTTGCTAATACGATTCCTGATATAAATCAAATTGGTGCTCATCCATTTTTTGGAGAACTAACTGATAAAATATTAGAAGAAGTATTTAAAGGCAAAAAGCAGAAAAAAGAAGGATTAAATACAGATCAGTATATTTAAAAGAAAGGTGATTTATATGGAAGAGGAAAGAAAAGAAGAATATATATATGCTGGAATTCCAACATATATGGGTGGAGAATTTATTAGAGAAAAGGATATTAAAAATTACAATATAGTTTTTTTAGGAGTTCCTTGTGATTATGGTGCATCATATAGATTAGGTGCAAAATATGCTCCTCGCCAATTAAGAGAGTATTCTTTTTGGGATAGAGTATATGGAGAAGAATTATATGATTTAGATCATAATAAATATTTAAAAACTAATGAACTTAAAATAGCAGATTTAGGAGATGTATACGTTAATCCGACTAATCCAGAAGAAAACCAAAACGCAATAACAGAAAAAGTATATTCCATTGCAAAAAAAAGTTTTCCACTTGTATGTGGTGGAGATCATTCTATTACATATGGTAGCTTTAGAGGTTTTTATAAAGCAATGAAAGAAAGATATCCTGATTATGAGGTTGGATTAATACATTTTGATGCTCATATGGATGTGGAAGATAAATATTTAAATATGCCGGATGTTTGGCATGGTAATGTATTTAGAAAATTAATTGAAGATGGATACTTAAATGGGGAAAACATGTATACAATAGGTCCTCGTGGTGTTGTTGGAAAAGATTGGTTTGATTATGTAAAAGAAAAACATATTAATTTATACACATCCAACTATACAAAAAAGAATGGTATTTTAAACATTATTAATGAGATAAAAGAAAAAAATAAAAATAAGAAAATAAAGTTTTATATAACTTTTGATATTGACTGTTTAGATGTATCATATGTTTTTGGAACTGGTACTCCACAATGTAATGGTTTAACACCTTATGAATGTGATGAGGCATTAAGAAATTTACATGATCTTGATATAGCAGGATTTGATATTGTAGAACTTAATCCAAAACTTGATGATTCTCATACATCATTTGTTATAGCAGAAGAATTACTATATCACTTTTTAGCATTTGGATTAAATAAGGAGAAGTTAAAATGAAAAAAATAGCAATGTTATTTAATTTAAATAGACATCAATATGAATATGAAACAGAATTTGATTCTGAATTAACTATTGATAGTATTTACAATGTTTTATCAAAAAAATATGAGGTTAAAAAGATTGAGGCTGATAAAGAGTTTAAGTGGATAGATGAGTTAAATCAATATCATCCTGATTTAGTCTTTAATATTTGCGAAGGATATAATGGTCCTGCTAGAGAATCTGTATATGGAGCAATATTAGAACAATTTAATTATAATTATTCAGGCCCTGACAGTACAAATCTCTTAATGTGCCATAATAAATTTTTAGTAAAAAATCTTTTAAAAGATTATATCGTTTGTCCAAAAGGATATAGTGTTTGTGAGGAAAAAGATATTGATTTATTGAAAGATGTTCAATTCCCGGTAATTGTTAAATTAAATTCAGAAGGATCAAGTATGGGAATGGATGAAAAATCAATAGTAAATTCATATGATGAATTAAAAAAACAAGTATTATCTTTATTTGAAAAATATGATAGAAACGTTTTGGTAGAAGAATATATAGAAGGCCAAGACCTTAGCATGGTTTATGTTGAAGGTATTGGAGCATTAGGTCCATGCATAGTTAATTGTGATTCTGAATTTTATGATTATGAAATGAAAACTATTAAAGATGATACAGTTGATATACAACCAACAAGTGGCGAATTTGAATCTTTAAAAAATATTGTTTTAACTATTGCTAAAAAATTAGACATTAAAGGATATGCAAAAATAGACTTTAGGAAAAAAGATGATAAGTATTATTTGATAGAAGTTAATTCTCAAGTAAGCTTTCATCCTACTGGTGAATTTATTACATGTGCTAAAACAGATGGATACTCATTTGATGATATCATCAATTATATTGTAGAAAATGCTTTAAAAACTAGTAGAAAGAAAAATTCAATAGGATATAAGGTGATTGATAATGATAGATGAAAAAATAATCGATAAAGAATTACAAGAAAGATATCGACAATTAGTTGAAACAGATAATTTGCTACCAATTAAAATATCTGACTTTTATATGAAAAAAATAGTTGAAGAAATAGATGCGATTGGAAAAGGTGGACCATTGTATAGATCGGTAATTCCTGTAAAAGATAAAATAGAAGTAAAAACAAGTGTAGAAACTAGAGATTATGTTGAAGAAGATAAACATAATCCTGTTGAAAATTGTGATTACATAATTCAAAAATATGAAAATCGTTTAGTTTTCATTATAACTGATGTTTGTTTTGCACATTGCCAATATTGTTTTAGAACTTACAATTTATCTAAATTTCAACAAAGTAATTTGAAAGAAACAATAAAAAACAAAATATCTGTTTTGAAAAAGTATCTACAATCTCATCCAAATATAAGAGAAGTAATATTTTCAGGTGGGGACCCATTAAGTATTGGCTATGAAAATATGAAATTTGCATTAGATGAGTTAAAGCAATGGGATATTAGAATACATACAAGGGTAATTATATATGAGCCATCTATTTTTACAGAAAAAATGATAGATTTATTAAATGAACATAATGTTAGACTTGTATTTCATATAAATCATCCTTATGAGATAGATGAAGTAGTTGAAGAAAAGATAAATGAAATTAGAAAAGCTGGAATAAGAATGTATTCTCAATTCCCATTATTAAGAGGAATTAATGATAATTCCAAAGTTCTAATAAAATTATTAATAAAAATGGATGAATTAAATATTAGACCATTATCAATTTTCATACCTGATCCAATATCATATGGTGCTGTAAATAGAATTTCAGCAAGTAGAATAGAAAAAATAATGGATGAAGTAAATTGGAATACTCCTTCTTGGATTAATTCAACAAGATTTGTAATGGATACTACAATTGGTAAAGTAAGGAGAGAAAATATAATAAAAAAGGAAGGTAAGTGTATTACATTTTCTAGAGATGGAAAAACTGTAAATTACTATGATTTAGATGATGAAATTGATGTACCATCATCTATTGATAAGTTATTATGGAGAGGATAATTTAAATCAAAGCAATGCTAGAAATAAGGATTCATTAATGAGAAATTTGTATCAAAAGTATTAAAATAAAAAAAATAGTGCTATAATATTGTTAGTGAATATTTGAAATGAGGGATAATATGGAAATATTGCAAATTAATGAAATTAATATTAATAAATTGGATAATTATGTTTTAAATATTAATTTAAAAGAATATTTAGATTTTTATAAGCTTAGAGATAATTCTGAATATTTAGAAATGATAAAAAAAAATATTATGAGTCAAAATTCTATTTCTTTGGTTGCAATAGAAAATAATAACGTTGTCGGATTTATGATAGGTGGGATCTTTGATGATGATGAATTAAAATCAAAAGTAGCGAAGGTTAAATATGTAACTTATGAAAATTCATCAAATTATGAATCATTATTAAATAAGTTTGAACAAATAGCTAAATTAAAGGGATGCGAGTACGTAAGTGTTTGCACACCTGAATTCCAAAGAGAAGAATTAAATCTTTTAAATTCAAATGGTTTTAGTAACTATAAAGTTGAATTAGAAAAAGAATTAATATAATAAAGGAGGAATATCATGCCACATTATAATGCTTATGATAGTTTTAAAACTAAAAAGAGTATAGAAAAGAAGCAAAGGGCTAAGGAAAGAGCTTTTGGAAAGAAAAATGAAACAGTAGATAATTTTTTAATCGATAGTTGTGAAAACTATGGAGTTGTTATAGAAGTTAGATATGATGATGCATATATACTTTATGATGGAGAAGTAGTATTAGCTAAATTGAGAAAAGATATTAATCTAGTTTGCAATCAAGTTGTTTTTCCCGGCGATAAAGTAGATATAGAAAAAGTAAATGATACTTATACTATTAGTCATTTATTAAATAGAACTTCAATATTATCTAGAACTAAAAAAGATAGTACTAGATTAAATGATGTTGGAACAACAAAAAATATTGCTTCAAATGTTGATTTAGCTGTAATTGTTGTTGCTGCTAAAGAACCACCATTACATCCTAAATTTATTGATAGGTATCTAATGATTCTTCAAAATAGTAATATTCCAGCAATAATTTGTTTAAATAAATGTGATTTAAAAACGGAAGAAGACGAAGAAATTTTAGAGACATACAGAAATCTTGGAATTTATGTAATTGAAACTTCTACTTATAGTAATATTGGTATTAATGAATTAAAAGCACAATTAATAAATAAACAAGCAATTTTTGTTGGAAATAGTGGAGTCGGGAAATCTTCGCTTACAAATGCAATAATGGGTGATGATGAAATAAAAACAAGCCATGTAAGTGATAAAAGCAAACGTGGAAGACATACTACAACAACTTCAAAATATTATGTATGGGAAGATAATTCTTCAATTATAGATACTCCAGGTATTAGAAGTTTAGATGTTTCAACATTTAATCCAATTGAAATTCAGGATTATTTTCCTGAATTAGAAGATTGGAGAGATAAATGTAAATATAATGACTGTCTTCACTTTAAAGAACCATATGATTGTTGTATAGTTAAACAAGGTGTTGCAAGTGGTCTAATTAGCATAGAACGTTATGAAAGTTATTTAAGAATAATGGGAGATGTTCTAGGAGAAAAAGACTATGAGAAAGTTTTAGATGAAGTAGCTCCTGAATTCAAAAAAAAAACTAGTTTTAAAAAGAGATAGATAATCAGCAATTAATAACACTGTGACATCATAAATATGTATGAGCTACTCACAAACAATGTGTCATAATGTCATTAATAATATAAAATAATAAAAAATGTTATAATTAATATGTAAAGGGAAGCGCTAGTACAGGCTTATAATTTATAAGTTTTTGTATTGGCTTTTTTTAGTAGGAGGTAGTAAATGAAAATAGATTTGCACTGTCATACAATTAAGACAAAAAAATCGGACGGAATAAATCGAAATGTAACTGTAGAAGATTTTTCGAAGTATATGAAAGATTTAGAAATTAAAATAGTAGCAATAACTAATCATAACTATTTTGACTTGAAACAATACAATGAATTTAGCGAAAGTATGAAAGAAACAACAATGGTATGGCCAGGAATTGAATTAGATATTAAACAAAAACCTAAAGATGGACATATGATAGTTATATGTGATCCTAAAAACAAAGAAGAGTTTAGTAAAATTTTTGATATGCCTAAAGATAAAGCAGATGATTATAGCATTGATATTAAAACTTTGGGAGAGAAAACTAAAAAATTAAATTGTATTTACATATGTCATTATTATAAAAAGAAGCCAGTGATTAATGATGATATAATACTTGATATTGAAAAATCAGGAATAGATGAAACAAGAATTTTTAAAGAACCAAGTAATTATAAAACATTGGGAATATTTGCTACTTTTAATAATAATGTTATTATTGGTTCTGATGTTCAAGATTGGAATAAATATAAAGAATGTAATTTCTCTAATTTAAAATTAGATGTTGACTCATTTAATCAATTCTTATTACTTTCTAAAAAAGAACCAACTATAATTACAACCTTATTAAATAAAAAAAATAAAGAAAAGTTCAATATGAAACCCCATAATTCAGTTAGTTTATCAATTGAACTATATGAAGATATAAATATAATTTTTGGGGATAAAGGAACAGGAAAAACTGAAATGTTAAAATCATTAGAGCAATCAATGATAAATAAGAATATGAATGTAGTAGCATATTATGGAAATGAAAAAGATAGTGAATTTGATAAATTGATAAATAGGGATGATTATTTTATAAATGATACAAAACTTTTTAATGAGAAAGTAAAAGATGCATTCGATTATATATATTCTTGGAATGATGTTGATCCTACTTCATTAAAGGATTATATTGAATGGTATGAAACTAAAGATAATAATGAAAATAAGAAATCACTTAAAATTTGTGATTTGTTGAACTTGGACGTTATTGATAAAAAAATATATAATAAAGAAACAGATAGATTAAAGAAAATTGATGATTTTATAGAATATATAAATAGTGATAATAGTAATTATGGATTAAGTGATGTAGAGTTTATTCAACTAAAGGACTTACTAACAAAAATACAAGTAAATCAAAGCACATTTAAAAAAAATGCATGGATTGATAAATACTCAACAGATTTAGTTAATTATTCTATTGATAAAATAAAAAATATAACTGCTATGCATTCACAGTCAAAATCAGTTCCTAGTGAAACTGGTATATCTAAATTTATAAAGAATAGACTTTGTTTAAAAGAAAATATAGATATTGTATTAGATTATTTAAATAACACAACCGATATTGTTAAAGAAAAATATTTAGGAAATTTGGTTGATAAGGGTAATATATATAAATATACAAAATTTAAATTATTAGATTCTAATGGAGAAAAATCAGTGGCTTCCGAGTTTAGTACAAATAAAATAACAGATTTAAGAGAAATAAAGAAGATATTAGAGATATGTAAAGAAAATATTTATAATGATGTATTAATACAAAAAATAGAAGAATTAAAAACATTAGATGTAATAATAAAAGATGGATTAGAATTTGTTGGGGTAACAAAATATGTTGGAATTGAATCTGGGGATGTATATAAACCATCACAAGGCGAAAAGTCTATGTTACTTCTTAATCTAAAATTAAATCAGGATGCTGATAATTATATATTAGATGAACCAGAATTAAGTCTTGGAAATCAATATATAAGTAGTACTATTGTTCCGATATTAAATAAGCTAGCAAATGCCAGAAAAAGAATTGTAATTGCAACACACAATGCTAATATTGCGGTTAGAACCCTACCTTATTTGTCAATATTAAGAACACATAATAATGGTATATATAATACTTATTTAGGAAATCCTTTTACAAATAAATTAATAGATATTGATAATGAGAATAATATATTAGATTGGAAAGAGGAAAGTTTGAATATTTTAGAGGGTGGAGAAGAAGCTTTTGAAGAGAGGAGTTTTGTTTATGAAGCAGGAAAATAAAGAAATTATTGTATATTTAAAAAACAAAGATAATATTGATATTTTAGAATTTAATTTCGAAAAGGTTATAGAACTAAATATTAATGATTGTAGTACAGAAGAATTAAAAAAAATTTTTTCAGAGTGTTTAAAATATAAAGCAAACGGCGAAAATGTAAAGTTTGATTTTAAAGTTGAAGAAGGATATAGTAAAATTTTATTTAAAGAGGTATTTGAAAAATATTTTGAACTATTTAATAATGAGATAATAAAGGTAAAATATGAGTAGATAATAATTATATATGTATATGAGTATAGGTATTTCTAGATACCAAATCTAGATACTAATTGTAAAAAATAAAGTTATTTTAATAAACTTTATTAAATTTAAGAAAATGAAAAAGTCTTATTTTATAAGACTTTAGATAATTATTAAATTGTTACGAACTGATATTTAGATTTCCCCCTGAAGGAGCCTTATGGCTCCATTTTTTTGTTTAAAGCTAGTGTTTATAAGGGCTTGTAATTTTTGAAATGAAATTTTTTGGTCCAATTTTATTTAGCATTTTCCCACATTTTTGCCTATTTTATAACGAATTAAAAGGGTACCAAGATAATTTTGGTTAAGACATAAAAATCGTATGTAATTTGTATCTATTATAAAAAAGTTGTAATTATAAATTGCTTGAACCCCTTATAAATAAAGGAAATAGATTAAAATGTTGCTCTCTTCTGATAAGAGTGAGCTAATTAGTTTAAAGATCTTCTTGAAGAGAACACTTTTTAAATAATGATTGTTCGGAAGATTAAGATATTCCGTTAAGATTAGAATGAAGATTTTAGCCTTTTTCATTGATTTGAATTTTAAGATATTAGGATTTAAATATTTCTAAATCTATATCCAAAAGAATAAAAATTAGCACTCTGTGTTGACAATTGCTAATTTTTGAGTATAATTATAATTGTAGTGAGAAAAAGATACTCACTATGGTATTAAAATTATATATTTGATATGTGCTTACCTCAAATGGCTCAACACATTTAGGAAAGGAAGTTGATGGATATGATGTTAGTACCAAGAAGAAATTTTGATTTGTTTGATGATATCTTTGATGATTCATTCTTTATGCCAAAAAATGACAACAAGATTATGAGAACAGATATTGAGGAAAATGATAATAACTATGAACTTGCCATTGATTTACCAGGAATGAAGAAAGACAATGTTAAAATAAGTTTAGAAGATGGGTATTTAACAATTCATGCTAAACAAGAAAGTAAAAATGATGAAAAGGATAAACATGGTAAGTATATTAGACGCGAAAGATATTATGGTGAAGCATCTCGTAGTTTCTATGTTGGAGATGAAGTTACAGAAGAAGATATCAAAGCTAAATTTGAAGATGGAACATTAAAGATTGAAGTTCCTAAAAAAGAAAACAAACAAATCAAAAATAAAAAGTATATCGAAATCAAATAATGAATTGCAAAAGGATTGGTTTAATCCTTTTGTTTTTTATAATTATGATACGTAAAATTCTCTAAAAAAAGAAATATATCTAAAGATTAAGATATACAGAACGGATGAAAGTCCGTTTTTGTGTGGTATAATTAAATATAGGAGTTGATACTTATGCAGAATAAATTAGATTATTTAATCAAAGAATTAATTAAAGAAGATTCTAATATTTATAATATAGAAATACCAACTACTATAGATGAAAAAAAAGACTTATATCGAGCTTTAAGAAACATAAGAAACCCTAAACCTATAAGTGAAGATTATTTAAAGGTTCAAGATGAATATCTTAAAGAAGAAATAAAAAATAAAGGTATTGTTGATGAAAAATAATATGATTGTCATATTAAGATATTTATGTATAAAAGCAGATTTAAAAATCTGCTTTTTTTGTGTTATGATTATATAGAGGTGATGTTATGATTAAATGGATTGAACTTATAAGAAATCAATACTTTGGTTTTTGGATACTAGGTCTAGTATTATTTATAATTCAAGAAATACCATATATTATAATGCCTTTATTTAAGCTTAAAACAAATCCAATAATGAATATGACGGAATCATCAATTATATTAGATACGTTGGAAAAGATACTTGGATCATTATGTATTGTACTTATGGTTTTTATAGTGAATAATAATACATCTTTTTTTGAAGTAGGATCAGGTGTTCAAAAAGTTGCCTTTATATCAATGATTGTAGTTTTAGTGTTAAATTTTGTTGGTTGGGGATTATATTTTAAAGGTTTTCAATCTATTCCTATAATGATGCTTTTTATTGTACTTTTACCACCTTTATATTATATTTGTATAGGAATATGGAGACAGAATTGGATTTTAGTATATATTGGAATAGCATTTTTATTTATTCATACTATTCATGTATATAAAAATCTTACATTGTAAGTTCACATGATTAAGATGTATATTTTAGATGTTATCAAAACGGGCGAATATTCCAGTCAAAATTGGTAGATAATTAGTTTCAAATATCATATGATTGTATTCGAAAGAAGGGATGATTATGGAAATCGGAAAAAAGATTATGAATTTGAGAAAGAAAAATGGTCTTTCTCAAGAAGAACTTGCTGAAAGAGTAGGAGTTGCACGACAAACTATTTCAAAATGGGAATTAGGAGAAACTTCACCAGATTTAAAACAAGCAAAAGAATTATCTAAAATTTTTAATGTAAGTTTAGATGAATTAACTAATAATGATATTAAGGATGTTCTAGTAGAAAAAACATCTAATACAGAAAAACTTGCAGGTATAATTTTAAAACTAATGAAATTTATGATTATTTTTATAATAGTTTTACCAATTCTTTTAATTGTTTTACGAATTGTTTTTAAAAATATTGATAAACAGAATTCTGGAAGATTAATGAATGTTTCAATCAAATGTAATTTACATGATGATAACTATGGTTATGAATTTGTATATTATGAAAATAATGGCAAAATTAAAGAAGCAGGTGGGGATGGATATTTAATAAACATTACTGATGCTGACAGATATGATGATGTTTATCAAGCACTAGATAAAATAGATGCATATGTAAAAAATAATGGTGGGACTTGTGAAAAAAGTGAAGCTAAATCAGTAGAAGATAAATAATTGAAAGATTAATATGTAAAGAACGGGAAACCGTTTTTTTTTGTGTGGTAAAATAATTATATATTATTCAATTCTCAGGCTCTGTCCTGTTATTTTAAAAGTATTAATCATATAATCAATTGTGAAAGGAAGGATAATATGAATCAAAATAAGATGGGAAAATTTATTTTAAGTTGTAGAAAAGAAAAAAATTTAACTCAAGAACAATTAGCGGAAAAATTGGGTGTAACAAGTAAATCAATTAGCAGATGGGAAAATGGTAATACAATGCCAGATTATTCTTTACTAAAAGCTTTATGCGATGAGTTAGGCATTAATGTTAATGAATTATTATCTGGAGAAAGAATTAAAGAGAGTGATTATATGAATAAGGCAGAAGAAAACTTTATAATGTTAAAGAAGAAAGTGGATAATACATTAAAACTATTAAATGTAATAACATGGATATGCGGAATAGCATTTATTTTAGCTTTTTTTGCAAATATGTATTTCAATTGGAAATATAGAGGTCCATGGGATGATTCTAATCTAAAAATGTTTATTAAAATAGTGTTAGCTATAGATATACCATGTCTATTACTAAGTGAAATGTTAAGTTATAAAATTAAAAAATAAAATGATTATTATATTAAGAGAGTATAAAAACTTTCTTTTTTTTATGATAAAATATATATAAATATAACTCTACGTTTTGTATGGATACTTTTTGTAATTTATTTGATATTATTGATCATGAAAAGAGGGATGATAATGAATCAAGAGAAGATAGGAAAATTTATTGTTGAATTGAGAAAAGAAAAGAAACTAACTCAACAAGAATTAGCGGATAAATTGGGTGTTACTGATAGAGCTGTTTCACATTGGGAAAATGGTAGAAGACTACCAGATTATTCATTATTAAAAGATATAAGTACAGAGTTAAGTGTTTCAATTAATGAATTATTGAGTGGTGAAAGATTATCTGAACAAGAATTGAAACAAAAAGCAGATGAAAATATAATTAAATTTTCTGAATTGATAAGTTTTAAATCAATGAAATATGGTGTAATTGGAATGTGTTTTATTTTTATAATATTGGTTTTGATATCAACATATAAAGATATTAGTCCAGCACCATTAGTTAGTTTAATATGTGCATATAATTCTGTAACATTTATTAGTAGATATAAATTAAATAATGAAAGATCTAATTTAGTTCCAGGAGTTATGTTTGGAATAGCTATGGTGTTAAATACTATAGCATTTGTATTAAATTAAAAGTTATAAAATAGAGAACTTATAAAAAAGAGGTGATTATAATGGCGTTTTTTCCACCAATTCCTTTAATGAGAAAGAATTTAATAATTAAAAAATTAACAGAGTGTAATGCTTTTTCAGAGGAAACAGCTAAATCATTTTGTGAAGCAGGAATTATTAATCCAAATGGGTTTAATAAAGTAAATGAGAAATTGGTTAAGCAGAAAGTATTAGTTAAAACTAAAGAAGGCAAATATTATTTAAATAGATAGAAATTTGGAAGATTAAGATATTTAGATTTAGAACGGGTGGGAATCCGTTTTTTGTGTGATATAATATAGATGTTAAGATATTTTTACAGAAAGTTATTAAAATTTTATTTATAAATAGTAATCATTATATTATTATTTTTACGAGGTGAGAGAAATGGTTGTTGGAGAAAAAATAACTGAATTAAGAAAAAAATATAATTATACACAAGAAAATTTGGCTGAAAGGATTGGAGTGCAGTGGTAAACTTAAAGTAGACAACTAGAGGGGGTATGTAGACAACTAATATCTTTATCTAGACAATTAATTTTATTATTTATACAATTATTTTGTTATATATACATATAAGGAGGCATTTTATGAATATGTATTAT
>JAGAWU010000013.1 GCA_017941235.1 Bacilli bacterium | reverse complement strand
AGCAATAGATGATTATATTAATTACTATAATTATGATAGAATTAAAGTAAAATTAAAAGGACTGTCTCCTGTAAATTACAGGTTACAATCCTCTAATTAGAAACTATTTATAAACTGTCCAACTTTTGGGGTTCAGTTCACATCAGTGTTTTTTTCTTTATCATATTGAGAAGTTACCATTAGTAAATATTTTTACTTTACCTTTACTAGTTTCTGCTTCAATTTCTAAATCAGGTGTACCAATCATAAAATCAACATGATTCTTAGATTGATTAATACCACTTAATAAAAGTTCTTGTTCATTTTTATTAATTCCATCAGGAATACATTCAGGAAAGCCATCACCAAGAGCTAAATGACAAGATGCATTTTCATCAAATAAAGTAGTACCAAAAACTACACCAGTATTTGAAATAGGAGAATCATTATTAACAAGTGCACATTCTCCTAAATAGCAACTATTTGAATCACTTTCAATAATTCCTCTTAAAATTTCCTCACCAATTTCAGCACCATAATTAACTACCTTACCATCCTTAAATTCAATAAAGAATTTATCTATTTTTCCACCTCCATATATTAGAGGAAGTGCATTATAAACTATACCATTAGTTTTTCTATAATCAGGTGATGAAAAAATTTCATATGTTGGCATATTACAAATCGAATTTCCACCTTCGCTACCAGCACTTATCCATTTAGCACCAATTGGCATTTCAATAATTAAATCAGTTCCAAGAGAATTAGTATAATGAAGTGATCTAATATTTAACTCATTTAACTTTACTGCAAGTTTCTCACTTTTTTCTAAAAAATCATTCCAAGATTTAATTGGATTATCTTCATAAATCATGCAACATTTATATATTAAATCTTCAAGCTTTTTATATGCGTTTTCATCATCTTTAAATATATCTTTAGCCCAAATATCATTAGGAAGAGCAAGAATACACCAAGATATTTGCATAGTAGATTCTTTTTTTCTAAATATAGGTCGAGACTCTCTATTAAGTTTTTTAGCCAAAGTGATTTTACTTGAATCAACTTCATCCATTACACCAGGAAATTCAGTATCAAACATAATAAATGTTGAATCCTTCTTTGCATAAACATCCCAAATACTTTTATCAAAATAAGGATCATTCTCAATCTCTTGTTCTGTAAGATTAGTAAGTTTTTCTCTAGTTAAAAATATATCATCCTCATCTAAATAAATATCACTAATTCCCATACTTTTAGCTCTATCTACTACTTCAAGAACAAAATCTTTATTTATTTTGTCATAATTGATAAAAAGAGATTTACTCTTATCAAAATTAACACAACGTTTTAATAATAGTTCTATATACTTTTCTTTCATATTATCCTCCCAAAATTATTATACCCAAATTATTCAAAAATTCAACTTAATGTATAGATAAAAAAATGTATCTATGATATTATATTAATGTAAGAGAGTAGGCATACTCTTTAATATAAAAAGGGGAGAATCTTATGAATAAATTAAGCACAGAAGAATTAAATAAGCTTGATAGATATTTTAGAACTGCAAATTATTTATCTGCATGTCAAATGTATTTGCTTGATAATCCATTGTTACAAAGACCATTGGTTTTATCTGATATTAAGAAAAAACTTGTTGGTCATTGGGGAACAGTTCCAGGTCAAAACTTCATATATACACATTTAAATCGTGTAATAAACAAGTATGACCTTGATATGATTTATATTTCAGGACCAGGCCATGGTGGACAAGCAAGTGTAACTAATGTTTATCTAGAAGGAACATATAGCGAAGTTTATCCAAATATTTCAGAAGATTATGAAGGATTAAAAAAACTTTGTAAACAGTTTAGTTTCCCAGGTGGAATATCTTCACACGCTGCACCAGAAACTCCAGGTTCGATAAATGAAGGTGGAGAATTGGGATATAGCCTATCTCATGCATATGGTGCTGTATTTGATAATCCTGATTTAATTGTTGCTTGTGTAGTAGGAGATGGAGAAGCAGAAACAGGACCACTTGCAACTAGTTGGCACGGAAACAAATTTGTAAATCCAAAAGAAGATGGAGCAGTTCTTCCAATACTTCATTTAAATGGATACAAAATCGCTAATCCTACTGTTCTAGCTAGAATAAGTGAGGAAGAATTACTAGACCTATTTAATGGCTATGGATATGAACCATATATTGTAGAAGGTAGTAATCAAATGATTCTACATGAACAAATGGCAATTGTAATGGATGAATGTATAGAAAAAATAAAAGAAATTTGGAAAAACGCAAGAGAATTCAATGATAGTAGAAGACCAAAGTGGCCAATGATAATTTTAAAGACACCTAAAGGATGGACTGGTCCAAAATTTGTAGATGGAAAGATGATTGAAAACAGTTTCAGAAGTCATCAAGTTCCTATAATGATAGATGAAGAGCATAAAGAAAACTTAGAAATACTAGAAAAATGGTTAAGAAGTTATCATCCAGAAGAACTATTTGATGAAGAAGGACATGTACTACCTGATATAAAAGCACAAACTCCAAAAGGGGATAGAAGAATGGGAGCTAATCCACATGCAAATGGTGGTAAACTTTCAAAAGCATTAAGAACTCCAGATTTTAGAGATTTCAAAGTTGATGTAGAAAAGCATGGAGATGTAATAGAATCAGACATGATGGTTCTAGGAAAATATGTTGAGAATATAATTAGATTGAATGAGAAAAATAAAAATTTTAGAATATTTGGTCCAGATGAAGCTCTATCAAATAGATTAAATTATGTATTTAATTCAACAAATAGAAAATGGGAAGCAGGAATGTATGATACAGATGAATACCTATCAAAAAGTGGTAGAGTAATTGATTCATATCTATCTGAACACATGTGTGAAGGATGGTTAGAAGGATACCTATTAACAGGAAGATATGGTTTCTTCCACTGCTATGAAGCATTTATAAGAGTGGTAGATTCAATGGCAAGTCAACATGCAAAATGGTTAAAAGTATGCCATGATTTACAATGGAGAGAAGATATAGGATCACTAAATTATATTTTAACATCGCACATATGGCAACAAGATCATAATGGATTTACACATCAAGATCCAGGATTTCTAAACCATTTAATTACTAAAAAAGCAGATATTACAAGAATATATTTACCACCTGATGCTAACTGCTTATTATCGTGCTTTGATCATTGTATCAAAAGTAAGAATTATATAAATGCAATAGTTGCATCAAAACATCCAAGAAATCAATGGTTAAGCATGGAAGAAGCAGTAAAACATTGTACAAATGGTATTGGCATTTGGGATTGGGCTAGTAATGATCAAGGAAAAGAGCCTGACATAATTATGGCATGTTGTGGTGATACACCTACTATAGAAACATTAGCTGCAGTATCAATATTACATGAACACTTTAAAGATTTAAAAATAAGGACAATTAATGTAGTTGACTTAATGAAATTACAATCTAATACAGAACACCCTCATGGTTTAGATGATTTAAGCTATGATATGTTATTTACAAAAGATAAGCCAATAATATTTAATTTTCATGGATATCCATCAATAATTCACGAATTAGCGCATAGAAGACATAATAAAAATATTCATGTTCATGGTTACAGAGAAGAAGGTACTATAACAACACCGTTTGACATGAGAGTACAAAATCATATAGATAGATATCATTTGGTGATGGATGCTCTTAAGTACCTGGATTTTCTAGGAAATAGAGGGGGTGCACTATATCAAGAATGTTTAGATATACTAGTTGAACATAAAGAATATATCAAAGAACATGGTCTAGATATGCCAGTTATAAACGACTGGAAATGGTATGATATAAATAATGATTAATCATTAAAGGTTGACAAATTTTATAATTTGTCTAAAATATTTGTAAGGAAGTGATAATATGTTTTGTTCAGAATGTGGAACAAAGAATAAAAAAGGTGCTGCTTTTTGTGAAAATTGTGGTGCTAAATTAAAAACAGAAGAAGCAAAAGCAGAAACAAAAAAAACAGAGACAAAGGCCTCAAATACACAACCAACTAAGGCATCAAACCAAGGAAAGATAATAGGAATAATAGTAGGAGCAGCAGTAGCATTTATTATAATACTATTTAGCGTTATTTCAGCACAATTAAAACCTGAAGCTATAGTAAAAAAATATATGAAAGCTCAAACAACTAACGATTATAAAACATTATATAAATATGAAGTAAATATTGAAAATGGAGATAAAACATTTACTTCACTAGATGCATATAAAACAATAAAAGATAATATAAAATCTAAAAAAGTATTAAATTATGAAGTAGGAAAAGCTGAATATGATTTAGGAAAATTAACATCTTCAGTAACAGTAAATTATACTGAAGAAGGATCAACAGACTCAAAAGAAGTAAAGGTTAAATTAAAAAAATCAAACAAAAAAGCATTCTTATTCTTCGATAAATGGATAATAGCAAATGCATACACAGACTCATCTATAATTAAAGACTATAAAATTACAGTTCCAACAGGAGCTAAAGTAGTATACGCAGGAGTAAAAGTAAATAAAAAATATTTAAGTAAAAAAGATTCTTCAACTACTAATGATGTATATGTACTAAACCAAGTATTACCTGTTAAAACACCAATTAAAGTAACTTTAAAAAATGGTATAGAAGCTGAAAATACTACAACACCTTATTCATATAATAGTGGTTATAAATTCTATCTAACAAGTGATAATGTTTCAGATAAATTAAAAAATAAAATAAGTAAGCAAGCAATAACAGATTTAAATGATTTATATGCTGGCGCAATAGCAAAAACTGAATTTAGTAAATTAAAAAATAAGAATTTTGATAAAAAACTAGAAAAAAATTATAATGATTATATTAAAAGATTAGAATCACAAAGTTATAAACTTAAAACATTCGAAATAACAAAAGCAGAAATAAAAAGATTAAGCACAAATAGTGATGATACAGTAAGAGTTTCAATTTATTGCTCATATAAATATCAATTAGATGCTGAAAATAGTAGTGAAAGAACATCAACTCGTTATATATATTTAGATTATGATTTAAATAGTAATAATTATAAATTAACAGGTGTTGATTCATTACCAATATATTTTTATAGATAATAGGAGGAATAAAAATGGCAAAATTTTGTACAAAATGTGGAAAAGAATTAAAAGATGGTAAATGTGATTGCTCAACAAAAGAAGAAAAGAGAGTAGAAGAAGTAAAGACTACTACTTCTACAAATGGAGCATTTGATGATTTAAAAGATATTCTAATAGGAATATTCAAAGAACCATCAACAACAGTAAAAAAATTTGCTAATGACAAAAATTTTATAATTTCATTAATTTTCTTGGGAGCATGTGCATTATTTAGTGGAGTATTTATGTTCTGCTTATATGACGCACTTATGAAATTATTAGCAACACTTGGAACGCTTGCTGGTGGATTTGGTTCATTATTAGGTTTAGGATCTCTAAGTGGTACTTCAAGTTTATATAGTATTTCATTTGGAACAATATTCTTTAAAATATTCTTCTATGTAGCTATTTACTTAGTCACATACGCTGGAATGATGACTTTAATGTCAAAAGTTATATTTAAGCAAAATACTGATTTCAAAAAAATACTAACAGTAACAGGTTTATCAAGTGGATTTATGATTTGTAGTTTAATACTTGGTTCAATATTTGCATATGTTAAATTAGGATTAGGATTAGTAATATTTATAATAGGTATAGTATTAAGCTTAGTTAATTTAGTTATAACTGCAAAAGAAACATTAGAAATAGATAAAGATAAAATACTTTATACAGTAGCTCCATCAATCTTAGTTGGATTATTAGTAATGTTCTACATATTACCAAAATTCTTTTAATAAATAACAGAAAAGGCAATCAAATTGATTGTCTTTTTTTGTTACATAGTTTCATTTTTATTAATCATTTTATCATAGTATTCAAATAATTCTTTAAATCTATTATAATGTACAATTTCTCTTTGTCTAAGCCATAGAAGAGGGGCAATAACGTCTTCATCATCAGCTATATCAATTAAGTTCTCATATACACTACGAGCTTTCTGCTCAGCAGCCATATCCTCAGCTATATCAGCTAAAGGATCACCAGTAGTTGCAAAATAACTAACTGAAAAAGGAACACCATTACTATCAGTAGGATATAAAGCTTTATTGTGCTCAGCATAATGACTAGTAAGACCAGCTTCCTCTAATTCATCAAGTGTAGCATCTTTCATTAACTGGTAAATCATAGTAGAGATTATTTCTATATGAGCCATCTCCTCAGTTGCTATATCTGTAAGAAGAGCTTTACCTTTATTATCAGGCATAGTATATCTTTGATTTAAATATCTTAAAGCAGCAGCAAGTTCACCATTCGAACCACCATATTGAGTAACAAGATATTTAGCCATTCTTAAATTTTTCTTTTTAATATTTACAGGATATTGTAATCTTTTTTCATATACCCACATTATCTTATACCTCCTTCCCAAGGGAAACTAGCATTAACCCAAGGAAAAGGTGAACTGTTCATCATGTCACTAGAAGTACAAATAGGTCCATACTTAGATTCATATTCTTCCTTTAACATATTTGCTTTTCTTCTATAATCATTAAATAACTGAATCATAGAATCATCATCTGGATTAATATCTAGGTATAAATTTATTTCATGAGCTGCAAAAAAAGTTTCACTTAATTCGAGCCACAATTTAGTTTTTGGATCATTAGAACTTAGCTTTCTAGGAGTATAATTTTTATATTCACTATAAAGGTTAGAAAATAAATTTCCCCTTGAATAACCAGTTTTAGGATCAGATAAAACCATATTATCATTATTACTATTATTAGGTGTATTCATCATCGAATTATCCATCATATTATTATCAAAAAAGTAAGATGAAAGTGAAAAATCATTATTCAAATTACCATTTTGTCTAAAATTATTTCTCATTTGATTATAATAATAACTATTATACATATTCTTACCTCCAATTTAACTTATTCAATTAAAATAATATAGATAGGGCAAATAACTATTTTGTAATAAATTAGAAAAAAAAGTGTATAATAATAATATATTTTTAGCACTCATACTTGACAAGTGCTAATTATAGTGGTATAACTAAAAATGAAAGGAAGATGATATTATGTTAATACCAAAATTATATTTTGATGATTCAATTAATAGTATGTTTGAAGGAGAAAGTAAGATGAAATGTGACATCTATGAGAAAGATAATAAATACTTTGTAGAAATGGATTTACCAGGATACACTAAGGAAGAAATAAAAATAGAATGTGATAAAGGAAATATTATTGTAAAAGCAAATAAAGAATCAAAAGAAGATGACGAAGAACGTAACTATATAAGAAGAGAAAGAGTTTATAATGAGTATTCACGCAGTTTCTACCTTGGCGATATTGATGAAGATATGATTAGTGCAAAATTTAAAGATGGTACATTAACAATTACAGTTCCTAAAAAACAAGAAATTGAAACAAAAAAACATATTGAAATCAACTAATAATTAAAAATAAAATAGAAATTTCTATTTTATTTTTTTTGTTTCATTTGTTATAATATGAACATAAAATATATAAAAACGAACTAATTACAAAAAAAGGGGGAAAAAACATGTCAGAAACTGATCAACTAATAAGTAGAATATTAGAGAAATTAGAAAAGGTAGAAGACAAAGAGTTGGTGTTACTAGTAAAAAAACTAATAGATGAGAGAAACTACTTATCCGAAATTGCTAATATTGATACACTTACAGGGCTAAATAATAGAAGAATATTAGAAAGAATTAGAGAATGTAGTGGCGTAGTAATGTGTGATATTGATGATTTCAAAAAAGTAAATGATACATATGGACATGATATAGGTGATACTGTAATTAAAAGAGTCACTGAAATAATAAAAGAAAACACTAGATCTAAAGATTATGTATGTAGGTTTGGTGGAGATGAATTTTTTATTGGATTTGTTGAATGCCCAGAAAATATAATAGATGAAAGAATAGAAAAAATTAGAAGAGAAGTATCAAATGATAGATTATTAACTAAATTAAAAGACAAAGTAACAATAAGTTTTGGATTTGTAATTAATTATAATTTAGAAGATCTAGACTCTTTAATTAAAAAGGCAGATAAAGCCTTATATGAATCAAAGAAAAATGGAAGAAATAAGATAACAAAATATGAACAAATAAAAATCAAAAAGAAAAAGTTCGACTAATAAATAGTTGAACTTTTTAAATTACTAATATTTAATTAATCTTGTTTAGTTCCACAACTACTACAGAATTTTTCAGTTTTACCTAATTTTGCACCACAGTTATGGCAAAATTTAGAATCAGAATTTGTCTTAGTAGAAGTAGTATTATTTGATGTACTAGTACTAGTAGTATTAGAATTAGTAGAATTAAAGAATCCATTATTTGATACTTCAATACTACTATCATATTTGCAGCTATCATTAAAAGCTAAAATTGCATAACCGACTACAGGTACTAAAGCTAGTAAAATGAAGAATCCTCCATCTTTATTAAACTTTTTAGCTATATTATATGACATATTAATACTAGCTAAAAGTGAAGCAAGTGATGCTAATTGACTAAGACCTGGTATACCTAAAATATTAATTATAACACCAGAAATTGAAATTAAGAACCACCACCAGTTAAGACCAGCAATTTCGTTTAAAACCCAAGTTGAGTAGAAAGGAATAATTGCTTCCCAACCTTGCTTCCCAGCTTTTTTATATACTTTCCAAGTAACTATTATTTGAAATACACAAACTGCTAAAACAATTAACAGTAAAAGAATACCAACCCCCGCAAACATTGCAATTAAACTTTCATAATCTTCCATAAATTTACCTCCTTAATTATTGTCAGAAGCTTGTATTGCAGTAATAGCAACAGCCCCAACAATATCATATTCATTGCAACCACGTGATAAGTCATTAACAGGCTTTTTTAACCCTTGAGTAATAGGACCATAAGCATCAGCATGAGCAAGTCTCTCTGTTATTTTATATGCAATATTACCAGCATCTAAATCTGGAAAGATTAAAACATTGGCATGACCAGCAACTTTAGAAAGAGGAGCTTTAGTTTTAGCAACTTCAGGAATTATTGCACAATCAAATTGCATTTCACCATCAGAATTATCTGCATAAAAACTATAAGTTTCTTTGAAAAGCTTAACAGCCTCCCTTACTTTATCAACATCAGAGCATTTGCTACTACCAAAAGAGGAATGAGATAAAAAAGCAATCATAGGTTCATCATCAACTAATAATTTAAAAGTATCAGCTGAACTTTTTGCTATCTCAACCAATTCATCACTCGTGGGATTTTGTATCATACCACAATCAGAATAAACAAAAGTACCATTAGATCCATATTTATTTTCTTTCAAATCCATCAAGAAAAAACAGGAAGCAACCTTACAATCAGCTTTTGTCTTAATAATTTGAAGAGCAGGTCTTAACGTATCAGCAGTAGTATGACAAGCACCACTTACTTGACCATCTGCAAGACCTAATTTTACAAGCATACATCCAAAATATAAATAATTATTTTGAATAATATCCTCTGCTTGTTCCATAGTAATACCCTTATTTTTTCTAAGTTCATAAAATTCTTGTATCAATTTAGAAGTATCACTATAAGTTTTAGGATCAATTAACTCTATGTCAGAAATATCAATTTGATTACTAGTAGAAACATTTAAAATAGTTTTTTTATCTCCAACAAGAATAACCTTTGCAAACTTCTCATCTGATATGATTCTAGCAGCCTTAAGTGTCCTAATATCATTGGCTTCAGGCAAAACAATAGTTTTAATATTTTTTCTTGCTTTATCTTTAATCCTATCAATAATATTCACCCTTATCACCTCAAATATTATTGTAACAAAAAAGTATTATCTTTTGCAATTATTTAATGATATATTTTACATATTAATTTTTTTTAGTTTTTCAGTTATTTCGTCATAAACTTCGTGATTATCTTTATAGAAATCCTCAAATATATCCAAATTTTTATTACATAGTAAATTAGTTTTAATACGTGTTGTATTAACAAAATCAAAATCAATAGAAGGAAGAGATAAAATTTTTTTTATTTTCTTTCTATATTTTAAAACATCAAAACTTCTAGATTTAATTGTATTTTCAATAGTATCAGAATCATTAATAAGTCTACCTGATTCTTTATCCATTCGATAATAATCTTCATTTGTAGGATCAATATAATAAGCTAATCCATTATAACTAACACCTGTTATAGTATGATTTAAAGGTACTTTATTTATGTCGTAATCCCATTTTTTAACAATATTAAAATCTTCATTAAATAATTCATAAGCATAATCTATAAACTTTTCTTCATTAATATCATTCTCATTAAGAACAGAAGAAGTTAATGATATAAGTGAATCAAAAGAAGAAATTTTGGATTTAGAAAATTCAAAAATTTTTGAAGCAGAATTTAACCCTGTAGGAATAAAAACACTATTAAATCCATAGTCATTAAGCATATCAGATAACAATCTAGCCGAATGTCTGCAGCATGCATTACCAGTAAATATACTAGCACCAAGTATAGTATAGTTTTCTATTAACTGCTTTGAATCAGCCAAATAAGAAAAAGTCCCATTTTTAGACAAAAATCCCTTTTTATAAGCAAAAATATATGCCTCAGATATTTCAACTGGATCTGTAAAATTGAAAGTTCTATTTATATCATCATTATATCTTTTTATAATATCATCATATAAATTTTTTAGTTCATAATATTCTTTGGAATATATTTCAAGATTTAAAAAGGAATTAAATTCTTCAGCAAGATAATAATAAGATAATAAAAGAAAAAAAGGATCTTTTGTTTTAGTATACAAAAAACTTAACACATTAGCTAAAGCAAAAAAAAGAACTCTATGTAATTTAATCTTTTTTCTAACATCTTTTAAATCATACTTGTAATATCTAAGTAACATTGCACTTTTATATAAGTTCATACATAACCCCTCTTTTGACAGGTGATATTATATCATTTAATATTTTAAATATCAAGTATTTTATTTTTCATTAAAATAATGTATAATTAGCCTAGGTGATTTTATGGAACGTGTACAAAAAGTTATTGCTGAATCTGGATATTGTTCTAGAAGAAAAGCAGAAGAATTGATTAAGGATAATAGAGTAAAAGTAAATGGAGAGCCTATATCTCTAGGCACTAAAGTATCTGGTAGTGATATAATTACAATCGATGGAAAAGAAATAAGAAAAGAGATAAAAGAGTATTATCTTTTAAATAAACCTCGTGGAGTTATTTCTACAAGTAGCGATGATAAAGGTAGAAAGACAGTGGTTGATTTAATTAATACTGACAAAAGAATATATCCAGTCGGAAGACTAGATTATGATACTACAGGAGCACTTATTTTAACTAATGATGGAGAACTTGCTAATATATTAACTCATCCAAAAAATCAAATTGAAAAGAGTTATTATGTTAAAGTTGAAGGAAAAGTTAATGGAGAAGAGATTCATATACTAGAAAGAGGTATAAAACTAGAAAATGAATTTTTAAAACCTGATAAAGTAAAATTCAGAAAATATGATGAAAAAACTAATTGCACATATTTAACTATAATCCTTCATGAAGGTCATAATCACGAAGTAAAAAAATTATTTGAATACATTAAACATCCAGTAATAAAATTAAAGAGAGAATCTATTGCTTTTTTAAACGTAATTGATTTAAAAAGTGGTGAATATAGGAAACTAAATGCTAAAGAAGTTTCTAAATTGTATAATTTGAAATAAAAATAGATGGCGCATTATTCTAGTCAACAGAATTGTTATGAGGACGGGGATAAACTATCGTTAAAGAGCATACCTGTGAAACCTCTTGTGTTTGCTTCTTTTGCCCAAAAAGGGGTGAATGCTGGAGATGAGAGTTATGGGCTTAGCATAATGGCATATGCAGTAGACCCCTAACTCGTGGAGACCTAATATTGTAACTTGCCTATACGAATTATTCTGATGGACTTGTTATGAATTAGGATTAAACCTACATCGTGGCGAAAGTTATGTGTAGCGTAGCTTGTCTTGAGTGAGAGCTTTGGAATTAGGTTTAGGATATTCAATTTTTCGGCCAAAAACGGAATATTTATACTATGAAATTACTCTTGCAAAAAAGGATTAATAACAAGGAGTTGGGGAAGAAATTTCCTAGAGTGTATCTATTTGTGAGATTAAAGTTGGTACTAAGTGGTGATCAAGCTATATGAATGGTGACATCATATCATACTTTTTAAAGGGGAACCGCATATTTGGTAACGAATATGTAAGGTGTGGGGAAAGCCTGCTTGACCTAAGGCTAAGAATTTATCACATATAGAGCCATATGTTTTTTTTGGAGGAATATGAGAAAAAGGAAAGTAAGAAGAAATGATACTGAATGGATATTAACTGTAACAATCCTTGCATTCGTCATTTCAATAATAATGGGTTTCTTTGGCGAACTTATTTTAGGAAATGTAGGATTAGCTATTTCAATGCTTGTAACATTTATATTTATAATGTTAGGAATAGTATTTGATGTTATAGGAGTAGCCGTAACAGCAGCTGATATACACATATTTAACAGCATGGCATCTAAAAAAGTAAAAGGAGCAAGTGTTGCAGTTAAACTAATAAATAATGCAAGCAGAGTATCATCTGTTTGTTGTGATGTTGTAGGAGATGTCTGTGGAGTAGCATCTGGTTCTGCAGGAGTTGCAATAGCCGCAATACTAATAAAGACAACAAGTATAAATCCTCTATTAATAAGTTCAATAGTAACAGCAGTTATATCAATGCTTACTATAGGAGGAAAAGCATTAGGAAAAGGTTATGCAATAAGACAAAGTACAGATATAGTGCATACTACTGGAAAACTAATATCAAAATTTATGAAATAGAAAAACTATTTCTTTTTTTATACAAAACAATGTGTTAAAATGAAAAAGAGAGGTGAACTTCAATGCTAAATGCAAAAGAAAAAATAAAGCAAATAGAAATAGAACAAACAAAATTTCAAGTATTACCAAATATAAACCCAATAGATGAATGGATTAAATGGTTAGAATATAAACCAGAATTTCAAAAAAATAGAATTGAAGAACTTCAAAAAAGAAGTTATAGTGAGTTATCAATAGATGAATTACAAGAAATCTTTGAATACTTTCAAGAAGAAGCAATGCTTGATTTCTTTAAAAACTATAGAGATGATACTGCTACAGAAGAAGAATGCACACAAATTTATAAATATATGCAAAAAAATATTTTAACTTTATGTAATAGAAAATTAAGTGAAGAAGAAAAGAAAGAAGCAGTAAAAAAGATAAGTAAGTATGAAACTAAGTCACAAAATGAATTAAATGAAAAGATTTATAAGGAAACTTGTTCAAAAGAATATAATACTTTATCAATGGTAGATTCATATGTTTTACATATACTATATAGTATAGCTTGTGCTAGAAAACTAGGTGAATCAGATAGTGTTATAGAAAGTAATAAATTATTAAGTAAGCATTTAAAATATTAGTAACAAAAGGAACTATAAATAGTTCTTTTTTTCTTGTCTATTAATGTAAAATTAACCACTAAGTATATGAAAAAAGTTAATACTATGTTATAATTCTCTAGGGTTAAGGAGGAAGTATATGAAGAAAACAAAAATAGTAACAAGCTTAGGACCAGCATCAGATAGTGTAGAAGTATTTACAGAAATGGTGAAGAAAGGGGCAAACGTTGCAAGAATTAATATGTCACATGCCACTATAGAAAGCAGAGAAAAAATTGTAGATACAGTAAAGAAAGTAAGAAAAATATTAAATACCTCAATAGGTATTATGTATGATACAAAAGGACCAGAATTTAGAAGTGGAATAACAAAAGAAGGCGGAATTAATTTAATAGAAGGAAAAACTATAAAAATAGTAAAAGAAGATGTTATAGGTGATGAAGATAAATTTACGGTAAATCATAAAGAAGCATTAGATGCTATAGAAATAGGACAAAGAGTACTACTTGAAAATGGTTTAATGGAAGTAAAAGTAATCGGAAAAAATACAGATGAATTATTATGTGAAATTACAAAAGGTGGACTTTTACTTTCTAAGAAAAGTATGTCAGTGCCTGGAGTTGACTTAAATATTCCATTCATTTCAGAAACTGATAGAGAAGATATAATATATGCTTGTAATCATGACGGAGATTTTCTAGCAGCAAGTTTTGTTCAATCAAAAGAAGATGTTTTAGCAATCAGAGAAATATTAAAAAATGAAAACAGAGAAGATATGAAGATAATTTCTAAAATTGAATCACAAAAAGGCCTTGATAATGTAGAAGAAATAATTGAAGTGTCAGACGGTTGTATGGTTGCACGTGGTGACTTAGGGGTAGAAGTACCAATATCTAATTTACCAATATATCAAAAGAAGATAGTAAAGCTTTGTAGACAACATAAAAAATCATGTATAGTTGCAACAGAAATGCTTGAATCTATGAAGCAAAATCCTAGACCAACAAGAGCAGAAGTAACAGATGTAGCAAATGCTGTATATAACGGAACAGATGCTGTTATGTTATCAGGTGAAACAACAGTTGGAAAATATCCAGTTGAAACAGTAGAATGTATGGCAGATATATGTGATAGTACAGAAAAATCAATAGATTATGTAAATGTTTTTGCAGAAAAACTAGTTTATAACGGAACAGATGCAATAGTAAAAGCAGTCGCTGAATCAGCAAATTCATTAAATGCTAAATTAATAGTTGTTCCAACTATGTCAGGACAATCAGCAAGATTAATATCAAATCTAGAACCAAAATGTCCTATACTAGCTTTAGTATCGGATGAAAAAGTAGGAAACTCATTAACACTAAATTATGGAGTTTCTGCAAAAAAAGTAGATTTTTGGAACGATATGGATGAAATATTTGAAAAATCATTAGAAGAAGCAGAAAAATTTATAGAACTAAATCCTGGAGATAATATAATAATAACTGGAGGATTTAATACTAATAATAAAAAAGCTAAAGTATCTCAAACTAACTTAATGAAAATAGAAACAATAATCTAGACTAAAATAAAAGCAAAGTAATCAAAACTTTGCTTTTATATTGCATTCATATACTCCAAATCTTCAAATTCAATAAACTCAATATTTTTTAATTCAACACCATCAAAAGTAAGTTTAAATACCTCTGGAGCATTAATCTTTTTATCATAAATAATTTTATCTTTGTAAGAAATAGTAAACTTATGATTATCATCTATATTAATAAGCTTGCACCATTTTAAAAGTAAAAACGTAATAGCATAACCATGTGAAAATATAGCAATTCTTTTATCTTTATGTTTTTTAAGTACATCTAAAAGTCCCTCATAAACTCTATTTCTAACATCTTCCTGACTTTCTCCACCAATAGTCTTATAAGTTGGATCATAATACTGCTTAGTAAACCAATCACAAACCTCATTATCATTAGGAATACCAACTCTTCTTTCGTCAAATCTGTTATCAATATTAACTTTTAAATTTTGATTATAACATAAGTATTTAGCAGTTGCTAAAGTTCTAACTAAATTTGAAGCATAAACAACATCAATATTTTGAAGTTCTTCTTCGTGACTTAATATTTCAGCTCTTTTTTCACCTTCAACACTTAAAATAATTTTTTCATTTTTTAAAAGATTACTTTGATCAGTTAAGTAACTTTCTATATTAGCTTTTTCAAATCTAACAGAATGTCTAATTAAATATACAATAGTCATATTTATTCTCCTTACTAAATAAAGTATAACATAATATTAAAAAAATAAAAAATTAACAAAAAAAATATAGTATGTTATAATTAAATAAATAATAAGAAAGGAAGAAAAAATGAAAAAGAAATTATTTATAGGAGCATTATTAATAGTATTATTTGTTACAATTACAGGATGTGGTAAAGATAAAAATACCAATAAAACAAAGACTATAAGAGAAGAAGATAAAAAAATAGTATTAAAAGACGATTCTTTTGGTACAACAACTATGACATATGCAAAAGATAAAGACTATGAAATTAAGGAAGAACATACAGGTAAATATACTCAATTAACAATTACTAGTCAAAAAGAAAACTTTGAATTGCAACTATATCATTTTGATACAACAAGTGCAAACTTTGGAACAGGTAAAGCAAATAGATCTAATAGTAATGGTTTTATGGAATATACATGGAATAGTTTAAAAGGATATACATACAATGGTGATAAATTTTCTATTAGTTTTAATGTATTATTAAAAGATAATTCTAATTCGTCAAAAGCTCTATTTGGACAAATGAGTTATATTGATAATAATACTGCTAATATAGAAGAAACATTTAGAAGTGAAGGTTTTCAAAAAATACTTAACTCAATTACATTTGAAGAAAAATAAGAAGCATAAAAAGATAATTTGATTTAAAATTTTAAGTTATCTTTTTTTGATTGCTATAAAAATAGTTTTATGTTAAAATTTAAAAGCGGAGGGGATATTATGTTACAAGTAAATAATGTAAGCCTAAGATTTGGAAAAAGAGTATTATTTGAAGATGTTAATATTAAATTTACTGATGGAAATTGTTATGGATTAATAGGCGCAAATGGAGCAGGTAAATCTACATTTTTAAAGATACTTTCAGGAGAACAAGAAACATCAACTGGAGAAGTTATACTTGGAAAAGGAGAACGACTTTCATTCTTAAAACAAGACCATTACATGTATGATGAAGAAAGAGTAATTGATACTGTAATAATGGGAAATTCTAAGTTATGGAAAATAATAGAAGAAAAAAATAAATTATATAGTCAAACAGAATTTAGTGATGAAGATGGAATGAGACTTGCAGAACTTGAAGGGGAGTTCATGGATTTAAACGGTTGGGAAAGTGAAAGCGATGCTGCAACTATTCTTAATAGTTTAGGAGTAAAAGAAGGATATCACTATATGCTTATGAAAGAAATTCCTGTTAAATTAAGAGTCAAAGTATTACTTGCACAAGCTTTATTTGGTAATCCAGATGTACTACTTTTAGATGAACCTACAAACTCTCTAGATATAGATGCAATTAGTTGGCTAGAAGAATTTCTAATCAACTTTAATAACACAGTAATAGTAGTATCCCATGATAGACACTTTTTAAATAAAGTATGTACACATATAGCAGATCTTGACTTCAATAAAATTAAATTATATATAGGTAACTATGATTTCTGGTATGAATCATCAGAACTTGCATTAAAACAAATGAAAGAATCAAATAAGAAAAAAGAAGAAAAAATAAAAGAATTACAAGACTTTATAGCGCGTTTTAGTGCCAACGCATCAAAGAGTAAACAAGCAACTTCTAGAAAGAAAATGCTTGAAAAAATAGTTCTAGATGAAATAGTACCATCATCACGTAAATATCCATTTATAGAATTTAAAATAGAAAAACCAGTTGGTAAAGAAATACTAAAAGTTACTAATTTAACAAAAGAAATAGATGGTAAAAAAATATTAAATAAAGTTAATTTCACTGTAATGAAAGGTGACAAAATAAACATAATAGCAGAAGATGATTTACCTAAAACAACACTATTTAACATTTTAATGGGACTAGATAGAGAATACAAAGGTACTGTAGAATGGGGTAAAACAATTAATCCAAGCTATTTACCTCAAGATAATACAAGCTTCTTTAAAGATACAAACAAAAATATAATGGAGTGGATTGGACAATACTATGAAATAGATGATGAAACAGTATTACGTGGTTTCTTAGGTAGAATGTTATTCTCAGGTGATGATGTATTTAAAAAAGTCGAAGTACTTTCAGGTGGAGAAAAAGCCAGATGTATGTTAAGTAAATGCATGCTTGAAAGTCCTAACTTCCTAGTACTTGATGAACCTACAAATCATCTTGATCTAGAAAGTATCACATCACTTAATAAAGGATTGATTAGATTTGATGGAAGTGTTATTTTAACAAGTCGTGACCACGAATTGAATAGTACAGTAACCAATAGAATTATTGAAATAAAAGAAGATGGAACAATTACAGATAGATATTCTTCATATGATGAATATTTAGAAAAAAGAGAAAATTAGAAGTTAAAACCAACTTCTTTTTATTTGACTTTTCTTTTTTTAATAAATTTAGTACAATATAATAGGTGATACAATGAAAAATAGAATACTTATAATAATGTTAATATTGTTAACTCCAACGCTAGTATTTGCACAAAGCAAAGAAAAAGCAAAACTAGTAAAATGTATAGACGGAGATACAGCAATATTTAAAATAGGAAAAGAAGAAGAAAAAGTAAGATTTTTAGCAATAAATACACCTGAATATAGTAGGAATAAGAAAGAATCGTACGGAAAAGAAGCAAGTGATTATACTTGCAAAAAGTTAGAAAAAGCAGAAAAAATAGAATTAGAATATGATCCACTAAGTGAGAAAAGAGATAAATATGGAAGAGTTTTAGCCTGGGTATTTTTAGATGGAAAACTATTACAAGAAGATTTAGTTAGAAAAGGTTATGCAGAAGTTAAATATGTATACAAAGACTATTTATATGTTGAAAAATTAGAAAGAAAGCAAGAGAAGGCTATAGAAAATAAAATAGGAATGTGGAGCGAAAAAGAAGTAGAAATAGATGAAAAAGAGCTAATAGTTAATTATTTTCGCGGAATTTTAAATAAAATTACTAAAAAAATACTTGAAAAAATAGAAAATATGTTATAATTTTAATATGAAAGGATGGTCAAGATGGCAAATACAAGTAAGAAAACAAACACAGGGAATAAAAAAGGAACTAAAAAAACAACTTCAGCATCTGCAACAAAGAAAACAACAACTAAAAAGAAGACTGCAGCAGCAAGTGCTAACAAAAGTAAAGCAGTAAAAACTGCAACTACAAAAAGCGGTACAAGAAGTAAAACTTCAGCTGCTAAGATAACATCAACAGGAGCAAAAAAATCTACAGCTACAACTGCAAAGAAAAAAACAACAACAGCAAAGAAAACAACAACTAAAAAAGAAATAGCACCAAAAGAAGAAAAATTAAACTTAGTTGACGAATTAGAAAACGAAGTAAAAGAAGAAAAAGTTATCAAAACAAGTAGCAACGATGAAAAAAGAAATAAAATATTTACAATAGCAGCAATTGCAATTTTATTAGTAGCAATAATATTAAGTTGTTTTGCAAGCAATAAAAATGGAAAATATAATAAAACACCTAATCAAAACGCAAGTCAAACTACAACAGGTGGAGCAGGAACTGGTGGAGCAAGTGCTGAAAGTGAAGCTATAAAAGATGAAGAAAGAAAAGAATTAAATAATATAAGTATTGATGATTATCTATCTTTACTTAATGGTGAAGAAGCATCAATAATTTATATAGCACGTCCAACATGTTCACATTGCCAAGTTCAAAAACCTATAATGGAAAACTTAGTATTTAAATATGAAAATTTAAAAATTAATTATCTTAATACTGATGAACTAGATAATGAAGGAATTAAAAAATTACAATCATCTGATGAATTCTTTAATGAAGGATGGGGAACACCAACTACATTAATAGTTAAAGGTGGAAAAATTGTTGATTCAATAGCTGGTGAAACAAGTGGTGCTTCACTAGTTGAATTATTTAAAAAATATGGTATAATTGACTAATAAAAGGAGTTGGTATTTATGCCAGAAGGAAAACGTACTGTCACAGACTTTGTCGCACGTTTTAAAAGAAAATACCCATCTACAGTAGGTTGGAGATATCAAAAAAATTCAGCCGTAGTAGAAAAACACTTAAACGAGGGTGAAGAAGTATTATATGCTTTTATTGCCCAAAAGAATGATAATCCATTTCATATATTTGAAACATGTGTAGTTGCTCTTACAACAGAAAGAATTGTAATTGGAAGAAAAAGAGTACTATTTGGTTATTTTGTAGATTCGATTACTCCAGAGATGTTTAATGACTTAAAAATTGTAAGTTCTATAATTTGGGGTAAAGTAATGATAGATACTGTAAAAGAATTTATTGTATTATCAAATATATCAAAAAGTGCACTTCCAGAAATATATTCTCAAGTATCTAACTATATGAAAATAATGAAAAAGAGATTAGCTCAAGAAGAACAAATTAAAGAAGTAAAAGAGTCTTGAAAATAAAGGCTCTTTTTTTTATAATATATAATATAGAGGTGGTAAAATGAAAAAAATAATTCCAATATGCATAAGTCTTTTTTTGTTGTTCTTATTTTATGAGTTTATAGTAGTGTTATTAGTAAAAGAATACGATTACAAATACGAGTTTAATTCAAATAACAATAAAATATTTAATATAGAAGAAAAATATAAATATAAGGATAAAAAACATCTTTATGATATAACAATAAAAAAAGGAAAAAGTACATACATATATAATTTAGAACATAATTACCACAAAGATAAATCTATAATAGAAGACCTTTATTATTTTAAAGAAAAAAATAATGAATGTATATTACCAGTATTTAAAGATGATGTATATGTAAGCCCAGAATGTATAGTAGATGGTAAATTAGTGAGCTATGAATATTTAAAACAAAAAAACATTAAATTTGAAAAATTAGAGAAATTCTTAATCAAAAAAGATTTAAATCAAGAAAAGAAAAATAGAAAAAAAACTAACCTATCTTCCACATCACTTAATTTGAATTATTATAACGATATATTAGATGACTATAATATAATTGTATGGAATTATAAAGGCTACTTTTCAATAAATAGTAAAGAACAATTTAGTAAAGATATAATTGATTTTGATATATATGATTCAAAGTATTTAGGAAAAAGTAATGATAAACTTTACATAATGAATGCAAGTAGTGATGATGTAAGTTTTGATTATATATATACAATTGATTTAAAAGATGGATCATCGGATAAAATGGAAGTAATTGAATACGAACTATCAACCAATATATATTTTAATGGTAGTTATAAGAATAACATGTATTTGCTAGATTGCAGTTCAAATAAACAATACAAAGTAGATTTAGAAGATGAAAAACTTATAGAGGTAAGCAAAGAAAATAATATAAAGTACTATAATGGTAAAAAACTAATAAATCAAAAGTTAGATAGTATAGCTAATAACAATATAAAATTTAAAGAAGGCATATCAAATAATAAAATAGAAAAGTTATATAATACTGAAGAAATAAAAAAGAGTAACACTCATTATTATATAAAAGATAAAGAAGGTAATTTTTATAGAATAACTGATGATAATAGTATTCTTCTATTTAATATGAAAGATTTAGAAGAATGGAGTGTAGTAGATGATACAATATTTGGTATAAAAGATGACAAGTTATATGCTTATAATGATGCATACGGTTTATATCCAATAATTGAATATAGTGAATTTGCTTATAGAAAAAAGAATATGTATGGAGTTGCAAGAAAATAAAACATTATAATATGGTGATTACATGGAAGTTGTTTACATAGAGGATGATAAAAATTTTTATAAAAATATTTCAAAATATAAAAATAGAGAAGAAATAGTATGTTTAAAATATCAAAATCAAATTATAAAAGATGATAAATCAATAAAAGAATATACAGAAGAAGATTTAAAAATGAAAATATATACAATAAACGCTGTCAATATTAAAGATATAAAACAAAGATATAATTATATATACGATGTAGTATGTAATTACTTAGATAAAGAATTTAATGAAAGAAATATATGTAATTTTAAAGATAATAAGTGTATTTCAGTAAGAAATAATTCTCATTGTAAAGAGTCAGAAAATGGTTGTTGTTATGGAAGAAAAAGAGGATTATGTAAGAATTTAAAAAACGGAAAATGTAATATAAAATCCATTTCATGTAAGTTGTTCACATGTAGATATTTAAAGAAAAATAAGATTAAATATAAAATAAATGATATACCTTTATTAAAATTCTTCTTTAATAATAGACAAAAATTTATAATTAATAATTCGATTTTTAAAGATAAGCCTGAAATAATAGACTTATTAATACTAAATAAATAATTGATATATCAAAAAGTATATGGTATAATATGAAAAGCTTAGGGGGATAATTATGTCAAAACAAGAATTAATAAATTTAAAGAAAAGATTATTATTAAGCAGGAAGTATTATTTAGTTGATTTATTTAGTACAAGGGATGGAAGAGTAGAAGTTGATCAATTTGATAACTATACTACACTAGGTGATAATATAAAAATATATGATGAAGAAGAAGATAAAAAAGCAGTTAAATACTTCGAAAAATCATGTGAAAGATTAATTAGACTATTAGCTGATAAAGAAATTTCATATGATGAATTAGAAATTGAAGTTACACCCTTATTTTATTTAAATGAATCGGTATTGAAATTATTGGACTCAAATTCTTCAGTAGCACAAGATGAAATAACTGAAAATGATGTAATTAATGATAAAGCAAAAATATTATTTTTCTATAATGTAAAAGAAAA
The DNA here is from genome assembly GCA_017941235.1 of Bacilli bacterium. Lineage (GTDB taxonomy): Bacteria > Bacillota_I > Bacilli_A > RF39 > UBA660 > CAG-417. Next base: position 3,317 of record JAGAWU010000013.1, on the reverse strand, counting down.
TGGAACTTCAGTTAAGCTACCTAGTTCAGTTTTAGAGTATCTAGAAACTATTACTTCACCAATGTTTTTAGTAGATTATAATACATTTACAGAAAGTCTATATGATGATGGATACGAGATTAGCGAAGTATCATTTAAAAAAGCATTAGAAGCAAGAAAAAAAGGTAAAATTATAAAGTATAATATAGAGTTTAAAGAAGAAAAAAAGTATAAAAAAACAAATGATTAATAATCAAATCATTTGTTTTATTTTTTAAATATATTATTACCAAATTCAAAAAGATTACTTGAATTATTATCTTCAATTATTTTTTTAGTATCATTTGAACTTATTCCACCGACATAAACCTCGTCATATATAACTTTAATAGCCGATAAAAGCGTATTACCATCAATATCATTATTAAAACTATTAACTATATAATTAGCTAATTCATATAGTAATTTCTTATATTCATCATTTTCATAAAAAACTATATCATCAATATGTTTATATTTAGAATTAATATTATTAACAAACTCTTTGTCCAATTTATTAATAATTGAAATTAAATCAACTACAATTCTTTTTAAACACTCAGAATCACTAATATTAGAATAATCACGTGAAGAATCACGATGATTTAAAATATAATTTAATTTATCATTAAATTGTTCTATACTATCCGAATACAATAATTCACAAGGACTCACAGATAATTTTATCTTATGATTAGAATTAACAGCCTTATCTTCAGTCATTAAAGCATGATTATAAAAACTTTTATTTAAATCATTATCCCAAGTAACATCACTGAAATAAAGTCCATTAACAGAATACTTAGGATCATTTATATTAACAATTAATCTAGAATGATTTCCATATTCAGAAGGAATAAAATTCATCTGCTTACGAACTAGTTTATACTTTTCAAAAGGTTTAATTTTATCCCACTCATATTTTTTCCTAAGTTGAGCACTTGCTTTAAAAGAAGACAAATCTATTTCTACACTAGTTTCTGCATTTGGAATATCAAGCTTATCAAGCAAATCACCAAGAAGAGCAGAAAAACCTGAACAAACAATATAATTATTAAATAAAATAGAATATAGATTACGGGAAAGAAGTTTATCTTTCTTATGTTCTTTATATTCTTTTAATCTTTTAACAACATCATATGCATATAAATATCTTTCTAAAGGACTTAACTTTTCAGCACCACTAACCATAGAATATAGTGTTTTTTCATTATTAACGTACTCATCTAAAGAAATAGGATTTGAAATAGTATTTACTTTAACAAAAACATTAGAATAATTGATATCAGATTTAAAAAGATCATTATTAAAATTAATCTTATCAGTTATAGTAAGTATAACCTTATTATTCTTATTTTTCTTTCTTAATTCATCTATAAATTTAATAGAATCAGTGCTACTAAGCAAGTTAATGACTGAATCATCACCAATCTTATCTAAATATTGATATTCCTTATCCGATAAAGGTTTAAAAAAAAGCTTATCTTTTTGCAAATCCTTCAAAGTGTGCATCTGTATAAGAAATAAAGGAGCACTTGCATTTTTAATAATATCAATAATATCCATATATAATCACCATAATAATTATAACACTTTAATACTGTATTTAAAAGATTAATTCAACTAATTATGCTATAATGTAGTTAAGAAAAGAAAGGAAGCAATGTATAATGAAAAAAGAAGGTTTTGGAATAAATTTAACAAATGAAGAAAAGAATTTTATAGGAAAATATTGTTTCTTCGTTAAAAAGTGTGGTAGTATCAATAATTTTCCAATTTCAGACGAAGAAAAGAAAAATCAAACTTTTAGATTAGAAGAAATAACAAAGAAACTAACTTCAGAAGAATTAGTACTTTTAAAAAGATTCTTATCAGATAATTTAGAAAGAAGCTATAATGATCATAACGAAGAGTTAAAAGAGATGACGAAAATCACTGAGAGTATTGATAATAATTCAAAGGTAAATATATAAATGATGGTGAAATAAAATGGATAATAATGATAGATTTGAAGGAATTAGAAAAAACACTTTAGAAAACTATAACTCAAAATTAGAAAATTTAAAGGAATTAAAAGAAAAATTATTAGAATCAAAGAAAAATAATGATATAAGAAAAATTGAATTTTACACTAAAAGAATCGAATCAGTATTGAGTAATATTAATAATATAAAAGCTACACTTGACTGCATGAGATTAAATGATGAAAATGATTTAAAAGAAAGAGAAAATATTAAAAATACATATTCAAAGAAGATAAATGATGTAATACCAGATAATATTCCAATTGTTTTTCATGGTAATAATAATATAGAAATAGTAAAACAGATAATATCAACTAAAGGATTATATACACCAGAAGAAAGAGGTGTAGATTTTAAATCTTTTGCTACACAAATTGATGTAACTGCAAAGAGTAACATAAGAGTTAGTTTAGAATTTGCTGATGCCAGTATTAACTCATTTATGCCATATGGAGCATTATTTGTTTTTTATCCAAAAGAATATGAATATGATAAAGTTTTTAAAACAGGTGATAGTTCAGAAGTGTTTGGTGGAGTAGAGAGTATTAGATTCGATGAAAAAAGATTTGTTGGAATTATAACAACAGAGGAAAATATCACTAGTTTAAAACGATGTATGAAAGAAAATGAACTTGATCCAAATAAAGTCTTTACTCATACTCAGTTCATAGATTTTTGCAAAGAAAACTTTAAATCAAATACTAAATTAAATAAATAAAAAGAAGATGACTTAGAATATAAGTTATCTTCTTTTTATTAAACAAAAAAATTGAACATATAGTTCAATTCTAATATCTCATGGAGGGCCTAGTCGGATTTGAACCAACGATCAGGGAGTTGCAGTCCCACGCCTTACCACTTGGCTATAGACCCATCAGACATATATAATTTTAATATATATTTTCTGAATTGTCAATTAATTATATTCATAATAATAAAAAAATAGACCGAAGTCTATTTTGCAAGTACAATTGTATAAGGTGTGCAATCATTAGGACAACACGTTTTATATTGTTGACCTAAGTTAACACCTGAAATTACACTACCAGAAGCCATACCACTAGTTGAATCTGATCTTATAGTAACCTTAACATTTTTACTATTAAAATATGATTGTAATCCAGATGAAACATCATTAAAACTTTCAGGATTAGCAATAATATTATTAAGTTCACGTCCAACCGTAATTGTTTTTACTTGGCATGTATCTTGTGGCTCTGGAGTAGAAGACGAAGTATTACTACTTGAATTATTATTGTTATTGTTATTATTGTT
>JAGAWU010000012.1 GCA_017941235.1 Bacilli bacterium | reverse complement strand
TTTATTTTGATATTCAAAATGCTTTCAAGTAAACTAATAAGTAAATCTTTATTCTGCTCTTTCATAAATACTTCTTTAAATGCTCTATCATTCTTACATGTATAAAATTTCTTTTCTTCCATAACATTCCTCCTTTTCTTTTTTGGAAGTACAAATGTTATAAAACAAAAACTTCTATTAATCAAAAGACCAATTTTAAAAATTAGGAAGAAAAACAAACTAAAAACTACAAATTTCACCAAGTGAATTTGTAGTTTTACTCTAATAAATACTCTAAAATATACAAAAAGAGCATCTCGCTCTTAATAGTTTTATCTTGAAAATATAAATGCAGTATATACCAAGAATCCTAAGTATATAAACGAAACTATTAACCCATTTACTTTTTCAAATGTCGATGTTTTATATTTAACACCTAAACCAATATTCATAAGTACTCCACCGATAAGTCCACCAATATGGGCAAAATTATCAATACCATCAATAGTAAACCCTAATATTAAATTAAGCACTACAGCAGGTATTAAGCTAGTCTTAAGTGCATTACCTAAGTAAACTCTATAATGAAAACCAAAATAAAGCATAGCTCCCATTATACCAAATATAGCACCACTTGCACCAACGCTTATACCATCTTTTAAAAATGTCATAGACATAAGTGAAGCAGTAATAGCACTAAAGAAATAAACTATTGTATATTTAAACTTACCTATAAAACTTTCAAGCTGGCTACCTAAAGTAAATAATACATACATATTACATACTAAATGAAGTATATTAGCATGCAAAAATGATGAAGTAATTAATCTATAATATTCTCCATCCCTAACATAAGGAGCATATAAACAGAACTTAGTAAAGAAATTAAAATTATTTCCGTAAATTACAGGAAGTATATAAATTAAAATATTAATAGCAACTAAAATATAAGTAACAAGTGGATATTTAGGTTTAAAAATACTTTCTGCTTTTTCACTATCTTCAATATTATGTTCATTAATATCACTAGTTATTTTAGCAAATAATTCCATTCCCTTTTCTGTATATTTTAATTTTTCTTTTATATCAGAAAAACTTTCATTTATAAGTTTATTCTTTTTTATATCAATTTCTTTTTCTGCTCTTAATGAATCAAGAGCTTTATCTTGAACAAATTCTATACCCTTATCTATATTAAGAAAAATATTTAGAGTTTTTATATTAAAAGAAAAAGTTTTTTTCTTTATTTTCTTTAGTATTCTCTTAGTTTTAAAAACATCAAATTTATATTGTTCTTCATTTCTAATATTCTCTGTAACTATTCTTATTACTTTATAATCTTCATCTAAGTTTTCAAGCCATATTTCATTATCAGCTCCTTGTATAATAATAGGATTATATTTCTTATCTATAATAAAGTAATGTAATAATTTCATTACAAGCATATTTTTAGAATCTAATATTTCATCACTTAAAGTAATTACTTTTTCTTCCATAGTATTCCTCCTTACAGGCTATTAATATTATAAAGTAATAGTTTTAAAAAGTAAAACATTTAAATCTCTAATTTGTCAAGTTTATCACTAAATTCTTTAGGAGGTTCTTTTTCAAAATAAATTAATTCACCAGTTATTGGATGATTAAATTTAATACTTTTTGAATGAAGCATTTGTCCAAAAGAATCAGACTTCTTTTTATTATATACTGGATCATTTGTTACTGGATAACCAATATATGCCATATGTACTCTAATTTGATGAGTACGTCCAGTATCAAGTATACATTCAACAAGTGTATTCTGTTTATATCGTTTTAAAACTTTAAAATGAGTAATAGCTTCTTTACTATTTTGATCTGTTACAGCCATCTTCTCTCTAAAGTTTTTATCTCTTCCTATAGGTGCATCTATTGTACCAGTTTCAGGTGAGATAACTCCATCTACTAAAGCTATATAATGTCTTTCTACTTTCTTTTCTTTTATCATATTAGAAAGCATATCTAAAACTTCATCATTTTTAGCAACCATCATAAGTCCACTTGTATCTTTATCAAGTCTATGAACTATCCCTATTCTAATATTAGTAGTTGAAGAAATATTAAAATAATGAAGAAGTGCATTAACCATTGTATCATCATAATGACCAGGTGCAGGATGAACAACCATACCACTTTCTTTATTAATAATCATTAAGTATTCATCTTCATAAACTATATCAAGTTTTATATCACGTGCTTCTACTTTAAAAGAAAAATCTAAATCTGAATCTATCTCAATTACATCATCAAGACATACTAAATAACTAGCTTTTTCCTGCTTTTTATTAACTGTAATTTTTTCTTGCTTTAATAACTTTTGAACCTTACTTCTAGATATATTTAAAGCTTCACTAACATATTGATCTAATCTAAGATTTTCTTTTTCTACTACTATTTTTTCCATGAACTTTCTCCTCAAATTCTTTATACTCTACAGCTATTGGTCCTTCTTCTCTTCCTTCTAAAAGAATATCACTAATAAAGAATATAGCACCAAACACTATTAACATATCAGCAATATTAAATACTGGAAAATAATAATTAATAATTTTAAATGATAAAAAATCTATTACATATTTATAAATAATTCTATCAATAAGATTACCTATTATTCCACCAATAATAAAACTATATCCTAATATATTAAACTTAGTATTTCTTTTATCTTTAATTACAGTCATAATCATAAATATTAAGAATAATATACTAATAATAATTAATAGTAATTGCTTACCCTCAAGCATTGACCAAGCAGCTCCAGTATTTTTCATATAACTAATTCTAAAGAAATTACCAATAACTTTTATAACTTGGTTTTCTTTTAAATTTATACTGATAATAATTTTAGAAATCCTATCTAAAATTATACCAATAATTATCAAAACTAATACTTTTTTATTCTTCATACTTCTCCTCATTTAACTTAGTAATATTATTAACTATTATTTGTAAATCACTAAGTCTCTTTTCTACTTTCCCAATTACTTCTATAATATCTCCACGACTAATATAATTATATTCATTATATACTTTTGGAAACAAAATATATTCAACAGTATTATTCTCATCACTACAAGTCATAAATCCCATATTTTCACCTTTCTTAGTCTTAATAGTTTTAATTCTATCAACTAAGACAATAGTTTTAATATTTTTATTAAAATAATTAGAAACATCTAATAAATTAATATAATCACCTCTCTGAGCTTTATATTTAGTTGAAGGATGACTAGTTAAATAAAAACCAAATAATTCTTTTTCTTTTTGAAGTAAAAAATCTTTATCAAATTCTTCTCTATTTTCTATTTCTGGTTTCATAACAAGTGATGGATCTAAATCTTTAGTAAGTTCTCCATAATTAATAAGTTCATCTAAAGATTGTATTAATGTTTTTCTTGTATAACCAAATTTAGATAAAGAATTAGAGTAAATTAGGGATTCAAATGTACTTCTAGTAACACCACTAATTACTAATCTACTAAACATATCGTATATATTAGTAAACTCTCCATCTTTTCTTGCTTCTATTATTTTATTAGCCGCTACTACTCCTACTAATTTAATATTTGTGAATGGATAATATATTTTATTATTTTTAACTATATATCTTAAATCACTTATATTAATATCTGGAAGTTCTATCTTTAAGTTTTTAGCTCTAGCTTCTTGTATATATTCTTTTGTCTTTACTTCACTACCTATAACATTAGTAAGAAGATTACTATAAAATATTTCTTTATAGTAAACTTTAAAATAAGCGAGTTTATAAGCAATTAAAGAATAAGCTACTGAATGAGATCTATTAAAACCATAACCAGCAAAATTAAGTATTAATTCAAATATTTTTTCACTAACATTTTTATCTCTACCTAATTTAATACTTTTTTCTATAAACTTATTTTTTTCACTTTTTAAAAGTTCAAACTTTTTCTTACTCATAGCTCTTCTAAGTATATCAGCTTCACCTAATGTATAACCTGCAAATTTATTAGCTGCAAGCATAATTTGTTCTTGATATATGAATATACCATAAGTATTTTTTAATATAGGTTCTAATGACTTATCTAAATAAGTAACTTCTTCTTCACCATGTTTTCTTCTAATGTATGTATCTATATTAACTGCAGGACCTGGTCTAAAAAGAGCTATAGCAGCAAAAATATCTTCAAAAGAAGAAGGTTTAAGTCTTTTTAAAAAACTCTTCATACCACTAGACTCAAATTGAAATATACCTACAGTATCTGCATTCTTAAATACATCAAGTACTTTAGAATCATTTAATGGTATTTTATTAAAATTAACATCATCACCATATAATTCCTTTATGTCTTTTATAATATGTTCTATTATACTAAGATTCTTAAGCCCTAAAAAATCCATCTTAAGAAGTCCTAATTCTTCTAAATACTCCATTGAATAACCAGATAAATACATAGAATCATTAAGTGTCAAAGGAATAACTTCATCAAGTGGTACTTTAGACATAAGAATACCAGCTGCATGAGAAGAAATATGCCTAGGAAATCCTTCAAGTTTAACTGCTATAGAGAACAACTTTTTTAGCGCAACATCAGAATCAATCATATACCTAAAATTGGAATTATTTTTATAAATAATTGGAAGTGTATCTTGTGTAAAACTTGGTATAAGTTTATTTAAAGAATCTAATTTATAAGTTGGAATATTAAGTGTTCTAGCAACATCTCTTAATACTTGTTTAGCACTTAATGTACCAAATGTAACTATTCCAGAAACATATTTTTCTCCATATTTTTTTCTAACATATTCTATTACTTTTTCTCTTTCTTCATCTGGGAAATCAGTATCTATATCTGGCATACCATGTCTTTCAGGATTTAAAAATCTTTCAAAAAGAAGATCATATTCCATTGGATCTATTTCAGTAATACCAAGGCAGTAAGCAACTAAACTACCAGCTGCACTTCCTCTTCCAGGACCAACTAAAATATTATTACTTTTAGCAAATCTAATAAAATCATATACTACTAAAAAATAATTTGAAAATCCCATCTTATCAATAATATTAAGTTCATAAGAAAGTCTATCCTTATATTCTTTAGGGATATCCCCTCCAAGTCTTTTTTTAAGCCCAGCTTTAGAAAGTTCAAACAAATAATTACTTGCTCCCTCTTCTTTATATAAAGGAAGAAGAAGTTCACTCTTGGGAAACTCCAAATTACAAGATGAAGCAATCTTAAAAGCATTAACAACTCCATCATTAGTAGTAAAACTATATAAATCTGAAATATCAAGTTCTTTATTTAAAACATCATAACTTATATTATCAGTAAGAGTTTTACCATCACGTATTAAATACAAATAATTTAAATATTTACTATCACTACTCTTTAAATATAAAGAATCCCTAAAAAATACTATATTACTACTAATAATCAAAGCATCCTTCATATCTTTTTTATTATCATAACCAATATAAAGTTCAGAAAAGATATCACTAACTTCTTTAAAATAATCTATATTCTTATACTTAATAACACAAATTAAATTATTATTAAACCTTTCTAGATGACTAAGTTCAAGGCCACCCTCATTTTGTATCGTGCATAGTTTAATCATATTCTTATAGCCAACATAATCTTTAGCAAACACATAAAGTTTATAATTTTCTAAACTAAGTTCAAGACCAATAACAGGTTTAATATTTTTATCCTTACACTTTTTATAAAATTCCATAACACCATACATGTTATTATCACATAAAACACATATATCATTCCCCTGTGATATAGAAAAATCAATTATTTCGTCAATTTTAAGCATACTAGAAAGAAGAGAATAATTACTCTTAACATTTAAATTAATCATTATATTCCTCCTTTCTTTATCACAATTATTTTACCACAATTTAGACTAAAATAAAAACTCCTATAATTATTATAAAAAAAATAAAGGTGATAATACCATTAAAATGATCTACCACCTAAATATTTATTATTAATTTGAAGAATCTGCATTTTCTGAAGAAGAATTTCCATTAGTTCCAGATCCAGATGCACCAGCACCTGATTCTCCTCCTGAACTATTTCCAGCACCTGATTCACCATTGTTTGTTCCACCAGAATTAGTACCATTTCCAGTTCCATTTTCATTAGAATCAATTTTTTTAGATTCTGAACCGTCATCTAATTCTTCTTCTTCTTTTTCTTTATCATCTTCTTCTTTTTTCTTTTTATCCTTATCATTATCTGCAGTATTTTTATTATCTGTACTACCAGAACCAGATAAAGTAAGTTTAACCCCACCACTAAGAAGATCTACTCTCTTAGAAACAGGAGCACTTTGTGATACTACATAACCACTATTTCCTTCAAAAGTAACTCTAACACCACTTCTTGAAGCAAGAGATGACGCTTGATCTTTACTAAGTCCGACAAAATTCGGTACTAAAGAGTAAAGAGAACCACCTCTATACGCATATCCAATTATCTCTTTTTCATACTCTTCGTTTACAGAAAAATCAAATTTTTTAATTACAGTCTTATCTTTTAAACCTAAATTAACTTTCATAGCATTAATTATATCGTCACGACTTGATTTACTAGGAACATAATCCCAAAGAACCATATTAGCCCTTTCATCATAAATCATTTGTCCAGAACCTTGTAAATATAATTGTTCAATATTAACTAAATCAGCATCATCTTTAGCAAGACCATTACTAACTATATCTTCAGCAACACTATAGAAAGATATAATCTGTTCTGTAGTAAAATTAGTATCAAAATTATTTGAAATAGTATCAAGTATTTTTATAAAGTCTTTAGCACTTCTAATTGTTCTAACTTTATTAACCATAGCTTGAATAACTAATTGTTGATTTTGTCCTCTTCCAATATCTCCATTTTGAAGTTGTTTTCTATTTCTTGAAAGAACAAGTGCACCTTCTCCATCAAGATGTTGCCATCCACCTTTAATACAAATCTCTTGATTACGATCAGAATCATTTGTACATAAATCTTGAGGAACTTCTACATCAATTCCACCCATTGCATTAACAAGTGAAACAAGGCCTTTAAAGTTTATCTGTGCATAATAATCTATTTTAATTCCAAAATAGTTTTCTATTGTATCCATCAAACAGTCTGTACCATAAACAGCTGCATGTGTAATTTTATTTTCTGGTTTTCCACTCCAACAAGCAATTGGAACATAACTATCTCTTGGAATACTTAAAACAGTAGCATTTAATGTTTTTGGATTAAATGTAATAAGTATTAATGAATCACCATGTGCAGCACTAGCACTAGATAATCCTTCAGTTTCTGAATCAAGTCCTATAAGTAAAATAGTAAATGGTTCAGTAACACTTTTACCTTTAGAAGAAGTAGCTCTTTTACTTACTGTATGTTTCTTAAGTTCTTTACTTTTAGACATAACTACTTTTGTTTCCTGACCAATATTTTCATATCCTTCATTAGCACTAAAAGTATTAACATAATCACTTGTTATGAACATTAAATCTAAGTCACCACTATATAAATCAGCAAGCATTTCTTGATAACTATCATATTCTTCTATTTGATTATTATCTTCTAATTTATATTGTTTAATTACTTCTTTAGGAATAATATATCCTTCAGGAGAATTCTTATCACTTAATATACCAATAATTGTATCATCAACATCTTTAACATTTTTTATATCATTACTTGATAAAGTTATTAAACTAGTTGAATATGTAACTAATTTTTTATTAAAACTACCTAAATAATTATATAAATACATAAGTACTGCTGTAATTAAAATAGTAACTATTATATAAATTATATTTGATACATATAACCCTTTTTTCTTAATATTTCTTTTTAATAATCTTTGTTTCTTTAGTTTTTTAGAAACAAACATAAATAATAATATGTATATAAAAGCTAAAACACCAATAGCTATATAAATATATTTAGAAAGTTTACCTCCAACATTTCTAAACTTAAACATATTATAGCTTGTAAAAACACAAGAAATAAATGCAATAAAATTTAATAATCTAAGAAGTATTTTTCCTTTAGGTTTTATGATTTTTTCTTCTTTATCTTTATTCTTTTTCTTATCCATAAAAACCTCCTATTTCATTTCAGCTATTGAAAGTCTAACATCATCTTCATGAACTACAATTAAAGTTGCATTTTGTTGATATCCACTTCCACTTTCATTTTTATATTTCCAAGTAAGTGTTACTTCATAAGCTTCATCATCTTGTTTGCCATTTGAATTAATTTTAAATGATGTTGGTTCAACTTTTTCTACATTAACCGAATCAACAGCTGGTAAATTTTGTTGTCTATTACCATAAACATTACTTTCTACATATTTATAGAAGGTATTTTCAGCCTTTTCAAGAAAATCAACTTGTTCATCCTTATAAACAAATTCAACTCCACCTACATCTGTTTTAGCAAGTTTATCATCTAATGAGTAGAAATCAATTATAAATAATTTACTTATAGACTTAGCATAATCCTCGTAGTTAACTTCATCACCATTAAGTATTTTCTTTAATTCTTTAAATTCTTGTTTATAAAGTTCATTCTTTGAATCTTTTAATTGATAACCATATTTATCAATTTTATCTACTATCTTGATTTTCTTTACTTTACTCTTTTGAGGAGCAAATTTAATATATGCAATTACTCCTCCTACTGCTACTAATAAAATAAGTACTATTATTAAAAATCTTTTAACACTCTTCTTTAACTTCATTAGATCCTCCTATTCTTTATTTTGTTCCATTTCTTTTTTTATTATATCGAAAACTATTATATTATTAGAAACATCTAATAATTCATCTGTATACTTAGTTTTCTCTTCTATATAATTTGCATCTATTGCTTCATCTATTAATGTTAAATACTCACCCTTCTGAGCATTATAATATACTTTATTTGTAACCCAGTTACCATTAGGGAAAACTACAATATTATCATCTTTAATATTGAAAATATCATGTCCAAGTGCATAATCATTTTTAAATCCTAGCATATTACCAAGAGTTGGCATTGCATCATACATTCCCATAACATATGGTATTTCTTTATTATATTTTTTATCTTTAGTCCAAATAATAAATGGAACTTTTCTATTTAATTCATATTTATAACTATCAAAATTTACATAATTAGGATCATCTTCATCATATACATCATCATTCTCTTTATCATAATTATATAATCTTTCATAATCACTCTTTGAAAGTCTAGCATCATGATCACCATATATAACTACAACAGTATTTTCAAGTAATCCTTTTTCATCAAGCTTATCCATAAATTCACCCATAGCTTCATCAGCATAGTGAACTGATTTGAAATAATTTCCAAGTTTAGTTCCTTCCATATAAGGATAAACTTTTTCTTCTTCTTGACCATTTTCATTAATTACTTTTTCTTTTAAAGTAACATCAAACTCGCCATATTTATCTGTTTCTGAAAAAGGTGTATGATTAGTAAGTGTAATTAAAAGTCCATAAAATTTTTCATGTTCTTTAGATATTTTTTCTAAGTAATTAATTGACTGATCAAAGAAATCTTTATCACTTATACCAAGTCCTATTGAATTATCTTTTGTAACATTATAATCTACTTTACTATAGAATTTATCATAACCAAAATTTTCATGCATAACACGTCTATTCCAATAATCTGCTGTATTACCATGCATACTAAATGTATAATAACCAAGTTCTTTTAATTTATTAGGAGTACTTATATATTTTCTATCAGAATATGATACAAATGCAGTTCCACTTTTTGTAGGCATAAGTGATGTATTAAATGTAAGTTCTGCATCACTACTAGTACCAACACTAACTTGTGAATAATAATTTGAAAAATATAAACCTTCTTCAGCTAATCTCTTAAAGTTAGGTGTAACTTCTTGCCCATTAAATTTTGTATCAAACAAGAAACTCTGAAGACTTTCTGCATGTATAACAAGTACATTTTTTCCTTTAAATATATTTGTATATTCATTCTCTTTACTATACTCTACTTGTTTCTTTTTCTTTTCTAAATATTCTTTTACTTCTTTTGAAGCTTTATCATAACCAAACATAGAATTAATTTTAGGTTGTAAAGAAGTAACTCCATCATTTAATTGATAAACATATATTCCAAATCTTTGAACTACATATTCTTTATTCCATTGTTTAATAAAACGACTTATCTCTAATGGGCTTAAAGTTATACAGAAAAGTAAAACTAAAATAGCACCAGTAGAAATCGATTTTGTAAAATTATCTTTTCTTTTTCTTTTTATTGAATATTTTTCTTTGTACTCTTTTTTATTAAAGAATATAAAAATATAAAAAGAAATTAATGGTATTAAATAAACTAAATCTTTAATTTGAAGTACATTTTCTACAACTGCATCACCTACAGGCGCAATAAACTGTGTAAGTGAAAGCATTGAGAAACTTGCAAAAGAAGTATAATAAGTATAATAAATAGAATTTGCTGTACATAAAAAAGTAAAAACAAATGTAAGCACTGATAAATAAATTACTTGATTTCTATTCTTTTTAAATAGAAAACCAAATGATCCTAAAATAATTACAACTGCTAAATCTGCTATCAAAGGTTTAGGTAATAAAATATTAGGAAGAGATTTCATTGTAACAGCTCTAAGTAAAGTTGAATTTAAAATATTAATAATTATATAAGCAACAAATATTTTATTTTCTTTTATATACTTAGATATTAATTTATCTTCCTTAACTCGTTTTAGTTTTAAAACTATATTATCTTTTAATTTTTTAATTCTATTCATCTTATATCTCACCTACTCTAACATTATATCACTTAAATTAACTTTTTTCAATTGTGTTCTTTATATTAAAAGAATTAAATTGAAACGACTTTTATAATATCATAAACTAATATAAAAATCCATTTTATAGCTAGTAAATATGTAAATATATGTAAACAAAAAGGAAAACAATTATTGTTCTCCAAATTTTTTTGTAAGTACTTTACCTATATAACTTTTATCTCTAAGAAGTGGGCTTATACTTTCATCATTATGTAAATTTCTAATTACTTGGGCTACTTGTTTAGATGAATCTACAGCATGAAGCCATTCTTCTTTTTTATATTCTTCTGGTATATAACTTAAATTAGTAGTATAAATACCATCAAATTTTCCTTCTTCATAATATTTATTAAATTTATCTATTCCTTCAGTAAATAATGCAAAAGTACACATAACATAAATATGTTCTACTCCTCTATTTTTTAATTCATTTATTACATCAAACATAGAACCACCAGATGCAATCATATCATCTACTACTATAGCTGTTTTACCACTTATATCTGGATTACCTGAATAAGAATGTTCTATAATTGGATTCTTACCATCAACTATTGTATTATAATCTCTCTTTTTATAAAAACTTCCTGCATCTTTTACTACATACTTACTATTAAAAGAGTTTAAATAAAAATCACGTCTTCCAGCAGCTCCACCATCAGGTGCAACAAATATAACATTTTCTAGTTCACTAATATCTGTATTTGAAATAAAATCCTCAAGTATTGTATTAGTTGCAAAAAAATTATCAAATTCAGTATAAGCTAAAGCTTGTTGTACTCCTTCATCATGTGCATCAAAAGTAATAAATCTTTTAATATAAGGATCAGCATCTAATTCTCTTAGATTAGCAGCACAACTAAGTGCTTCTCTCCCATTTCTTCTATGTTGTCTACCTGCATATAAAAGAGGCATTATTATTGATAAACTATTAGGATGACACTTACAAGCCCCAATAGCATCTTTTAATTGTTGATTTAAATCATTAGGTGAAGTATGATTATAAAAACCATGCATCTTATATTGTAATGAATAATTACCTATATCTTGAAGCATATAAACATCTTTACCACGAACAGTATCTAAAAGTTCAACCTTTCCATGTCCATCATTAAACCAAGTCTCTTTTATTGGTAATATAAAAGAATTTTGTGTCCCATAAAAAGATTTTAAATGATAATCTACCTTTTCTCCAAGTTCTAAAGCACTTTTAAAAACTATTAATTTTAATTTATTTGTATCTGCCATTATTCTTACTCCTCCTACTATACAATATAATTGTAACACTAATAAATAAAAAAACAAAATAAAAAGTCAATATAAATATACTGACTAATTTATTTAATATCCTCAATATCTATTTTATGAGTAAGTTCCAATTCTTTATCACCAGTAGCACTTATAGCCATACCTAAAACAAATACATAAGATAAATAGTATATCCAAATCATCAAAATAATAATATTTGAAATACTACCATAAAACCTATTATAATGTGAAAAATCTCTTACATAAACAGAATAAATTTTAGTACTAAGTATCCACATTAAAGTAGTAAAGGCTGGTCCTAAATTAGATTTATGTATTGGATTAGTTTCATCTGGTGCTATATTATAAATTAGTTTTACTACAAAAAACACAGTAAGAATTGTTATTGGTAAATTTATAATTTTAAAAATATTAGAAGCTAAATCTATAATACCAGATGCTCCAAATTCAAGACTTATTGCTTCTAATATTAATTCTCCAAAAACAGGAACTATTAATATAAATATTATAATAAAAACAAGTATAAAAGTAATAGCTATAGCTTTTATTCTTCTTCTAATATAATCTCTTCCCTTAATACCATATATTTCATTTGAAGTAATTATTATTGAATGTGCCCCATTAGAAGCAAGAAAAAAAGCAGTAATAAAAAATATTAAAATATTAAAAGTAAAACCATTACCTTCTATCCCATTAGATACTATTTGAGTTATATCTACAGGTAAGAAATTATTAATATTATTAAAAATATTACTACTTAAATCTAAATTAAAATATGAAAATATAGCACCTAAAACAGCTATTAAAGGTACTAAAGAAAGGACTATGAAAAAAGCAAGTTGTCCAGGAAGAACTCGCATATATGGTTTACCAATAACGTAAATTACTTTCTTGAAAAATTTTCTTGCTTTTTCCATCTTAACTCCTATTTAAAATCTTCTTTTGAATTAATCATATCAAGTGTAGCTTCATTTATAGCATCATCTATAGTCTTAATAGAATCATCTATCATACTAAATCCAATAGCAGCCCCAAATTCATGAGGTAAATTCTTCATCTCTTTAGATATCTTCTTACAATATACACTAACTTGTCTTTCACTATAACCAATTAAATAAATCAAGAATTCATTACCATCAGTTCTAATAATTTCACTATTTTCAAGTTGAGTATTAACAAGAAGTGATGCTGCTTTAATAATAAGATTATCACCTTCATTATGTCCATAATTATCATTAACATATTTAACTTTATTTAAATCAACTATAACTACAGCCTGAGGATAAATATTAGACTCTTCCCATTCTGGCATCTTAGCATTTAAATAATTTCTATTCTTTAAAGAAGTAAGCATATCAGTATACTTATGTCTATCTATTTTCTTAACTTGTTTTCTCTTCTTACTACGTTTTACTCCTACATAAATTAATCCAAGTGCTATTAAAGGAATAAAAATAATTAATAAAACTATTTCATAAACAGTTTTAAATGTTTGACCCTTAAATAAAGATTCATTTAAATTATCAACACCACTATTACGATAATTATAATAAGAATTAGTATTAATTATATAATTCATTAAATTATAGAATGCTTTATTATTAGATTTAACCATAAATTTATAATCATTCATAATTGTATCAATATATAAAACATTATAATTATTAAATTTCTCTTTATTATAATTATAAACTTCTCTATCTAAAACAATAATTTTAGAAGAACTTAAAGATAATAATTCATCTATATTCTTACACTTAGTAATTTTACTTCTACTATTATTTTCAAAATAATTATATAATGAATCATTCTTAAGCATAACTATTTCTTTATCTTTTAAACTTTCAAAAGAATTAACAATATGTCCATCTTCTTCTTTACCTAAAACTACATAATTTTCTATAAAAGTAGAAATAGTTGATAAATATTTCTTATTTGAATAATTATAATAATCAAAATAAACGTCTACTTCACCTTTATCTATAGCTTTCTTTAACTTATCAATATTTTTATACTTTTTAAATTTAAATTCTATATCAGTAAGTCTAGATATTCTATTTATATATTCACCAGCTATACCAACCATTCCATTATTATTTTTTGATTCATATGGTGGATTATCAATATAACCATAAACATAAGTTTTAGAAACCAAAGAAGTTTTTACTTTATCACTTAATTCATTTTTCTCTACATAATAATCTAAATATGATTGATTATATTCATCTATATAATTAGTTTCTTTCCATTTATTATAGTATTTACTAATAATTTTATTTAATTCTTTATTATCATTACTTAATGTTAAAACAACTTTCTTAGTCATTTCAGTAAAATAATAATTAATTGAATACTCACTTTTACCTATAATTCTATCTAAATACATTATATTAGGAACTATTATCATATCAACACTACCATTATCAAGAGCTGTATATAATTCTCCAATACTCTTATAATTTACAAATGATAAATTTGTCCCACTTTTTAAATAATAACTTAATTCTTCACTATCTTGTTCAAATACTCCAAATTTTAAATTTTTCATATCTGAAATACGATTAATTCTTTGATAACTTTTACCAATAGCTATATAATTATCAACAAAAATTAATAAATCACTAGATTTTAATTTAGTTTCGTTATCTAAAATTCTAATTCTATAACTATTAGTAGTTGGTGTAGATTCTTTTAAATAAGGTATTTTATTAAACTCTAAACCAACATTTTTTTCAAAATCTTTTATAAAATCAAAGAAAACACCATCACCATTCATACCATATAATGGATAATCATTTATTATTTCAAAATCAATTGCATTTTTCTTATTATCTTCTACCCACTTTTTCTCAACTACTGTAAGTGAAGTAGTACCATCTTCTTTATTGTAATATCTATATACAAAGATAAAAGTAATAAGTGCAATTAAAATTGGAATAATAATTATTAACTTTTTCTTCATAAAAACTCCTATCTATCTTTTGTCCAATTAACGTAATCTTTAGAATGATGTTTATAACCAAGTATTGGATACTTTGCATCATCTGTATCTTTACTAACAAATATTTGAACATCATAAAATTTCTTTTCTTCATCACTTAGTTTTTCTAGTATTTTACCAGCTGTTTCTTTAGCTTTATCAAGTTCAATATCATCATTAACAGTAATCATAACATTAATAGTTTTACCACTTAGTCTAATACTAATAGATTTAGTAATTTGTAATGATTCAATGTTTTCTTTAATTTCCTTTTTCTTATTGTCATCAATCTTAACTTCATCAATACCATCAAGTCTACTTCCATATTTAGACTGATTATTAACAAATATTGTGTTATAAGCTATAAAGCAACCAAAAACAAGTCCTATAAATATAACCAATACAATAATTAATCTAATATGATTTTTTAAATACTTCATCACTAAAATCAACTCCCTATTTTGATTTAATTATACACTTCTTTTAAATATATTTCAATCTACATTATTTTAATTTTTCAAGTTCAGAATTTAAAAGCTCCATAGCACTTCTCGGATCAGCTTTACCTTGAGATTTTTTCATAACTTGTCCCATTAAATATTTAATAGCTCTATCATGACCATTTCTAAAATCTGTAACACTATCAGGATTTTCAGATATTACAGAACTAATTATTTCAAGTATTTGACTATTATCAGTAATATTAGAAATACCCTTTTCTTCAATTAATTCATCTATACTTTTATCACTTTCTAGTATATCAGAAATTAATTCTTTAACATTCTTACTAGTTAATTCATTACTATTAACTTTAGTTACTAAAGTATAAAACTTATCTTTAT
Organism: Bacilli bacterium; assembly: GCA_017941235.1. Classification (GTDB taxonomy): domain Bacteria; phylum Bacillota_I; class Bacilli_A; order RF39; family UBA660; genus CAG-417. The sequence continues at coordinate 11,264 of JAGAWU010000012.1, read as the reverse complement.
CAAGTTTAGTATCACAAAGTTCTTTATTATTTTTATTTAAGTATGAAGCAATATCACCAAGTAAAAGATTTACAGCAGTCTTAAAATCCAAATCTGTATCAATAAATAAGTTTAAGAAATCACTCATTTCTCTATGATTAATCATTTTATCAGAGTTTACCTCAGAGACCCCTCTAGATACATATACTTCTCTTCTTTCATCAGGCATCATAGGTATTTCCTTTATTGCACTTTCAATCATATCTTCTGTTAAATTAAGGAAAGGAATATCAGGTTCAGGAAAATATCTATAATCATTACCAGTTTCTTTTATACGCATTAAAACAGTATCATTTAGTTTAGAATCAAATCTTCTTGTCTGAGGTAAGAAAGTTTCCCCATTATCATATAATTTTGTTTGTCTTTCAATTTCTTTTTCTAAACTTAATTTAACATTACTAATTGAACCTATATTTTTAATTTCAGCCTTAGTACCTAATGGATCAGATTCACTTTTTCTAATAGATACATTAGCATCACATCTCATACTTCCTTCTTCTATTTTACAATCACTTATATCAGCATATAATAAAGTTTCCCTTAATTTTTCAATATAAAGTTTAGCTTCTTCTGGAGAAGAAATACATGGTTTCGTAACTATTTCAATCAAAGGAACTCCAGCTCTATTAAAGTCAAGAAGTGAAACATTTCCTCTATGCATACTTTTACAAGTATCTTCCTCAATATGCATTTCTTCTATTTCTATTCTTTTTTCTTTTCCATCAATAATTATTGGTACATATCCATCATATCCTATAGGTGTTTCAGCTTGAGTAATTTGATAATTCTTAGGATTATCTGGATAAAAATAATTTTTTCTATCAAAATGCATTTTTCGTCTTATCTTACAATTAAGTACTTTAGCAGCTTTAATTGCTTTATTAACAACAGCTTCATTTATAACAGGAAGAGTACCTGGATAACCTAAATCTATAACATTAGTAAGTGAGTTAGCACTCATTCCATAACCATTTTTAGAAGATGAAAATATCTTAGTATTAGTCTTTAATTCAACATGTACCTCTATACCAATAGTAGGAATATAATTACTCATATTATTCTCCTCCTTTCGGATTTAAATCAAGTTTTAACTTATTCTCTATAAAACTAGCTATTCCATACATCTTAGCTTCTTCAAAGCTATTACCTATTATATGCATACCAATAGGCATATTATCCTCTTCACTAAATCCAATAGGTATATTAATACCAGGAAGTCCAGCCATATTTACAGGAATAACTAAAACATCATCCATAAAACTTTTAAGTGGGTCATCTAAATCTTGATTTTGATTATAAGCAGTTGTTGTAGTTGTAGGTCCAATTATAAAGTCATAACTAGCAAATACTCTATCAAACTCTTTTTTCATATCATCACGAATAGAAAGTGCTTTATTATAATATATTTTAGCATTATCTCCACTAAGTAAATAAGAACCAACCATTATACGTCTTTTTACTTCATTTCCAAAACCATTCTTACGAGTCTCTAAATATAAATCTTCTATATTTTCTGGATTCTCATATGAATAACCATATCTAATACCATCAAAGCGAGCAAGATTACTACTAGCCTCACCCATAGCTATAATCTGATAAAGATTAACTGCATTATCTAAATATTTCATGTCAACAAAATCAACAACTGCTCCATCTTTTTCTAATAATTCTTTTATTTCTAAAACTTTATTCTTAATAACTGGAGAAGTTATATCACTCATAAAATATGTTGGAATAGCTATTTTCATTCCATTAATATCTTTACCTATAAATCTAGTAAAATCTTCTTCTTCCTTATTTGCAGAAGTTAAATCATTATCATCATGACCAACAATTGCATTTAAAAGAACAGCATTATCATATACATTAGTTGTCATTGGACCAATTTGATCTAAACTAGATGCAAAAGCAACAAGTCCATAACGTGATACTCTACCATAAGTAGGTTTCATACCAACGATACCACAATAACTAGCTGGTTGACGAATACTTCCACCAGTATCACTACCTAAAGCAAATTTAACTAAACGTGAACTTACACATGAAGCACTACCACCAGAAGATCCACCAGTTATTTTATTCTTATTCCATGGATTAAGTGGAGCACCAAAATAACTAGTTCTACTTGTAGATCCCATAGCAAACTCATCCATATTAGTTTTACCAATAATAATCATTTTTTTATCTTTTAGTTTTTCAACTACAGTAGCATCATAAATAGGAATAAAATTATCAAGAATATGTGAAGCACAAGTAGTTCTTAAATCTTTTGTAACTATATTATCTTTAACAGCTATAGGAATACCCCAAAGTAAATTATCTTTCTCTACTTTACCTTCTAATTCCTGAGCAACCCTTATAGCATCTTCTTTATTTAATGTAATAAAAGCATTTAAATCTTTTTCTTTCTCAATACTTTCAAATACCTCATTAACTAAATCTAAAGGTGTAATTTCACCACTAACTAATAATTCATGTAGTTTTCTAATATCTCTATCCATATATTTCATAATTAATCTCCTATCACAACAGGAACTTCTATATAGTTACCATTATGTCTTGGTGTATTTTTTAAAACTTCCTTAGGATCAAGCATATCACCTTCAGAATCTTCTCTTAAAGTAGAATCATCACTCCAAGGAGCAATCATCCTATCAGAATCAAAACCCTCTACTTCATTTACTTTCTCTACTTCATCTAAAATTTGTTTTAGTTCAACTTGATATTTTTCAATCTCTTCTTCACTAACTTTTATTCTAGCAAGCTTCGCAACATGTAAAACTTCTTCTCTAGTTAATTTATTATCCATACAAGTCATTCCTTCCTAACTAGTTAATTATAACACTTATCCCCATAAAATTACAAATATTTAGGACTATATTATACAAAAAATCATAACAAAAGTTATGATTTAAATTGTAATAACTAAAATTATATAATTTTATTAACTTTACTAATTAACAAGTTACAAACTTCTTCATCACTAATCAAGTTGATTGAAAAAGTTTTATATCCAATTCTATTTATACTAGTACCACAATGATAAACTAACTTATTATCAATTAAAAAGTATCTATCATGAAAACTATTATTAAATACTACTTTCAAGTTGTGATATTGTTTATTATATTTTGTTATATCTTGATCAGTCAAAAGATTATTCTTCTTAGTTATAATTATTACCTCTATATTTAATCTTTTTATAATATCTAGTATTGTATTATCTGCATATGCATCAATAATTATTAATCTTTTAGTTACACTTTTAAATATATCTTGTATTTTAGAATAAGCATCATATATTTGGCCATTAAAATATATATCATTCACTTTTCTCTTCTCTTCAAATTTACTAAATGATTCTTCTAATATTTTTATCTTTTCATGATTTTCTAACACTAAACTATTAATATATTTCTGTTCAATTAAATCTTTATCAATATAATGTCTCATAGCTACAAAAGCATCCATTATTCTTATACTTATTTCTTCTGCAACTCCAGTTCTCAATACAGTTGCAAGCATTGCCACACCTTGTTCTGTAAAAACATAAGGTAATGTTCTTGACATATTATTTGCGGTTTCAAATTGAAACCGCAAAATATTATACTCTTCTTTTGTTAATTGAAACATAAACCTTTCTGGAAACCTATTAATATGTCTTTTTACTGCTAAATTTATAGTTTTAGTCCCATTAGCACATTCATAAAGTTTAGCTAAATCTGAATCAAGCATTACTTGCTTTCCACGAATTTCATATATTAAATTTTCTATTACAACATCATCTTTAACAATTACATCAGTCATTAACCATACACCTCACTGACTTTAAAATTTTTTCTTCTATTTTATAAAAACATTACTTCAATAATTTTATTTCTGAAACATGTTCTAATACTAGATTATTTATATAGCATTGTTCAAATCCTCATCAATGTAATATCTCATAGCTGCAAAATTATTCTTATACTTATTTCTTCTGCAACTTTAGTTCTCAATGCAGTTGCAAGCATTGCTACTCCTTGTTAAGTAAAAATATAAGGGCTATATCTTCTACCTCCATAGTCTTTTTCTAAACTTGAGGTTCCAAATTGGAACTTCAAATTTAGATATTCTTCTTATCTTAGTTGAAAATAAAAATTTTCATCTTTTAACTTGAATCTTAAGTTGTTTAGTTTCACCACATACAATCTATCTAAATCTGAATCTAACATTACTTATTTTTCCCTAACTTCATAAACCATATCTTATATTACAATTTTATTCATACTACATTTTATCTTAGATATAAATATAAAATATTAAAAACACTATACACTAATAAAATTTAAATAAATACATCTTAACATTTAATTACCCAATCAACACATATCATACAAACGTTTGTAAATCAACTATTTTATTGCATAATCAAACTCAATTTCATTATAAACAAAAAAATCATATCACCCAATGTGATATGATCAGACTGTTGACAAATAGGTCTACATTTTGACTTGTTTGTCTTTTTTTGCTTAAAAATTAAAGTACCCAGTATTTCTACCGGATTATGCATAATGGTGCAATGCAAATTTCTTAAGATTCATACACGCATAAAGAAGAGTCAACTCTCGGTGGACTCTTTCTTTCCCTCTAAAGTATGTTTTTCTTAATCCATACTTCGTTTTTCCATCGGCAAAGACTCTTTCTATATGTTGTGGTCTTTGTCTATATATTTCTTTCACATCTTCATGATGTCTATAATCATTTACCATTTCTTTATATTCCTCCCATACGTGTCTTAATACCTGTTTATATTTTCCTTTTGTACACTTTTCTTTAAATGGACAATTACTACAATCTTTTTCATCTGCTTTATAAATAATATATCCATTCTTATCTATTCTACCTGTTGGGATTAAATCTTTTTCATTTGGGCAAATATAAATGTCATTATATTCATCATAAGTAAATTCATATTTTTTAAAATAATCTTTTTTATAACCTTTTCTAGTATATGGCATACCTGGAATCATATCTAAATCAATAATAGTTTTACTAATGTGAGGAGTTAAGTAAGCGGCATCTCCAACAAAATACTTAATTTCAGAAATATCATAATTATTAATTAGATTATCAAACGAATCATAAAAGGAAACAGAATCATGAACATTACTTCCATTTGTGTCTACAATTAATATGTAGTTATTATTGTCACATATAACACTAGTGTTATATCCAAACATTTTCTCCTTATCACTTTTATATAACATACCTGCATCTTTATCTGTATCGCTTACTATTATTTCTTTTTGGCCTACTACTTCATCAGTATTTACTTCTTCATTACATTTTATAATATTTTCTACTTCTTCAAAATATTCTTCTTCGCTCAAATCTTGATCATGTAATCCTTTTAAAGCTATTTCTAAATCTAATTCCTTTTGATACTTTTTTATTTCTACGTTTATTACTTCTTTATGATTTTTCTTTTTATTCGCATAAGCTTTTGTATGAGTTGAATCAATGTACACAGCTGTCATGTCAAGGCAATTCCACTCAATTAATAATTCTTTTACTTTATCAAATACAGTATTAAGTAAATCTTTTTCTAACTTACAAAACTTTCTCCTATAATTTTGAAAATAAGTTGAATGGTCAGGAACATTTTCACAAAGTTCATAACCAATAAACCATCTATACAGAATATTATATTGAAGTGATTCATAAGTTTTTCTTAAACTATCTTCATTAAAAAGGAACTTTAATATATGAATCTTGATTAAAACTACAGGATCTATGCTTTTCCTACCAAACTTAGAATATAGTTTTTCTACTTCATCATATACAAAGTTCCAGTCAAAATGTTTTTCAATAACTCTTAAAAAATGATTTTCAGGAATCATTTCTTCAATATTTATAAATTCATTGGAAAACTGTTTATTTAATCTTTTGGTCATAGCCATATTTATCACTTACTTTCTTATGTTATCCATAATAATTATACCATTTTTCCAATAAAAAAGTAAGGTTAGTAAGCTTATAAATTTGGATAACATAAGCAACCTTACAAACTAATTATAAAACAAAATAAAAAAAATAAAAAGACTATTAACAAAATTTCTTTTGTCAACAGTCTGAAATTAGATTTTATTAAATCTAATTTTATTTACTAATAGTACTATCTTCTAAATAAAAATCTATATCAGTATCAATACTATCAATATATAATATACCTTTAATATTAACTTCTTCTCCTATTTTTAATTTAGAGATTTTACCTTGAACATCTAAACACTTTAACTTATAAGTAACCTTACTATCATCTGAATATTTTAAAGTAACTATATTATTCTTTGTATCAACTTTACTAACAACACCAGAAACATTTAAATAAGCTCCTACAAATTCATTAAAAGAAGTTTTATAATCATTCTTAAAGTTATTACCTAAATCAACTAAAGAAATATTTTTAGCTTTATTATCATATACCAAAGAATAATCTCCAACAACCATATCACGTCTACCATCTAATGTATGATATTTAATTACTTTATAACCAAATCCTTTATATTCTACTGTTCCACCATCATCATAAGTTTCAGTTCTAATAGCAAAGAACGGTCCTTTTCTAAATCTAGTTAACATTATTACATCAAATAAAATAATAATTGAAACTATAATAGTTATAACAAGTAAAACACTAAATATTTTATTAAGTATATATATTATTTTAGGTGAAAAATGAAATTTTTCTTCACTATCTTCTAGTTCAATAGTATCACTATTATCATAATAATTAACATTTTGAACATTTACATAAGTATTAGAATCATCACTATTACTATCTGTATAAACATATGTATCTGAAATAGGAGTTTCTACATAATTAGTATGTTCTATAACTGTATCTTTATCTTTATCTTTATCTCTATTTATTATAAATTCATCTGAATTTCTACTTGCTACATAAGGTACTGTTTCTTCTTCATATTTAAAATAATCTACATCATCAGTATCATAAGAATTATTATAAGAATAGTTTTCTTCTGTTTTTAATTCAAAATCATCCTTTTTCTTCTTAAAAAACATAAACCCACCTCTTTATATGTGTGATATTATATCATAAAGCCTATTATTTTTCAAGCAATTTTAAACTATTTATAGTATTTCAGTACTATCTAAATCACTATTATGATTACTAGATTCATTATTAGAAAAAATATTATCTAATTTTTCTCTAATTTGTTCTTTTGTGAATGGTTTAGAAAGATAATCAACAAACCCCTCAGATAAATATTTTTCTTTTGATTCTGAAACAGCATCTGCTGTTAAAGCAATAGTTGGAATATTAAAATTTGGGTTTTCTTTTAATTTAGCTATAGCTGTTTCTCCACTCATAACAGGCATCATTATATCCATTAATATCAAATCGTATTCATTACCATTAACTATCTTTTTTAAACATTCTTCACCATTAGAACATTCATCTATATTAAAATTAAAATCTTGTAATGCTCTTTTAGCAACTTTTATATTTAAATTATTATCATCGACTATTAAAATTTTCTTATTACTTGTGTCAATATTATTATCAAGTTTCTTATCATTTTTTATATCTAAAACCGGAGCAGATAAACTACTAATTTTTTGTGGTATTTGTACTACAAACATTGATCCTTGCCCAAATTGTGATTGAACATTAATTTTTCCACCCATTAATTCAACTAAAGCTTTGGTTATAGCAAGTCCTAATCCAGTCCCTTCTATAGTTGAATTTCTTTCAGCATCAAGTCTTTCAAATTTAGTAAATAACTTATTTATATTTTCAGCTTTAATGCCTTTACCTGTATCTTTAACACTAATTATTAAATTTGAAACATTATTTTGATTAATACATTTAACTGAAAGTTCAATCAAGCCTTTATCAGTATATTTAATTGCATTAGTTAATAAGTTATTAACTATTTCTTTCATATGAGTTTTATCACCATATAACTCATATGGAATATCTTCTGCCAAATTAACTTTTAACTCAATAGGTTTTTCACCAATTCTTGTAGAATCAATCTTAGCAAGTTTTTCTATTTCTTCTCTAAAATTATATGTAGTCTCCACTATTTCCATTTTATTAGCTTCAATCTTATTTATATCTAGAATATTACCAATAATTTCTAATAATGTTTTAGAAGCTTCTAAAATATAATTAGCATCTTCTACTATTTCTGGATTTGCTTCATCTTTATAAGTTTGAATATCTTCACTAAAACCAACTATAGCATTTAGTGGAGTCCTAATTTCATGACTCATACTTGACAAGAAATCACTCTTAGCTCTATTTGCTCTTTCTGCTTGTTCTTTAGCAAAAGTTAGTTGATTAATAATTTTTAAATCTGGATTCTCTATTGTATGAAACATTACTAAATAACTTAAAGTAAATATAAAAGTCTCAGTTATTACTTCTGGATAATAATTTCTAAGGACTAATCCAATTACAAAAAAAACAAACAAAATAAAAAATGGTAATAATTTACTTTTTTCAGATTTATTTCTAATATAAAACAATACACAAAATAATATTATTAAACCCATATACAATACTATTTCAACAAGTGCTGCATAATAAGCTGGACCATTTAAATCAACTGTTTCTCCACTTATTATTGTATCCATAGGTAAAGCTAATATAAATAATATAACTATAGTTGTAATACTATTAAAAATTATATTCATTGTTTGATTTATTTTTTTATCAAATTTATTAAGTTCTATTATGTATTTAAGTATAAAAAGTAACATTAAGTCCATCATTATTAAATAAAATGATTGTAATACTCCTGTAAAATACAAGTGACCTACTTTCATGGCAAACAAGTAAATTATAACTCCAAATAAGGAATAGAAGAAATTAATAATAATTAATTTTTTATATATTGCAGTTTCATAATTTTTAATGGATCCTCTTAAAAAGAATAAAACAACAAGATAAATTGCTAATACTAATGAACCAATTGGTAACCATATTCCACTCATATTATTACATCACTCCTATTATCTCAATTATAACAAAAAAAAAGCTTTTTATTAAAGCTTTTTAGTATAATCAACTCCAATTACATTTTCTGGATAATTAGGATCAAAAAATCTTGTTTTTTCTATAACATCTAAGGTATAACCATTTTCTGATTCAGACATAATATCATTAATAAAATCAATTTCATTTTCATATGGAGTTTTTAATGATGATCTAGAAATCACTTTATCACTACTAAATATTATTTCTGCAACAAGTGAATTCATTCTTTCTCTTAATTCGCTTGTAATATCTTTAATATCATTTTCTTCTGCACCAGACACATCCATTTCTTTACCAATATTAACAGTATATTTTTTCTTATCTCTTACAATACCAATCGGTACAATTACTCCATCTCCATTTACAGCAATTTTAGCTGCTCCAGGAAATAATGTTTGAGTAAGTCTTGGTGTTACATTCCATGCTCCTTCTGGATAAATCAAAATATTATCTCTCATAGCAATTCTATTAGTACATGTTACTTCACAAATATGTCTATCTTTCTTATATTCACCATATAATTGTTGTTCTTCTTTAGTTAATTCTTTTCCTTCTCTTCTTTTTTGAAAAATATCATATATATTATATCCAGTATCCATACATATTCTTCCTTGAATTTTATCTAAGAAAAAACCTTCAAAGTTTCTATAAGTATCTTCTGGATCACCCATTACAAAGTAAACCTGTTCATTTATTGCTTCCATAGCAGATTCAATATCATATCTTCCTACATGACTTGATGCATACACTTTTCCTTTTAAAGTATTATTATCTCTTTTATCATCAAATAAAACTAATTGTCTACCACTTAATAAACGATCTATTTTTAATATTAATTTAGTTAACCAATATATTCTTTTTTTTAATTCACTTGATTCTAATGATTTATTTGTATCATACTCAAAACTACGTAATTTTCTATAATAAGCTGATAAACTTTCAACAGACATTTTTCTTATTTCTAATAATTTTTTATATTTAAACTTATTATTATCCATATTACCCCTCACAACTAAGCCCAATTCCTTTTTAATTGTGCATATTATATCACAAAATAGTTAATTTTTCAAGGTTAACTACTTATATAAGTAAAAAAATTAATAAAAAGTTAAATGTCATAAAACATTATTTTACTTTTTATTAATTTATTTAATTTAGCTTTATTAGTTTTCTTATTAAAAATTACAGTAATTATATCTTCAAATACTCCCCATATAGCAACTGATCCTATTATTGATAATATTTCTCCTATAAATCTAACATTTTTATTAAAACAAAAATCTGATATAAATATAATTAAAATTCCAACTAATAATGAAACTACTTTTTTTAAATTATCAAACATATAATAAGAATTTGAATCTTCTATTCTTTTTTTAAAGTATTGACGTATCATTCTAATTATATCCTCTTTTTTAGTATCATCTACTTTGAAAGAAGTAAATATTTCAATGTTTACTAAATCGCTTTCTCTGACATTTTCATATTCTTGATATATATATTCTCCAAGTTCATTAGATAATTCATAATTATCAAATTTATTATAAAGTTCACTCTCTTTTTCTAATTTAACTCTAATCTTCTTTAATCTCTTTTTCATATTATTATAAAAATTAGTTAAGAAAACTTAACTAATCTTTTATTGAAAATTCTGGTTTCTTAATTAATCCAGAAGTATAACCTTTTGATTCATTATTAGAAAAAGATGAAGAACTCGATTTTGCTGTAGTAGCTAATTTAGAAGCCATTGATTTGATTTCTGAATCACTCTTAGTTCCATAGTTTACATAAGCAACCATTAAACAATTAAATTCATCTAATGGAGTTATAACAAATGTAACATTATTACTTTGATTACTACATATTAGAACAACTGAGTTAGTACCATTAATTTGTTCTTCTACTATGGAATTAACTGTATAACCCATAGAAACAATTTCATTTTTAATTTCTTCTTTACTTGTAACAACAGAATTATAAGTAATTGATTTTAAAACTTGAATATTAAATTGTACTTTATCTGTATAACTAAGTAATTGAAGATAATCACTAGAAGTTTTTGCAGTATATCCTGTTGGAATAATGAAAGTATAATTAGAAAATTCATACGTATTTGATTGAACTGTACTTCCTGTTTTATCATCGTTATTGTTGTTATTATTGTTATTAT
>JAGAWU010000011.1 GCA_017941235.1 Bacilli bacterium | reverse complement strand
TTTAATTTTTTTTATTTTTTTTGCTTTTCGGGCCTTTTTAGTTAAAAAAAGCCATAGATTAGCTATTATGAATTATATTTTTATATTGTTCATAATACTTATCTACAGCATGTGGTTTGAAAGCCATTTCTTTTTTTCTTACTATATTAATTAAATTAGTTAACTCAGTTCTTAATATTAAGTCTAAATCATTTGAATAATTCATTAGTTGCTTGTGATATTTGTATTCACCTCTATCTAGAACTTTGAAAGATCCATCTGGAAAAACACGTAAATCCAAATCATAATCAATATATTTAATTGTATTATCTTCTAATATATAAGGAGAAGCTATATTACAGTAATAATATATTCCTGTTTTTTTACATTGAACTATTATATTGAACCAACTATCTTTAAAAAAATAAAGTATTGCTGGTTCTCTAGTTCTCCAGGTTCTACCATCAGACTCTGTTACTTTTGTTCTCTCATTACCGAAGATAAGATAATTATCATTAATTTCTAAGAGTACGGCTTCATCCCACGCTCTATGAATACATCCATCGTGTTTATAACTATGTATTTCATAGCGTTTACCTATCTCGAAATTTTCCATAATATTACCTCGTCCTCTTTGATTATATATCAATTTATATATTTTTTCAAATAAAAGTCCTAATATCTAAAAAATATTAGGACTATTTTATATTAATGTACATATATATTAGTGCAACTATTGATAGTATGAATAGTAATAATACACATATATATTGTTTATATTTTTTTTCTTTTAATTCTGTAGCTTTTTCTATTGAACTTTCTTTTTCCACAATTTCTGTGGATTCTTTTTTTATATCATCTAATATTTCTATTACTTCAATTTCTTCTTCTACTTTTGGTTTTAATACCACTTTACTCTTTTTTTTCATATTATTTATTTGATACCTTATTTATAATTATTATTGAAACTATTATTAGAGCAATCACTACAAACATAGCTCCCACTCCATCACCAATATATTTACCAACAAAAGAATTGAAACCCTCGTTGATTTTATCTATTTTTTTTTCTAATTCGGATTTAAGTAAAAAATCAACTATCATTTTTCTTCACTATCTTTCTTTTTGCTTTTTCTAGATTTCCTTTTCTTTTTTGGTTTTTCTTCTTTAGTATCATCATTTTTATTTTCTTCGGTATTTTCTATATTGTTATTATCTTCTTCGATATTAGCATCAGTAATTTCTTCAATATCAGCATCAACAATTTCCTCTACAGTTTCAATTTTTTCAACATTTATATTTTCCTGTTCTTCTGCAGCTTTTGGGAATGCTTTCTTTATTTCAATAGTTGATACAATATCAAGAATTGCATATATCAATATACATATACCTATTATTTTAAATACTAATACACTTGTTTTAAATGGATTAAACACTATTAACACACCGACTAACGCACTAATTATTGATGTTATTAATGTTGGTTTCCATTTTTCACTACCTCTATTTTTTAATTCAAATGCATATGCTACTTTAAATGAACTTTTAATAACAATCCATCCACCTATGATAAATGGTATTATTGTTGCCACCATTTTTGGATTTGATAATATTAATATTCCAAATACAATTGTTATTATTCCATATACTATTTCAAAACTATTATCTAGTGTTTTACCTAAATTTCTAATAAATTTAATTATAGCTAATACACCAATAATAATAATTGATCCACCAACAAGGTATGATATAGCAACTATAGTATCATCTGATCTTATTGTTAATAATAAACCAAGTACTATTAAAATAGCTGATGTAATATAATTAGCTTTTAATAAAGACTTCATAAATTTTTCCATTTTTTCTACTCCAATCATCATTCTATTTTCATAAATATATATTAACAAAATATATATTTTTTTTCAAGTAAGTACCTAAAATATAATTAATCTCTTTCTACCAAAAAGCTAAGTAATTTAGCAGGTTCTGCTTTTCCAACCACAATTCTATGAATAAGGTTAATCATTGGTATTTTAAAGTCATTATTTCTTAACATTTTATAAAATGATAATAATGTGTTATATCCTTCCACTGTATTGTTACTTAAGTATTCTGATATTTCTTCTTGTGTTGCACCTTCTCCAACTAATTTTCCGAAACAATAATTTCTACTTTTTGCGCTTCCACATGTTAATATTAAATCACCAAAACCAGCATAACTTAATATTGTTCTTTCTGATCCTCCAAAGTTTACTATTAGCTTTGCCATATCATGAAGTGCATCTGTTAAAAGCATTGCTCTTGTGGAATCACTAGTATGTAGTCCATCTAACATACCTGAAGCAATTGCAATTACATTTTTCATACATCCACATATTTCTGTACCAATTAGATCTTCATTTCTTCTTAATCTTAAAAAATTATTTTCAAATGCTTTTTCAACTATTTTAGCTGTTTCATCATTTTTAGTAGCTAGCGCTAATCCACACGTATTATTATTTACTAAATCAATTGCAAAACTTGGCCCTGAAATTATTGCTACATTTTTAGTATCTGTATATTTTTCTAATACCTCATTCATAAATAAACCAGTTTTTTCTTCGATACCTTTACTTGTAATACATATATGCTTATCATCAGTTATCTTCTTACCTAGTTCTTGAAAAAGACTATCTACAGTTTGTGAAGGAATAGCAACAACTAATAATTTACTAAAATTAATTATTTCATCCAAATCATTTGTAAGAATTATACTATCATCTAATTTAAATCCTGGTAAACTTTTTATTGTTCTTGTTTTTTCTATACTTTCTTTTTCTTCTTTAAAAGGAGTCCACATCATTATTTCATGATTATTCGCTTTTATCCCTTTTGATAAACTACAGCCATATGCTCCCGTTCCTAATATTCCTACTTTCATTTTAATCTCCTTTATTTATAAATATTTAATTCTTTTAAATTTCCTAAAATTATATCAACTGAAGTTTCTATAAATTTATTAATATTATCTAAATTAAATACAAAATCTTTATGTTCTTTTGTATTTTCTACTATTTCTCCAGCTTTATCTACAATTAAACCAATTTTTTCCATTGGTATTTCTTGTATAATACTTTCTAACTTCGGTATTTCATTATAAAAGATTTTTAAATCTAAATCATATTCATCAATTAACTTAATATTTAAATTTGTATAATCATTATAAACATATAAGGTAAACATATTACCATTACATTTTACATTTGTTCCATCTAATTTTGTAATTATATTAGTATCTTCAAATTTTATTTCAGTCATAAAATATTTAAACCATAAGTAATCTGTTAATAAATGAATATAATATCCTAAAACAAAATCATCATTTAAGTTTTCTTTATATTTATTTAAAAATTTATCTAAATTAGGTATATTATCATTTCTATCTTGAAAATGACTTTTTACTTTTGTTTCTCCTATTAATTTTGATATATCTGGTGCTATTGTACCAATTAGTAGTTTACTTTTATCTCTATTTAGTTTCTTATTTATTTCGTTTGCTACTGCAATGTGTATCATTGATGAAGCCATTTATCCACTACCTTTCATATTAGATTATGGCACATATTAAACTTTTTATCTATTAAAAAGCTTGTGTTTTACACTTATAAAATTATATTTTACGTATTTTTAATATTGAAACATTAAAATAATTGTGTTATACTCTTTTTGTTGACAAGTCATAGGGGATTAGTTAAATGGTATAATAATGGTCTCCAAAACCACTGTTGGGAGTTCGATTCTCTCATCCCCTGCCATTTGAAAGTAAAACGACTCATAGCGAGCCGTTTTTTATATTTCTATAACTTTTTTTTAAAGTTTTGATAAATAGTAAAAGAAAATTAAAAGCCAGAATCTCAATAGGTGTGGGAAAAAGCGGTTCTTTTATTTTTATAATCCTATTACGAATGCCTAATGTTCGTATCAATTTCATATGAATCTACAAAACACAAGAAAAAGCATACAATTATATATGCTTCATATATTTCTAATAACAAAAAATCAATGCAATCTTACTGCTGTTCCATATGCAAAAATTTCAATTACTTGTTTAGATCCTCCAAATCCTCCAGAATTAACTGCAACCCTGTACTCAAATTGACAATTAATAACAGCATGTCCTCCTAAATCACTTGCTTTTTTTCTAAGTCCATCTTTTACTTTATCAAAAGCTTTGTTAGGATCTGCTCCTTTAAAGAATCCTTCTTGACAAGAGTCTAATGCAAAAACTGCATCAATTATTTCATAATCTTCATGTATATCTCCAGTAGTTATAAGAATATTGCTATTCATTTTATTACCTCCTCTATATTTACATTGTATCATTTTTTTATTATCAATGATATAATAATCTTAGAGTTTATATAGTAAGGAGTGAACATATGGTAAAACTAGTAAGTGCTAAATGCCCTAATTGTGGCGCATCATTAAAACTATCAAAAGAAGATGAAAAAGTTGAATGTGATTATTGTCATAATACAATTGTAGTAGATGATGCAATTGCCTGTTATAAATTAAAAATTAGTGGAAAAGTAAGTGTTGAAGGAATATCTACTAATGCAGACTTAATTGAAGCTGCTAATGAATTATTAGATATGAAGGAATTCCTTAAGGCTAAAAGAAAATTTTTAGAATTTAGTGAAAAATGTCCAGATAATTATCAAGGATGGTTAGGACTATTAGTTTGTCGTACAAGAAATTTCACTATAAGAGATAATAATTTAATGTTTGAAAATGATATTAATAAGTATCGTGAACATTTTTTTAGAGTTGCTCCAGATGATATTAAAGAACAATATTTTGAAACTATAGATAGATACTTTGATCCAGAAAAATACAAAAGAATGGAAGAAGAAGCTGCAGCTGAAAAACGTAGACAGGAACTTGAAGAACAAAAAAAATTTGCAGCGGAAGAAAAAGAAAAGAAAAAAGCAAAAAAGCTTGAAAGCCCTACTTATAAAAAAATGACTGAAACTGCGGATAAAGGTAAATCCTTTTTATTGAAATTAGGTGTTGGTTTTGTTTATTTTATAGGTGGAGTTTTAGTCTTAGGATCTTTAGTTGGTGATTATCCATTTGGAGAGAGAGTATTAACTATCATAACAGGGTTAAGCATGTTTAAATGTATTTATACTTTTATTGAAAAGAAATTTAACATTTCTAATAAAACATTGTTAATAATAAGAATTATTCTACCAATAGTTTTATTAATAATTGTATCATCTATATATCCCGCTTCTTAATTAAATTGTTCATATAAATTATTTTAAAATATAGGAGGCTTACTATGGCAAAGAAAAGTATAATACCTGGATTATCTTTCAGTTGGAAAAGAGCTGTAGGTATTTCATATGCAAAAAGAAAAATTGCAAAAGTAACTGGAATTCCTACAACAAAATCTGGTAGACAAAAAAAGGTTGGAAAACTGTTTGGAA
The DNA here is from genome assembly GCA_017941235.1 of Bacilli bacterium. Taxonomy (GTDB): domain Bacteria; phylum Bacillota_I; class Bacilli_A; order RF39; family UBA660; genus CAG-417. The sequence goes on along the minus strand of JAGAWU010000011.1, from coordinate 24,547 downwards.
TTAAATAATAAAAAAAAGAATTAAAATATTTCCAATTCTTTTTTTATTGCATTTTTTTTAATAATTCTTGAAGATTATTATCTATACAATACACATAGCAACCTTTCATTCCTCTTGTCATTAAGGTTCTATATGTATTTTTGATTATATTCTCTGCTATCTTTTGAGCAACTTCTTCTCCTTGCTCTTTAGCAATCTTCTTTATTCCTTTTAAAGAGTTATCTGTTGATGCTCTTTTTGTATAGTCAGTAACAATATGACCATCTTCATATCTCATATCATCACCAATTATTACTCCTACATAATCAAATTCTAATCCTTGACATGTATGAATACATCCTATTTCATTGATTGAGTTTTTATCTATTGCCCATGTTGAGGAACTACCTAGATTCAAACTCATTTCAAAGTTATATTATGGTATTACTATTCTTATTCAGAATAAATCTTATAACTTGATGGAACAAATACATAATTTTCCAATAATTCTTTACCTGTTACTATTTTTAAAGTTTTATTCTTTTTATCACTATTATATATTCTATATAAATAGTATTGATCAATATTTTTTTTAGCAAATTCTAATTCATTATCGGTTATATCAATTGGAGTTCCTTCATTACCTTTTGTGGATTTTACTTCAATATATATTTCTTTTAAAGATCCATCTTCTTGTTGTTCAAAAGATAAGATGTCATATCCTTCACTATCATTTCTATTTTTAAAGAAATCTTCCATTCTTTCAACTTCTTCTTTAGCTTCTAATTCCATTATCTTTTGAAGTTCTCTTTCATAAATAACCTTTTCATTTAATTCGCCTTGTTTTGTTTTAACTAATTCTTCAGCTAAATAATCCGGTTTCTTTGTTCTATTGATCTTTCTATCAATATCATTTTTTCTATATTTTCTTAATTCTAATGGACTCTCATCATAAATAATATCCTTATTTTCATCTGTTTGAATGCTATTTGATATTTCTATTATTTCATATGAAATATCTTTTATAGATTCATCAACTATATCATTTTCAGAATATAATACTTTTAAAGGAAATCTCCATACAAGTCTATCTCTACCATTAATATCATTTTCTGGAGTTTGATATGGTTTATCATATAATTCTACTCTTCCTTCAAATATATATCTTCTTTTCTTATCTTTTGTAAAAAGGTATACTGGTAAATTATTCTCCTTTGAATAGAATAATGTTTTATTATTCTTAGTTATTGTTTGATCTCCTTCTTGTCCTTCCCCTGTATATTGAATTGTGCCATTTTCTATACTTGAATCGCCATATATACTTTCTTCTGAAGTTGTTAAAACTAAGGCATTTAATGTATTAGTTTTCATCATTCCAGATTGACCACTAATTTTAAATATAGACATTAATTGATCTCTAGTAAAAATATCTCCAATAGTCATATTATCAATTATATTAATTGCATCATAATAAATTGATTTATACAATCCAGATCCTTTTTCTTTCAAGATATATAATTCTTCTCCACGAAATGCATCTGACGATTTACAATGTGTTTCTAATGCTGCTCTAATTGATGCTCCATTATTAGCATTAGGTTCTTTCCTTATTTCTTCTACTTTTTGATAAATTTCTTTTAAACTAATCCATTCCTTTTTTGTTTCTTCATGTAATTCTATTACTGCTCTTCTTGTATCTTCAACTAAGGTAGCCATTATTTCATCTCCTTAACATATTCAGCAAGCGGAATATCTGCGGGGCATAAATCATATTTAAGTATATCTTCTTTATTAACATATTTATATTCTGAATGATCATGTAAATGAAATTCCCCAGATATATATTCACATTCATATAATCTTAAATCTATAGTTTTACTTGGGTATTCACAGATATTGTTAATTAAGAATTTATTAGCTTTTATATCCATTTCAAATTCTTCTTTTATTTCTCTTTCAATTGCATGTTCTTCTGATTCATTTTCTTTTACTTTTCCACCAGGGAATTCCCATTTGCCAAAAACATTAGGATCTCCAGTAGAACGTTTTGCTATAAGAACTTTATTATCTCTTACAATAAGAGCTGCTACAACTGTAATCATAAAAAATCACCTACAAAAATTATAACATTTTTTATATCAAACTACTAGATTACTATATTTTATTTACTCTCTTCAGGGGGCTCGCCCTTTGAATCTCTGTATGTTTTAATTCCTTTTAAAATCGCCCTTTTATAGCCATTACATTTTCATAATAACCTTTATAAAATGGTATTTATTAGTCTGTTGGTACCTAAATGGTACCTAATTATGTTTTTTATTGAACAACTAGAACTACTATTTTTATAAATTAAGTGTAAACAATTATATTTTTTTGTGCATATACTATTTTAGGTAGATTAAATATTAAAAAATGTGTTATAATAAAAATGTATTGGGGTGATTTATTTGAAAAACACAAAAAATACGATATTAAAAAAAGATATAGATAACTTATTTAAAAAATTAGGAATCAATAATAATCAAAAAAACTGTGAAACTAAAAACATAAAGGACTATAAATTACATACTAAATTTCCATCAAAATTTTCTCAAGGAAATTTGACTATGTCTAATTCTACAAAATAAAGTGCAATTAATGCACTTTTTTATTTTAAATTTACGTTATACACCATAGTACCATCTATATTATTTTCAATAATTTTAACTGCTGCAGGAGAACTATTAAATGTCAATGTCATGGCATGATGAATACTTAAAACCTTGTCCTGAAGTTCTTGGTCGTCCTCTAATTTTTCAATTTTCAAACCCAACTTTTTGCAAAATTCCAAATCTAAATGTCTTCCGTGAGATTTTGAATTTTCATTTTCATTTAATCCTTTAACTATTTTATCAATTATTTTGATATCTTTTTCAGCATCAAACATACATGTGCCAAGCCATTCTTTTACTAAAACTTCTGATAATTCAATGGAACTAATTGCCATATTAAGAAATGCTGCAGGATACTTTTCTAATTGTATTCTCCAATACATTATAGTATTTGGATCATTTGTAACTTCCTCTTTTGCCTGTTCAAATTCTTTTTTTATACTATATGCAGGAATTCCGTTAAATTGTGGATCTATTGGTCCAAGACTAGAATGTTTCCCCATGACAATACTTTTTCCACTACAGGCTATCATAGTACCGGCTGACATAGCTAAATGTGGAACTATAACACGAATATCATTTTTAAATTTATTTCTTAAATATTTCACTATTGACTCCGCAGCCATAGGATTACCTCCAGGTGTATGAATTATTAAATCCAATCCTTTGCTGCAATCTAATCCTTTAACTGCCTCCATAAATCCTGTCATATCCAAGTCATTTATATCTGTATTAGGTGCATCTTGCTTACTAAGCCATCCAGAATAATAAACAATCGTATTTCTTCCAGTATAATCTGAAAGTTCCTTAATATACTTTCTTCTTATAACATCTAGAGGTCCAGGGACAGATCCTATTTCTTTTAAAATTTCTGTTATACTTGCCATTTCTTTACCTCCTGTACTTATTATTATATCATTTATATCATTATTTTTTTAATAAATATACAGTTTTTTTAAATATTACGCCTCTGGTTGTTTATAGCACCCATTTCTATTTATTAAGTCTATAATCATAATTATTATTTGAATTATATTCATTTGACCATCAAATAATTGAAGTATACCACCATAATTGGTGAACGGATCCTCATTTAGTATCTTTTTATCAATTACTCCATTTTTCATAATATAATTTTTAATTAAATTAATGAATCTTGTTTGTTCAACAGTTAATTCATTTTCATTAATATATTTTGAGAATTCTCTATCTATTGCTTCTTTAGATAAACCAACTGTCTTTCTTACTAATAATACTAATGATTCATCATTGTAGTTCATTTTATATTCTTCTTTGTTTGAGTTTAATTCATTAAATAGTATATCTTGAAGTTTATTAATTTCTTCTTGACTTATCTTTTCGTTATTTCTTATTTTATTTATTATTTCATTATCTAAGTGATTTCTTAAATAGAAATTCACTTTCTTTTTATAATCAGATAATTCTGTTTGCTCAATTCTTCTATCATCATGTTCCACAATGTTTATGTCATCACTAAAATCAGTATATACATCTTTTCTTATTCTTTTGGGAAGATATTTAATTAATTCTCTTAATGAATCTCTTATTCGATCAACTTCAAGAATATCAACTTTTTCAATGTAATTATCTTCCATGATCTTTTTAATATCATCATTTTTAACTTGAACTTGAGGAATATTCATTAATCCTATTAATCCCTCTCCTATATGATTTAGACGGCTTGTTTCTCTTTCATATTTCATGTTAAGCATCTTTGATAATTCAATAGCTAGCATCAATCTATCAAACTGCTTAGCGGATTCATCATTGTCATTTGAAATAATCAGTGATGTTAAATTATCTTTTATTTCTTTTACAGCTAAATCAGTTAAGTTATTCCAATTAACAACATCTTTATATTTTTCTACATATTTAATTCGTTGTTTAACATCAAACTTTAAAGTGTTAAGTGAATTAACAATATCAACAAGTTCTTCTAATAATAAGTTTTTATATTTGATATAATCTTCATCGTTTAGATATTCTACTTTTTCTAATTCTTTTAAGATATCAACTTTTAATTCAAAAATAAATTGTGAAAGACTCATGCCAAGTGTTGATTCTTTACCTTTAGGATTTTGTTCAAAGAATTCAAAGTTCTTACATGCATCAAAAATATAAAACTCTTTTTTATCTTTACCCCATCCTAATAAGTCTGGACAAAGTCTTGTTCCTCTACCAATCATTTGTAAAAATTTAACTTTAGATTTAACATCCTTAAAGAATACTAAATTTAGTATTTCTGGAATATCAATTCCTGTATCTAACATATCTACTGAAATGGCTATTTGTGGCATTTTAGTGCAATCAGAAAAGTCCTCTATTAATGAAGAATGATAATTCGTGTGAATATCAATTACTCTCGCAAATTCTCCCTTATACTGAGGATATAAAAGATTAAATCTTTCTTCAATTGCTAATGCGTGTTTATGGTTTTTAGCAAAGATGATTGTTTTACCTAGCTTATCATTGCTTTCTACTTTCAATCCTTTTTCCATTAGCAAATTCAAAACTTTATCAATTGTTTCACTATTAAACAACCATTTATTAATACTTGGTGCTTCAATAGTGTCTGTTATTTCTTCATCATCAGCAAATGTATCTTCAAAAGATTCCTTATCTTCATCAGATAATTCATTATATTTTATTCCTCTTTCTATGAAGTTAGTTGAACATTCTATAGTATGATAATCAACTAAGAATCCGTTAGCAACTGCTTCTTCATATTCATAAGAGTATGTAGGAACATTATCTTGTAATTCAAATATTTTATAAGTATTTTTATCGATGTCACTTCTTGGTGTTGCAGTTAATCCTAATAGATATCCATCAAAATAATCAAATATTGCTTGATATTTTTTATAAATACTTCTATGAGCTTCATCAACTATTATTAAATCAAAGTGACCAACTGTAAATAGTTTTTTATCATCTTTTGTTTTTACTTCATCGATGGCATTCATCATTGTTTGATATGTTGAAAATACCATTCTAGCATTTTCAGCATTTTCTTTTTCATTTAATAGATTAATAGTTGATAAAGATGGCATTAATTTATTAAATGCTCTTTTTGCTTGCTTTACTAATTCTGCTCTATCAGCTAAGAATAATACATTTTTAACCCAATTATTATTTGTTAATACATCAACAATAGAAACAGCAGTTCTTGTTTTACCAGTTCCTGTTGCCATTACTAACAAACCTTTTCTTTGATGATTATTTAAATCTTCACAGTATGCTTTTATAGCTTCTTGTTGATATGTCCTATTTGTTATATTATCATCTATTGAAATATGTTTTAAATCTTTCTTTAATGTTCTTCTATCAATTAATAACTGTAATTCGTCTTGGGTATAGTATCCTGATACTTTTCTATATGGATAATTTACATCATCCCACATAAATATATCAAATCCATTACTAAAGAATATAACCGGTCTTTGTCCATATTTCTTTTCTAAACAATCAGCATATATCTTAGCTTGTTGCTGACCAACTCTAGCATCTTTAGAAGTTTTCTTGGCTTCTACTAATCCAACTGGCTTTCCATTTGCGCCCATTAATACATAATCTACATATCCCTCTTCAGATGCATTAGGCATCCCTGTCACAGGATCTTCCTCAATAATATTACTATTAAATTCCCAACCTGCTATTTCAAGATCTAAATCTATATATTGCTTACGAGTCTTAAATTCTGATATGTCTTTAATATCAAATGGAATTGAGTTTTGTTTTTCTTTTCTGTTTATAGTAGATTCATTTCTTAATTCTTCATATTGTTTCTGCAACTGTTCAATTGTTTTTTCATTAACTTCTATTTTTTGTAATAATTCTAATTTTTCTTTCTCTAATGATTTATTATTTTCTGGATTTGGAATAATACTTTCATCAAATTTATGATCTTTATATTCATCACAATATAGATACGTGATCCATAACATAAAGTCATGAAGATTCTTAAGAGCAAGTACAGCTTCTTCTTTACTAACTTTTTTATTGCTATGTACTGCTTTATTACCTAATTTTTGAATATATACTATCTTTTTAAATAGTCCACTATCAACAATACTTTTAAAATTCCTGTCATAGATTAGAGTTGCTAAGGTTTGTTGATATGGTATAGTTAATTCTCCATCCACTCCAAACACCCATTTAACACCTAATTCAAGAGCTTTTCTAGACATAATAGCGCAAGTGGTTGAAGTTACCATTAATCCTTTTTCTGCTTCTATACAAGTGTTTTTAATGTCATCCAATCTATTATCAATAACAAAATCGAAATTTGAAATCATAATCCCAACTCCTACAAAACATTACAATATAATTTTAACACAAAATTACAATTTTTACCTAATAATCGAGTAATTATAATAAAAAAGAATACTCTTATTCAAAGTATTCTTGCATTAATGCAGATTGTAATTCCTCAAGCTTTTTTATCTGATCTTTTCTTATTTTAATCAATTCTTCTATTTTATCGAGTTTATTCACTATAACTAACTGTTCATCATATTTTGGAATCTTAAAATCCAATTCTTTAACCCATTTAAAATGCCTGTTGTAACCAGTATTTGGAATAAAACTTGATAATAAGTAATAATACATATATTTGCAATTTACTTTATTAGGATCAATTACTTTAAGTACTTTTGTTCCGTCCGCACCACAAACAAATGGAAAATCGATATATTTAAAAATTCTTGTGTGATCACCAAATATAATTCTCTCATCACAGCACACTTTTGGATATTGCACATCTGTATATCCGGCAATCAACTCTTTTCCTTGGTCAATAATAGCAATGTTACCCTTTTGATTAAATTCTTTACTATCTATACGCGATACATTCTTAGTATCATCTATAAACACTTCGTTAAATTTCATAATAATTCCTCTAATTCTTTAAGTTTTTCTTTAAATTCATAATCCATATCAGTAATTTGTTTAAATATTATTTTTGGATTTTCATATTCAACTCTTTCATGAATAACTTTCTTATATTTATTTATTAATAAATTATATCCACTTTTCATTATTTCTTCTTTATCTACAAAAAAAGATTTTTCTGTTTTCATTCTATCATTTTCTTTTTCAAGATTATTATATCTTTCAATTATATCTGGAATATCATCTGATTTAATTGGAATTCTTCTAGCATCCAAACTATATCCATCTGCAGTCATATCATAGAACCATACTTTATCTGTTCCACCCGTTGTAGTCTTTGTAAATATTAATACAGCGGTCGATACTCCAGCATATGGCTGAAAAATCCCACTTGGCATTGAGATAACTGCCTCTAATTTATTATTTTCAATTATTTCTTTTCTAATAGCTTTATGGGCATTACTATTTCCAGATAATACACCATCTGGTACTATACACGCACATCTACCACCGATTCTTAATGATCTTACAAATAATGCTAAAAATAATAGTTCTGTTTTTTTAGTATTACATATTTTTGATAATGATGGTGCTATTGTTGATTCATCAATTGATCCTTTAAATGGAGGATTTGCTAAAATTAATGAGTATTTATCTGTGTCTGTATTTTCTCCAGAGGCAGAGTCCTTATATTCGATATTTGGATTATCAATACCATGCATGATCATATTCATGGCACTGATACTAAGCATTGTATCATCAGTATCAAACCCATAAAACATATTATTGTTAAAGTGATGTTTTTTGCTATCGCTATCAAATAACTCAGAATGATTCTTTCTCAAGTATTCACTAGCTTCTAATAAGAATCCGCCTGTTCCACAAGCAGGATCACATATTACATCATTTGGTGTTGGCTTAACTAATTCAACCATCATTTTAATAATATGTCTTGGTGTTCTAAATTGACCATTTCTTCCAGCAGTTGATAATTTTGAAAGTAAATACTCATAGATATCTCCCTTTGTATCTCTATCTTTCATTGGTATAGAATCTAATTTTGTAACCACTTTTTCTAACACTAATGCACTTGGAACCATAAACATTGCTTTTTCCATGTATCTAGAAAATGAAGAATCTTTATCAGCTTTCATATTTTTAATAAATGGAAATATCTTTGTTGACATCAAATTATACATTTCAGGTGCTGATAAGTTTTTAAATTTACTCCACCTACAATCTTGATGTTCTTCATCAAAAATTCTTTTAAATTTAACGCCTAATATTTGTTCTGTTTGTTCATTGTTTGTTTCAACTTCATCTAGACCTTTTATAAATAACAAATATGTCATTTGCTTAATTACTGATAATGGATCTGTCATTCCACCATTAGCAAAATCCAGCCATATAGCATCTATTTTATTTTGAATTGATTTCTCCATGATAATTACCTCACTTACAATACTATTTTATCATAAAAACTTATTTAATCCTATTCATTATCCCTTTTTTCACCAATTATCTTGACTAATTCTTCATTTTAAGTGATTAATACAACAGTTTGGAGGTCAATATGTTTAGAAAAACTGTTAATGGTGATATTAGTGATAAAGACTTTAAAAAGATTCTTATTCCATTTAATAATAACTATGATAAATTTATAGAAGACTATATTATGCCAGAAGTAATAGCATTTTATATTGCTAATTCATTTTATCGTGATGCAATGTGGAAAGGAAGTTTCAAACAACATTATAATTCTGCAGCTGATGTTATTAACTTTTTTAACGAAGATTATGAAAAAGTAAAAATAGAAGTTTTTAAATTATTAAAAATAAAGTATGCATTAGAAGTCATTAATGAAGAGCCATTAATTTTAAAACAAATAAAGTATTAGCCATTGCTAATATTTTTTATTGTAGTAGTAATAGTACAATAAAATATATTCTTTATTCTTTTCTTATTCTTATCCATATCCATATCCTTATCCTTTATCCTTATCCTAGGAGGTGAATCATTTCATTTGGTTTTAGTTTGATTTAATTTTGATTTAAAATTGATTATATCTTGATTTAAATTTGATTTTATTTTGGTTTTAATTTGATATTGAAAACATTGTTATTTCATTTAACAATTATTTTCCAAAAAACTCACGGAAAATTTATAATTGTGTGAATGTAGGTGGCAGGTCGGTATGTAAATTTACTTAAACAAAAAGAGTTATCCCTGGGGGGATACTTATTTGTGTAATGTTAAAACATCTTTTAAATAGTTTAGATCTATACCAAAGTATTTTAATACTTCCACCATAGGCACTAAGCCTCTATTTCTAAGTTTAGTATTATCACTATATAATGCTAACGCTATTTCACTTCTAATTGCATACGCTTTATTTCTACCTACACTACCAAGTAACATTATATCTTTTGCAGTAGCCCATTGACTTGATGCAACTTCTAATATTTGTTCAGCATTTAATTTTTCGCTATTCATTTTTTCATCCCTTTCTATTATCTATTTAAAGTGTGCTAAACTTTTATAATTAATTGCAATAAACTATACTGTGAATTTTTAAATAATAACAGTATATTCTATATACAACTACAATCACTATAGCATACTTTTAACTCTCATTAACTGTCATCTTACTATCAATTACTGTCACTTAACTGTCATTAGCTATTAACCTACTCTCATTTACTATCAACTTACTCTCATTTGGTTGATTTTAGTAATTTTTGTGATATATTGAATACAGTCAGATAGATATAAACTATTTGATTAAGTTTCTAAAGTATGCTAACATTACAACACACTTGTAATAGCATATAAAAAGACCTACTGTTGACGCAGTAGATCCAATAGAAACACAAATAAAAGTTTAGCACAACTTTAACATTTTAATAATGTAATTGGGTTTCCATTTACATTATATCACTATGCTTTTATTCACACAAGGAGATGATGATATAATGGGAGTTTATAAAGCAAAAACTGGTAAAACTAAAGATGGCCGCGTCTGGTTCTTTAGGGTTAGATATCAAGATATTGACGGTAGAAATGCACAATATAAATCTGGTAAATTTGCTACTAAAAAAGAAGCAGAAGATGCAGAACTTGAATTTAGGTTAAAAATACATAGACATGAGAATATGGATAAAATAACTTTAGATGAAATGATTAATATATTCATTGAGAATAGAACTTCTACTATTGAAGTTAAACCTACTACTCTATATAATTACGGAAATAAAAGAACTCATTTAAAAAGTCTATTAAATATTAAATTAAAAGATTTTAATATCAATCACTATGATAATTGGAAGAAACAAATGAATGAAATTAATATTTCAACACGATATAAAAACGATATATTAAAATTTCTAAAATCAGTATTGAACTTTGCTATGACATGGTATGATTTCAATCTTAATAAGGTTTATAATAAAATGACTAAGTTTAGTAATGCTTCTGATATACCAAAAGAAATGATGTATTTTACTTATGATCAATGGAAACAATTTATTTCTGTTGAAGAGTTTCAATTCTCCACTCCAAAGACTAAAAGTAGTATAAGAACCCTGCTACTTAACAAAGTTCTCTTATATGACCTTAAAATACTCAAAAACGAGGTATCTAAAGAGTATGGATAATGATGATTACTTTGTTATTGGTGATGTTTTCCCTGTAGCTAGTAATACTATTACAGCAAGAAAAAATCGTAACTGTAAATTAGCTGATGTACCTCAAATTAGGATCCATGATTTCAGACACTCATGTGCGTCTCTACTTGTTAATAATGGAGCTAATATTACTGTAGTGGCTAAATATCTAGGTCATACTAAAATAGAAGAAACATTAAACACTTATACGCATCTATTTAATTCAGCATTAAACGAAGTAGTTGAGCTTATTTACAAATTAAATTAAAAACTAGGATTTCTCCTAGTCTTTTTTCATCTCATATCATTATAAATTAGAAATAATTAATTTTAACAACAAAATCAACTAAAATTTTATATTTAACAATGTATCATTTTCATTAAGTGACACTACAATATAATCTTTAATAAATTCGCTATCATCTAGCAAGTATTTATTTAATGAAATAATATATTGTTTATCTTTTTTATTTGATATATCTATTCCCTCATTAATTATGTTCTTTATTTGTCTCCTGTCTATTGCTTCAAAACATGAGGAATCTTCAATTAAAACATTTATTTCATTATTATAATTCATTATAAGATAATCAAAAATTAGATACTTTGAAGAAGTTAATCCTTCTCCCGAATCACCATCATAATTCAATTCAATAGTTACAGGCATAGTTTTATATTTTCTGTTAGAATCAGTAGGACTTATATTTAAATAAGGTTGTCTATTATCACCATATATTTTTCCAACAATTTTATATATGAATTCTTTATAATTTCCTATTAATTCTTTAGTTTCATTAAATTCTTCTTCCAATTTTATTAATTCGACATCTATTTCGGACTTAATATTTTTAGAATCATTTATCTTTGCCATTTTACCATTTATTTCAGCAATAGATGTATCTATATCCATCTTTTCTTTTGATTTTAAATCATATATTTTGATAGCTTCAAGCACAGATGCATTTATAGATATTATTTCTGATAATCTATCTAATTCAGCACTTTCTACAGCTAATTCTTGCATTAATTGTTTGTTTTTTTTCTCTAGATTTGAAATTTGCCTTGAGTATAAATTAATCTTATCTTCAGATAGACTTAGATAAAATTTTTCTACTTCCTCAAGTTTTTTCTTGATTAATGATGGAATTTCGATTTTAGCATTTTCATATATTTTAGTTACATCTAAAGCAGTTATATCTGATTTTTTAGCATCATTTATTAATTGAGAATAGTTCTCAATTCGTAAACTATTTATCTTAACAAGTTCACTTTTAGATTTGATGTTTTGATCTAATTCAACTCTTTGTTGAGATATATCTTTTATTTCCTCAGATACTTTTAATTTTTTAATTCTTTCACTTAATGATTCTAATTCAAAATCAACTTTCTTTTTTTTCATTTCAAGATCAAATAATTCACGTTCTACGTTTTTTACATCATCTTTATTTGAATTATTAAATTTAGCAATTAAGTCAATATTATCTTGTAACTTTTTAATTTTTCTAAAGACAAGATTGATATTATCTAAATATAATAATTTCAAAACAGTTGATATATCTTCTTTATTAGCCTTAGTTGATAAATTTGAAATCAAATTTTTTCTTTTTTCTAGCATTATTTGTTTACTCAATAAATCTCTTTTAATATTCAACGCTTCTTTATACTTAGTATAAGTATATTTTTCATGATCAATATAGTAATTTTTCGAATCACCAATTGTAAGTTCAACATTATGTATTGCATTATCTAATTTTACAGTAGCTTTAACAATATAATCATTTAACCCTTTAATTGTATCATTTCCACTATTTTTGGCACCAAATACTAAATTAATCATCTTTAACAAAACTGTTTTACCAATACTATTTGATGTCTCATTTTCTGATTTTGGCTTTTCGACATCTCCATATATTACCGATAAACCTTTTTCATTAAATTTAACTTCACGCAATAATTCATGACTTGGGGAATATATTTCAATATTTAATATTTTCATTATATATTTCACCTTCTTCTGTATATGTTATTGAACCAATACTATACAAATAAATTAAGGTTTGTAAAAATCTATTATATGATACAGTATTAGATGTTTCTTTCTTAAATTTAATCCATATTTCTGCAAGTTCCAATTTTTTACTGGCAACAATTTTCAAAATATAAGATCCTAAATAAAATAAACTATTATTAGGTTCAGTATATTTATCTGGTAAAACCATTTTTATCACTCCTTTGCAAAAATATCACATTTAATAAAAATATCAATCACTATGGCTTCTAATATAACAGATTTATATCCAATTAATTTTTCATTGCATAATAATTCATCTAATAGTTTGTTATATAAGTCTTCACCACTATATGACTTGGAAAGTTCATTATATTTGCTTATTACATAGTTTTTTGTCTCAAGCCAACTATTATCATTCCAACCTTCAGAATTCATTGTATTCAAATACTTTTCAACTCTTTCAGCTGCATCCATCTTATTAATAATGTTTTCCTTTAAATTTTGTAAATTATTTAAATCTATCTTCTTATCTATTTGAATTCTATTAAAATCAGTTCCATTTGATTCTAAATTTTGAATTGCCAAATAGCTTACATATTCATCAATAAAGTCATGAATTTCCGGTATAGAAATAGCATGTTCAACAGTGTAAACATCTAAAGCTACTTTTAATTTTTCAAGCAAATTCTCATCACAATCTATTAAATAACTACTTATGCTTTTAGCAGCCATAACTTTGACAACAAAGTCCTTATTATATTTACTTTTAATTTCGGCAATAGTTTTATCATTTAATCTGTCAGGATCTGCAGGCATTTCTTTATCATGTGTATTAACGATTAGATAAAACTCATTAATACATCCTCCCCAATGTCCTTTGTTATAGACATGGTCACATAATCCATCTAAATCTGAGCTTAGTTTATTATTTATTTGGGCAATTTGTGAAAGGTTTTTATCACTTGGCGAATACATTGCAAAATATATATTTTTTGCTGGTATCCATCCGTCATTTTTTGCATCACCATTAGCAGGTTGTACCCTTTCAAATTCAACTCCTTTATACTTACAAATAGTATCTATCAATTCAAACATTTTCTCCTGAAAGTGCATTTCTGTAGAAGAAGTAATAGCATAAATTATGTTAGATACAGCCAATTTTTTTGAATACATTTTTTCACCACCACTTATAAAAGCTTATTATACTATATTAATCTAATTATACAATAACTTTTAACTTTTTTAAATAATTATGCTGAGTATTGTGTCAAATTATTATGCGTAAAAATTCTCCTTTTTTAAAATCCATATAATTTCTAATTAATATTTTGTTTTTCAAATAAAAATGGTACCTAATTGGTACCTAATTCTATTTTGATATAATTAAACCCTTTATTTTGTGGGTATTTTTATATTATTGCTCTCTTCAGGGGGAAGAGAGCAAAATTCTACAAAAGTACTTATTTTGATATATCGGTTGCTATGACATTATAATTTTTATTTAATAAATATCTGGCATCTCTTCCCTCACCACAACCTATTTCTAGTATTAGTGTTAGTAGACCAAGCTAGTCCTTTACTATGTACTTGTTTATATCTTTTATCATATGCTTCGTAATATTTACTCATAACATCACCTAATAAAATTATATCATAAAAGCCAGGATTTACCTGGCTTTTTAAACTTTAAAATACTTTATACTAAACTTAGTTTCTTTTTCATTAGATTCAACACTAATATTTCCATTATTTTCTTCTATAATTGTTTTTGCCAAAGAAAGACCTATTCCAATACTATCTGATTTAGCATTATCTCCTTTATAGAATCTTTCAAATATATGTCTTATATCCTTTTTAGAAATAGCTTGACCATAATTAATTATTTCTATTAATGAATATACATTGTTATCATCTTCATTAATTATTACTTTACCACCATCTTTTGAATGATCTATTGCATTCTTTAATATATTTGTGATTGCTTCTACTTGCCATTTGTAATCACATACAATTTTTGAATCTTTTTTATTATTAAATATTATGTTAACATTTTTTAAATCACATAATGGTGACACATTTTTAATTGATTCTTCTATTATGTTTTTAATACTGTTTTTATTCTTTATAAAATTAATTGTATTAGAATCAAATTTTGACAGTTTTAGTATTGATTGCACTAAGAAATTAATATTCACAACATTTCTTTTAATATCAATTATAAATTCATTTCTAACACGTGAATCCATATCTTCATCTTCTATAATATTATCTAACATAACTAGTATACTTGTAAGAGGGGTTTTTAATTGATGTGATATATCTTCAAGTGACTTTTTTAAATTTATTTTATCTTTATTTGAATTTTCTGCTGTTTCTTTTAACATTATTGTTGTTTTATATATTTCATTTTTTAATATAGATAATTCATCTTCAGATATTGAATCTATTTGTAATTCATAATTCTTTCTATTAATTTGTTCTATACATTTTATAATATCTTTAATATCTTTTTCTTTTTTATGATTATATCTAATAAATATAATTAATAATATAATGATTGAGATAACAAGAAAAGAAATGTTAACTATTAAAAATTTATGAAATTGTGTATCATTGTTTATTAGAATTGAGGTGCTGTTTAAATCTATTGAGTATTTCTCAAAAAAATCTGTAGATTCATTATTATTATCATTTAATATTTTAATTATTTCTGTATCTGTTATATTAGGATATTCATATTTTAAAATACTTACAATAGAACTAATCTTATTATTAAAGTTTTTTGTGTATGAGTGGTACTCATAGATATTTAATATAAGAAATAATAAACATAAAAATATTGAAATTATAATTGTAGAAATAAAGTATTCTTTTAATCTAATTTTATTCTTCATCAATTCTATACCCCATACCTTTTATAGTTATTATTATGTCTGTTTTCATCTTTTCTCTTATTCTTTTAAAATAAACTGTAACTGTATGATCATCAACATAATTACCAGTCCACTCCCAAATCTTATCTAATATAAGATTTCTATTTACTACTTTATTTAAATTAGTAAATAATAGATTCACTAATTTTAATTCAAGTGCTGTAAGATTTATTACTTCATCATTTTTAGTTAATATTTGTTTATCCATATCAAAAGAAATATCTTTTATTTTTATAATGTTTTTCTTTTTTGATCTTAACAATATTCGATTTATCCTTGCAAGTAATTCTTTAGTACTAAAAGGTTTAGTAATATAATCTTCAGCACCAACATTTAATCCTTTAACAATATCATCTTCATCATCTTTTGCTGTTAAAAATATTGTTGGAATATTAAATTCTTTAATAGTATCTTTAAACAATTCAAATCCATTTCCATCAGGTAAAGTAATATCAAGTATTATTAAATCTACGTCGAAGTTATTTGATAAATATTCTCTTGTATCTTTAACAGTAGATTTTACAACTAAGTTATAATTGTTCTTTTCGAAAGAATATTTTAATCCTTTAATAATTGATTCTGTATCTTCAACTAATAAAATATTCATATATATAACTCCTTTCGTACTTAATATTATAACACAATATAAGGAGCTTTCGCTCCTTACATTAAATTAGATATTTTCATTTCTAATTGTTTCAATAGTATTTTGTTTTTTTATTTTATTAATTGAGTACTTCATAATCAATGAAATAAGTATAAATACTACTAATATTGATATTATTATTGGTACAATCGGTAAAGTATATGGCATACCTGACTCTCTTACTAAAAAATAATAAATTATATAAGATAATGCTACACCTATTGGTATACCTATTAATAGTGCTTTCATACCCATAAATAATGTTTCCAATCTAATCATTCTATTAAATTCTTTTGTTGTCATTCCAATTGATTTTAACATAGCAAATTCTGGTTTTCTTAATTCCATATTAGTAGTTATTGTATTAAATATATTTGTAATACCTATTAAAGAAATTACTATAATAAATCCGTATAAAAATATAGCAACTAATGTGAAAATATTATTCATTGTTTTAGCATTTTTTTCTACATTATCAACATGATAATATGTATCACCATTTAAATAATGATCTATATCATCCTGCAATTTTGATGCATTACTAGATTTATAGAATATGCTAACATTATCTATTATTTTATTTGACATTAAATTATCAAACATTTCATCACTTACGATTAAATATTGCATATCATTATTTTTTAAACCAAATGGTTTATGATCTGTAACATAGCCAACTATTAATGTTTTATCATGTGTCGTATTGACAATAACGTCTTTTGGATTATAATCATAAACTCTCATATATTTATTTTCAGCTTCACCATCGTTATTAGTATTTCTGCTTACTATAGCATGATCAATTACAATGGCTTTATCTTTTATATCTTCATATTCAAGACCTAATGATTTAATATATTTCTTATATTGACTAGAACCTAATGCATATATGTTTAAATATTGTGTAGAATCATTAGTTAATAAATCATCATTTTTTAGATTTGACCATTCCAAATATTCTTTATTATATTTAAGATTCTTAACTTCATATTGCATAAATCTTAGAATTGTATAATCGTTAATATTATCTAATTTTGTTGTTTCCAAATATTTATTATATCTATCTATATTATTATTTATAGAACCATTTAAAAGAATATTATATTCTAAAACTTTTAATCTATCATCTACTTCTTTATATGACATACTCATAAAACTAGATAGTGCTATAAAAATAAATACTGAAACCGAAATTGAAATAACAGTTGTTCTAAATTTCTTTTTATTCCTTTTTAAATTTTTATATGATATTTCTCCACCTATACCAAATATTTTCCTAATAAATTTTGGTGTTTTAATTTTTTGGGCATTAATTTTAATACTTCCACTATTTTTTATTGAATCAATTGGTGAAACCTTAGATGCTTTTCTTGCAGCTCTAAACGCTGAAGAATAAACAGTGATAATTCCAAGTATAATTGCAACTAAAATTGCAACAGGTGAAATAGTGAAAACAAGTTTCAAATATTCAACATAAAAACCATTTAAGAAATAATTAGATACAATTACTAATATAAATGAAGCAAGAATACCAACAATTAAACCAAGTGGAATACCAATAAGTCCTAATATTGTAGCTTCATAAAATACATTTCTTCTAATTTGCTTTTTAGTAGCACCAATACTTCTCAACATTCCATATTGCTTAATCTTTTCGGTAATAGAAATATCAAAACTATTTTTTATACAAAATACTGACGCAAATACAATAATTGCTAGAACAATGCATAATACTGTACCTAACCCTTCAATACCACTTGTTTTTATTGGATCTGTCTCTAATCCAATTAAATACTCATTAAAAATAAAATCATACTTTGCTTTTGCCATCTCAGAATTTATTTTATTTTGCATTTTCTCATTTTTAATATTACCATCAACATAATTTTTAAAAATATTCTCATCAACCTCTAAAATATTAGCAGTAACTTTAGTCCAATTTTTTATTGAACTATCATTATATTCTGCATATACATCAACATTTCCAGATAGCTGATCATTACTGATGAATGTAACAAATGTATATCCTGCGGTAGAAAAACTTTCAATACTTCTTGAACTATTTTCCATAATACCAACTACTTTATATGTCTTAGAAATAGTGTCTATTATTTCTTCTTGACTCGATTCACTATTATAGGGATCATCTTGTGTTAATATTTTCCCATCCAAATCAACTCTTTTTCCAACATTTAAAGTTATAGTATCACCCACATTTAAAAAGTTTCTACCATTTGTTTTTAAATGTGTTGGAATTAGTATTTCATTTTCGTTTTCTGGAAGTCTTCCACTAACTAAATTAATAGCTAAATTATTTAAAGAATCTTTAGTAAATTGTTTTATAAATGCATAAGGTTTATTCTGCGTTTTTACACTAATATTAGCATAGCCTAAATTTTTAGTAACATTATAATTAGAAATACCCCTATTATTTTTAAATATATATAAATCTTCAACAGGAACATTACGATAACATACATGGTAATTTCCTTCTTCTTTAATTTCAAAATTTATTAATGATTTAATACCACTAGCGTACATTGAAGTAACTGCAGTTAAAAGTGCTACAGAGAGTATAATACCAATAATAGTAACTATTGTTCTTTTCTTGTTTAATTTTAAACTTTTTGTAGTCAATTTGTTAAGCAAGTTCATTTTTATACCCCCTCAACAATTTTTCCATCTTCTATTTTAATTATTCTATCAGCAGCTTTTGCTATCTCCATATTATGTGTAATCATAATAATTGTTTGTTTTAATTCTTTATTAGATTTTTGTAATAATGCAACTATCTCATCGCTTGATTTTGAATCTAAGTTTCCTGTAGGCTCATCTGCAAGTATAATTGTAGGATTAGTAATTAGAGCTCTACCAATACTTGTTCTTTGTTGTTGGCCTCCGGATAATTCATTAGGAAGATGATTTCTTCTATTTTGAATTCCTAATAGTTTCAACATATTGTTTAATACTTCTTTATTAACTTCACGATTATCTAATGATAAAGGAAGGGTAATATTTTCTTCAACATTTAGCGTTGGAATTAAATTATAAAATTGATATATTAATCCAATTTGTCTTCTTCTAAATATAGCTAGTTTATCATCATTAAAATTGAAAATATCCTTTCCATCAATATAAACCTTTCCGGATGTTGGTCTATCAACACCTCCAATTAAATGTAATAATGTTGATTTTCCAGAACCTGATGCACCAACTATTGCAACAAACTCTCCTTTTTCAACAGAAAATGATACATGATCTAAAGCAACTACTTTAGTTGTATCTTTACCATAAACTTTGGTTAAATTTTCTACTTTTAAAATTTCCATAATTGCGTTTTCCTCCTTTTCACAATGAAATTATATTGCATTGAAAGTTACAAGTAGGTTACAAAATTAAAAAAAATTATTTTTTTTGTTAAAATTATAATTATAATTGTTAATTTTATTTTTTAAGTATAATAAAAAGTGGTATAAAGTTAACCACTTATAAAAGGTATTCTTATTACAAATGATAGAATTAAGCCTATAATTAAACTTACTATTATATTAAATGGCTTTTTATATAAAATAATACAGGTTGATATAAATATTAAAGAATATAAAATACCTTTAATATCAAAATACCACATTCCAATACTAAAACAACTTGTAAACATTACAAATATTATTAAACTACTAATAATAATGGATAGTTTATTTTCACTTTTACTATACCAACATATAAATGCAAGTATTGGAGATACTATAGTAAATCCATACCATATCATCATATAATTATTTGGATTAAATCCACTAAATATGATTGTATATAAGTGGTAGCTTATGCACATTCCTATAAAAAATATGAAAACATTAATACTAGCTCTTAAAGGAGACTTACTAAATACTGAAATACTAATAGCAATAAATAACCAAATAGCCATTTCAGAAAAGAAATTATTTAAATCAAGTTTTTCAATAATATTCATCCACCATATTGAACTATCAATAGATAAATTATCTAACCATTTAGAAAATATTCCTAGTGCTATTCCAAGTAAAAATATTAAAATAGTATTAATTATTTTATTCTTAAATTTTAAATTATTATCCATTTTTCTAATATTATTTAAAAATTCTCTCATATCCATCACTTTCACTAAAAATTATATCACAATAAAAACAGATTTACATCTGTTTTTGTTTGTATATTTTTAATGCTTTTTTCTTGTTAAACAAATTCCTACAATTGAACCTATTAAAGCAAATGGTGCTATTCTTATGAATAACCAAACGAAAGCATGAATTCCAACACCTAGTATTGATAATTCTGGATCATTATAATCCCATTCCATATAATTATTACCTAGTGTTGTTATGCCAAGAAAAATCATAATTAGAATTATACATATTCCTATAAATAGTAAGTGTAAGAATTTTCGTTTACTTTCTCTTTTTTGTGCTAATTGTAAATTTATAATTTCTAATTTTTCAGATATTTCTTTTAATGTATCTGGATTTTCTTCAGAAATAGTTTCACCAAGTAATGTACTTACTGGTGTATCAAACACTTCTGATATAGAAATCAACATTTCTGCATCTGGTACTGATAAACCTTGCTCCCACTTTGATATTGTTTGTCTTACAACATTTAATTTAATGCTCAATTCTTCTTGTGAAAGTCCTTTTTGCTTTCTTAATTGTTTTATGTTTTCTTTTAACATTTGAATCAATTTCTCCTTTCATCAAGATAATTTTATTATAAAGAAGTCGTTGCTACAAGCAATGCGTTTTAACATTAAAAATTATGATTAATTGCTACAACAATTAACATTTATATACACATTATACCATATTATAATAGCTGTTATATCATTAGTATTATTACTTGTTTATATCAAGATAAATTAAGTAACTAAAATATAATTAAATAAAAACACTAACTTAATTGTTAGTGTTTTCTTTTAATTTATCTTTAATATATCTACCACTTTCTGATAGAGCATCATCAGTAATAATTTTATTATTTGGTTTTAATAGTGCCGAACTTTCATCTTTATCTGCTAAAGACCAATTAACATAACTTAAATTATTATCATTAATAAATTTCATCCATTTATTAGCTTCATCTAAATATACTCCACCATTACCAGTTTCATCACTTACTCCAAATTCACTAATAAATATAGGTATATTGTTATC
Source organism: Bacilli bacterium (assembly GCA_017941235.1). Lineage (GTDB taxonomy): Bacteria > Bacillota_I > Bacilli_A > RF39 > UBA660 > CAG-417. The sequence goes on along the minus strand of JAGAWU010000011.1, from coordinate 2,571 downwards.
TAATGCATTCTTTGCTTTATTTCTATAATCTTCTTTATGACTACCAGTATAAAAATGAAGTGCATACATAGTATTCTTATCATCTATTTTATTATTTATTACACTATCTACATCATGTGACCATGTAGGTGTTCCAACTATTACAATATTATTACTATTTTTTCTTATAACAGAAATGACATCAGTTGCATAACTTTTTATTTCATTCCAATTAGTACCACCATTAGGTTCATTACATATTTCATATATAATATTAGGTGTATTTTTATATTTAGAAGATATTTTATCAAAAAACTCAATAGCATCATTCTTATAATTATTTGGATTACTATCACTTAATATGTGCCAATCAACTATTACATACATATCATTAGATATAACTAAATCTATATACTTTATTACATCATCATAAATATTTTTATTATCAATGTATCCACCCTCTTTAGTGTACATTGCTATTCTAAAGACATTACTATTCCAGGATTTTAATTCCTTAATATTTTCATCTGTTATAAGATATCCAAACCATTGAATACCATGTGAACTTACTCCCTTTAAAGTAATATTCTCATTATATTGGTTTACTATATTATTACCATTAAGTGATAGATTACCATTATAAGAAACATAATTATTCTTATTCTTTTTAGTCTCTTTAATAGCAGTAGTACTATCTTCTTTTTTATTAACCTTATTTACTTCATGTTTATTACAAGCACTTGTTATAAATAATAAAAGTATTAAAAATATAATTTTCTTTTTCATATAATCACCTTAATACAAGTATAACATACTTTACTAATTTTTATTTTAATAATAGTTAGTATACAATAACATTTTTTATTTGTTATAATATAATTATATAAGAGGTATATAAGATGAAGATACAGGATTTATTTAGTAAAGAAGTTATCACTTTATTTAGTAATAATAAAATGTTTGATGAAGTAATTCATAATATCAAAAATAATAGACTGTTATTTAAAGAAGTACATTATAAATATATATTTATGAGAAATAATAAAATTATTTTTGATGAAGTAATTATGAGAAAAATAATTATTATGCATATTATATATTTAGGTATTTTAAAAGAGGATGAACTTAATAGTAAAGTTTTACCGATTGATATAGTAGAAGAAAAAGTAAAAAATAAAATATTAAGTATGAAAACTATTGATGACATAGATTCTTTTTATAAATATTATAGAGATATGTGTAATGTAATTAATGACTCTTCTGTATTTTCTTTAGAAGAACAATATAAAAATCTTTTAGATGATTCTTTACCTAATGAATTAAATGGAGTTGCGCTTATAACACCTGTTCAGACTATGTCTAGATATAATTCTAGTTCAGTTACTGGAGAATATGGTACTGGTTATCACGAAGATAATTTTAATGATATTTTGCACTGCATTTATGGAAGAGAGTTTGAGTGCAATTATTCTGGTCAAGATATAAAAGTAAGATTTGTTAATTTTGTATTTAAAAATTCACAATTTAGAGAAATGACTTTAGAAATACCTTTACCTATAAATAGTAGTCAAAAAGCTTCATTAATTAGTTTAAATGAATCTATAAAAAAACTAATAAATAGAGGAATAGAAGTAAATATAGAAGTATCAATAATACAAGATAATGGTACTATTTATTATAATGAACAATGTGAAACTTTAGATGAAGTTTTAGATCTTTTAGTTATTAATGATTTTATTGATTATGAATACACTGAAGAGTTTTTCATCGGAGAAAATAATTTTGACGCTGAATATATAAAAAGTAAAAAAATAAAATATAAGTTTTAATTTTATACACAAAAAGAAACCAAATTTGGTTTCTTTTTGTATTAAGTATCTAATTCATAAAAGTATAATATATTTTTATCAATATCATATACTGTCAATGTAAAATTATAAGAATATCTATTTAATAGTTTTTCATCACTATAAATATTTTTAATATCTTTATATTCTCTACTGTATTGATCTATAAAATAATAGTATCCATTTTTTATTTTAGGTATAGGATAGTCTTCTTTTTCAGGATATTGTATTCCATTTTTTATAGCTCCTCCATATAATTTAATATTTAAATTCTCACTAAATGGTAGTTTTTTCCAATTTTTCTTAATACCACTAGTATCAAAGGTTTTATCACATTTATATATAGTTTCCTTAATTCCATCACCTAAGAATCCACCATGTGTATCTTTACTACTAATTATTTTACAAGTTTTAAAACTTGTATTTGTTTTTTCTTCTATATCATCAAAATGATATTTCTCATTAGTTTTAAAAAATAGTGGTAATACAAGTATACTTCCTATTATTATAAGTACACTAATCAAAATATTAGCCAGTACTCCTACTAATATATATATAAATATTTTAGTTTTCTTTTTCATTTACTTCACCATTATAATTATAACATGTATAATGTTAAACATAAAGATTTTAGATTTTAAAAATTTGAAATTTTTATGTTTTTTGTTATTATAACAAGCATCGGTAAAGACGGATTATATCAGGAACTTCGAGTTCGTAAGTGTGAATGTCTGCCATATAATTA